>NZ_DASWSJ010000056.1:0-13150 GCF_036402745.1 Actinophytocola sp. | reverse complement strand
GCGAACGCCTCCACCCGCCGTGGCCCGGCGTCGGCGGCGACGTAAGCACGCACCGCCGGGTTGAACAACGCCCCCGCCAGACCGGTCGCCGCCGACGCCACCAGCAGGGCCGGCAGGGTGTCGACCAGACCCAGCAGGGCGAAGCCCACCGTACGCAGCGCGCATCCCGCGATGATCGTCGGTTTGTACCCCAGCCGGTCGGCCAGCGTGCCCCCGAGCAGGAACAGGCCCTGCTGGCTGAGCGTGCGCACGCCCAGCACCAGCCCGACGGTCCAGGCGGCCATGCCCAGCCCGTTCGACAGATGGTTGGCCAGGTACGGCATGAGCATGTAGAAGCCGAGATTGATGCCGAACTGGTTGACCACCAACAGTTGCACGCTGCCGGGTAGCGACCGCAGCTGCCGCCAGGTGCCGGTCATCGCCAGGCCCGCAGGTGCGCCAGGCGCGGGTCGGTCACCGGGTCGGTCACCGTGGTGCACCGGGTCCACCGGTCCACGATGCGCTCCCCGGAGTGGGTGATGCGCACGGGCTGCTCGGCCGGAGCGCGGTCCAACAGGTTGTGGGCACGGCAGTACGCGTCGTTGTAGACGGTGTCGAAGTACCGCTGCGGCCCGTCGGGGAAGATCGCCGCGATCCGGGTCTCCGGCGGCAGTGTGCGCGCCAGCCACCCGGCGACCAGGCCGACCGCGCCCACGCTCCACCCGCCGCTGGCGTAGTGGTGCGCGGCCAACTCCCGGCACGTCCACACCGCCTCCGGCGCGGTGACCCAGTGCACCTCGCCGAAGGCTCGGTAGTCCACGTTGCGCGGATAGATGCTGCTGCCCAGCCCGCGCATCAACCGCGGCCCGGCGGGCTGACCGAAGATCGTCGAGCCCGTGGTGTCCACGCCCACCACCCGCAACCGGGGGCAGAACCGGCGCAGCGACCGGCTCACCCCGGCCGAATGCCCACCGGTGCCCACGCTGGTCACCAGTACGTCCACCCGCCCCAGCTGCGCCACCAACTCCATCGCCAGCGGCTCGTAAGCGGCTACGTTGTCAGGGTTGTGGTACTGGTCGGGACACCACGCGCCGGGTTCGGCGTCGAGCAGGTCCCGCACCCGACGCCGCCGCGCCTCCTGCCATCCGCCGACGGGGTCGGGCTCGCTGACGACGTCGACATCGGCGCCGTAGGCGCTCAGCATGTGCACCATCATCGGCTCCATGCCCGGATCGGTGACCAGCGTGACCGGGTGCCCGTACACGATCCCGGCCAGCGCCAGACCGAGCCCGAGAGTGCCGCTGGTGGACTCCACGATCGGCGCCCCCACCGCCACATCACCCCGCTCGCGGGCGCGTTCGAGCATGTGCAGGGCGGGCCGGTCCTTGATCCCGCCGGGGTTGTGGCCCTCCAACTTCGCCCAGAAACCCCGGCCATCGGCGGTGAACGGCTCATCGATCCACAACACCGGCGTGTTGCCCACCACCCCCGCCGGGGTATGGCATGGCGCGGCGGCCGACGTGAGCACCAACCGCGCAGAGGACGGCACCGCCTGCTCGACAGCACCCACCGCCCTGAGGTGCGTGGACCGAACACGAGAAGGAACAGACATCGAAGACCTCTTCACCTGGAGTGCTACGACGAAACGACGGTCAGCGTCGAGCCGAACGCACCACGAACCAGCCCCACACGGACGGCTCGGAGCGCCCCCCAACGCTTGCGTGGGAGGCGGATCCGTAGCGGGAGCAACAATGTTCGGGCGCGCGTCGGCGACCTGTCAGCGTCGAGACACGCACATCAACACCAGCGACCGGGCGCCGGGGGGATCGCGCAAGGCGCCGACGCCGCCAACGCGCGGTGTGACGGCGCCCGGGACGGTCTCCGACGGCACCGAGGCCACCGGCTCGGCGAAGAAAACCGGACCCGGAACCGGTGCGGGCCCCACGCCCGGCACCTCCGCGCCGTTCGGTTCACACGGGTGATCGTCGTGCTTGCCAGGTGCGCTGTGCCCATCCGCCACCACGTCCCCAGCGTGGTCATGAACCACCGCGGAGTCCCCGTCGAGGTGCGGCACGACCGCCGCGGAACCGATCGTCGTCGAAGACGCGTGCGCGCCGGCCAGGTTCGCGTCGCAACACAACACCGCGCCGAGCAAAGCCAGCACCGCGATCAGACCGACCGCTACCCGGCCGCGGGGGCCTGAGCGGTCAACGGCGGTGGTGATCACGTTCCACACCATACCGAGCCCGTTGACTCAAAGTGCCGATTTGACCACTGAACGTGAAATACGAACGCGATGTGGTGATGGAATCACAGGCGCGCTTCCGGTGCGGATCTACGCCACCACTCCCCCATCACCGCTGTGACGGCCGACGGCGACGAGTGGCGAGCAGCCGCAGGCCGGCGATCTTGAGGACGAGGACCGCCACGAGGCCGAGGGCGGTCCAGACCGTCCAGGACGAGGCGGCGAGCGCGGCGCCGCCGAGTCCCAGGTGGATGGCGACGAACAGCACGACGACCGCCACGAGGGACCACCGCGCGGCGAGGGACCGTTGTCCTTTGGTGGTGTTCTGGCCGCGCTGCGGCATTTCCGTGGGGGACGGGTCGCTCGACTGCTCGGCGTCGCCGGGTTGACCCGGTGGCGCGTCGGGTCGCTGCCAGGTCACCGTCAGGTGGTCGCGCCCGCCGATCTTTTCGAGGCGTCCCGCGAGGAGGTCCTGAATTCGTCGCAGCTCTGTTTCGCTGGTTGCTTCGGCGCGCAGCGTCAGCGTGTCCTGCGTTGCCTCCAACGTCCACTGGCCCCGGTTCAACCTGACGGTCCCGTGCGTGTCGGACCATTCGACGTGCTGCACCGCCGGGGGCGCGTGCGTGTCGTCCCTGACGTGGAGACGCGGTCGGTGCTGGCCCAGCTGGCTGGCGTGTCGGCAGAGCTGGACGAGGTAGCGGGACGCGCGCTCCGTCGGGACGTGAGCCTCGGCGGTCAGCATGCTGTCGCGGCGACGAGCCAGGCCTGGATGCCGGCCGGGTCGGTGGTGATGTCGATCGTCGCCGGCTCGATCGAGTCGATCCGCCATCCTTCGGCGAAGGCGGCCGTGATCTCGCTTCGCGCGACCCGGTGTACCCGTGGCCACCCGTCGCCCGGCTGCTCGTCGCTGAAACAGAGCATGAAGTAGCGGCCGCCGGGTGTGAGCACGGACCGAAGACTCGTGACGAACGCGGCACGGTCGGCGCCGGTGAAGATGTGGAACAGCCCGCAGTCGAGCACGGTGTCGAACGACTCCCCCAGCTCGGTCAGGTCGCGGGCGTCGTGGTGCAGGAACCTGGCCGGGCGGTCGCGGTCGCGGGCCTTGTGCTGGGCGGTGGCCAGGGCCGTCGTCGCGAGGTCGACACCCGTGGCGGCCAGGCCGAGGCCGGCGGCCAGCAGGGTGTGCTCACCGGTCCCGCAGCCGACGTCGAGCACCCGCCCCTGGAAGGCGCCCGCATCGGCGAGGGCCCGGAACGCCGGTTGCGGACGGCCGATGTCCCACGGCGGTGGCGTGACGTACAGATCGTCTGGTGCGGTCATGCCCGGAATTTATCGAGACACTGTGTCTCTGTCAATACAGAATGTATCGACGGGGTCGGTGCGTATCATCGAGTGGTGCCGAAGCTCTGGAACGACACGATCGACGCGCATCGCCGGGAGGTGCGGGACGCGATCCTGGACACCACCGCGGCGCTGGCCGCCGAGCACGGCCTGCTGTCGGTCACCATGTCCCAGATCGCCGAGAAGACGGGCATCGGCCGCGCGACGCTGTACAAGTACTTTCCCGATGTCGAGTCGATCGTGCTGGCCTGGCACGACCGGCAGGTCGGCAACCACCTCGAGCTACTCGCCCAGGTCCGCGACCAGGCCGGCGACAGCGACAAGCGGCTCGAGGCAGTGCTCACCGCCTACGCCCACATCCACCAGCAGCGCGTCCGGCACCACCGCCACCACGACCACGGCACCGAGCTCGCCGCCTTCCTCCATCGCGACGAACACATCGCCGGTGCACAGAGGCACGTCCAGGACCTGATCCGCGACCTGCTCACCGAGTCCGCCGAGACCGGCGGTCTGCGCGACGACGTCCCACCCGACGAGCTCGCCGCCTACTGCCTCCACGCCCTCAACGCCGCCAGCACCGCGCCGTCCAAGGCTGCCGTCCACCGGCTCGTGACCGTGGTCCTGGACGGTCTGCGGCCGCCACGCTGACCCACGGTCGCTCCGCTACCGTGGCAGGCATGCGTGCGGGTGCCGCCATGCGGGTGCAGCAGTGGTTGCTGCTGTGCGCCCTCGCCCTCGCCGTGGTCGGCATGCACCATGTCCCGCTCGCACCTCACACGATGTCGCACGACTCGGCGCATACCGCCGCCGTTATGCCCACGACCGCCACCACGCCGGCGGAGCTGCCGGAGATCCACTCGCCCGCCGGTCCCGCGTCGGGCGCCGGCCATGACCTGATGCATCTGTGCCTGGCGATCATGGGCGCGGCCGGTGGGTTCGTATTGCTGGCCTGGCTGCTGATGGCGACCGGGGGCGCCGGCCTGGCGCCGTTCGGCGGACCGCGGGTGGTCGCCGCGCGGCTCTGGCGACCACCACGGCGGGCCGGACGATCCCTCCTCACCTCCGTCTGCCTGTTGCGCATATAGGGGATCACACAGCGTCACCAACTGAGTACGCAGTGGGATATCCCTGTCAAAAAGACGTGCAGAGGACAGACATTCATGAGGACGTTTCTGATCGGAGCGAGCGCGGCCGCGATCATCGCGGTGGCAACCGGCTGCGGCGGCAGTAACGACACGCCGGGCATGAACCACAACCAGGACACGACGTCCACCTCGCCCGGCAGCGCCGGGCAGACCGAGCACAACGAGCAGGACATCGCCTTCGCGCAGGCGATGATCCCGCACCATCAGCAGGCGGTCGACATGGCGAAGATGGCCGGCGAGCGCGCCACCGACCCCAAGGTGAAGGACCTCGCCACCCGGATCGAAGGCGCACAGGCTCCGGAGATCCGGCAGCTGACCGAGATGCTCGACCGGTGGGGCGCCCCGACGGAGCCGAGCATGCCGGGCATGGATCACGGTGGCATGGCTGGGCCGGGGATGATGACCGACGCGGAGATGCAGCAGCTCGAGCACGCGTCGGGGGCCGATTTCGACCGCCTCTGGGTCCAGATGATGATCAAGCATCACCAGGGTGCCGTGGACATGGCCAAGACCGAGCTGGCGAAGGGCGGCAACGCCGAGGCCAAGGCACTGGCGCAGCAGATCATCGACGCCCAGGAGGCGGAGATCAGCGAGATGCAGGCGATGCTGGCGTAGCGGCCGACCCGAAAGCCGGGTGCCTGCCGGCCGGCGTCGGCTGGCAGGCACCCGGCTGCGGGACGGTTACCGGACGGCGACCGGCTCCTTGCGCGGGCTCTCCGCCGTGCTGGCGGACGGGGTGCCCGTGGTGGTGCCGCGGAACCCGCGCAGGCTGTTGCTCACCACGAACACCGAAGCCCTCGACGGCAGGCAGCGCGCCGACCTTCTCCTCCGCGCCGCGGGCGACCGCCTGGGCGATCGGATGCCCGAGGCGTTCTCCAGCGCCCCGGCGAGCCGCAGCACCTCGTCCACCGCCACCCCTTCGGCGACCTGAGCGTCCACAAGGGACATCCGGCCGGTCGTCACGGTGCCGGTCCTGTCCAGCACCACCAGGCGATGATCAACGCCAGCACCGCCGCGGTCGGCCTACCGCTCACGGGACCATCGAGGCCCGACAGTCATATGCCAGCGGGAAGCCGTTGCCGTTGCCGCCGGGGAGGTCCGATGCGGTCATGCCGACGTGTCGTTTCCGGCTGTGGTTGTCCCGGTGGCATGGTGAGCGGTATGTCCGTGCACCACCCGATCTTCGCCCGGCTCTACCCCAGCATGGCGCGCGCCATGGAACGCGGCGGCATGGACCGGCACCGGGCCGCCCTGCTCGCCGGACTCACCGGCGAGGTGATCGAGATCGGCGCCGGCAGCGGCGCCAACTTCGCCCACTACCCACCCACCGTCACCCGGGTCCTCGCCGTGGAACCCGAGCCCCGGCTGCGCCGGACCGCCGACACCGCGGCCGGCGAGGCACCGGTGCCCGTCGAGGTCGTCGACGGCCTGGCAGAACGCCTTCCCGCCGAGGACGCCAGCGCCGACGCCGTCGTCTGCGCGCTCGTGCTGTGTTCCATCGGCGACACTGGCCGCGCGTTCCGGGAGATCCGCCGCGTGCTCAAGCCGGCCGGGCAGTTCCGCTTCCTGGAACACGTCAGGGCCGACACCACCGGCATGGCCCGCGTCCAACGGCTCATGGACGCCACCTTCTGGCCCTACCTCGCCGGCGGCTGCCACACCGGCCGCGACACCGCGACCGCCATCGAACAGGCCGGCTTCACCCTCGACCGGCTCGACCGCTTCCGGTTCCCCGACCTCAACACGCCGACGTCCAGCCACATCCTCGGCACCGCCACCCCCACCTAGCCACGGGGCAACTCGGCGGGACGCCACTCGAGCACCCCGTAGGACAGTCCACTTGGAACACTCGATCGAGCTGGTGAGCCGCCAGAGCCGTCACTGCTCGCCGTACGGGACCAGGCCGCACTCGTAGGCGAGGATCACCGCCTGCACGCGGTCGCGTAGGGCGAGCTTCGCGAAGACCCGCCCGATGTGGGTCCGCACCGTGCCGGGGGACAGGTGCAGGTCCTGCGCGATCTCGCCGTTCGATCGACCGCGGCCGATCAGGGTGAGCACCTCGCGCTCGCGCGCGGTGAGCGCGGCCAGCCGCTCGGACCGATGTGCCGGGATCGGTGTGCTGCCGAGGAAGTGGGCGATGAGGCGGCGGGTGATGCTGGGCGCGGTGACGGCCTCGCCGCAGGCCACGGCTCGCACGGCGGAGAGCAGGTCGTCGGTGAGCGCGTCCTTGAGGAGGAAGCCGCTGGCGCCGGCCCGCAGCGCCGCGTACACGTACTCGTCGAGATCGAAGGTGGTCAGGATGAGGACCCGGGGTGGCGGGTCACCGGGCAGCGCGCGGATGCGCCGGGTGGCCTCGACGCCGTCCATGCCCGGCATGCGTACGTCCATCAGGACCACGTCCGGCCGGGTGCGCGCGACCACCGTCACGGCGGTCGCGCCGTCGGGGGCCTCGCCGACGACGTCAAGGTCGTCGGTCTCGTCGAAGATGATGCGGAACGCGGTACGCAGCAGTTCCTGGTCGTCGACGAGCACGACGCGGATACGCCCGGCGGCGGCGCTCACGCGTGGACGCCGATCGGTTCGGGTTGCGGGCGGTCCGTGGGCGCGATGGGTAGCCGTGCCCGGACGGTGAAGCCGCCGTCCGGCTCGGGCCCGACCGTCAGCGCGCCGCCGAGCAGGTTCACTCGTTCGGCGATGCCGCGCAGTCCGTTGCCGTGGTCGGCCGGCGAACAGGCGCGGTTGCCGGCGCCGTCGTCGGTGACCTCGACGTCCACGTACTCGGCATGAACGGCCAGGCGGACCCTGGCCTGGGCGCCGGCGCCGGCGTGTTTGAGGGTGTTGGTGAGGGCCTCCTGCACGATCCGGTAAGCGGACAGGTCCACCACGGCCGGCAGGTTCCCCGGTTCGCCGTCGACGTCGAGGTGGACCGGGGTGCCGGCGGCCCGGACCCGGTCGGCCAGAGCGGGGAGCGCGACGATTCCTCGTGGCGGGGCGAGGCCCTGGTCCGGGCCGGCGCCGAACGCGCCGACGAGGCGGCGCATCTCGGAGAGCGAATCCCGGCCGACGGCGATGACCTCGCGCATGGCCTGGGTGCTGCGTTCGGGGTGCCGACGTTGGGCGGCCATCGCGGCCTGGGCCTGCGCGACGATCATCGACAGGCTGTGCGCGGTCACGTCGTGCAGCTCGCGGCTGAGCCGGGCGCGTTCGGCGGCGGTGGCCAGCTCGACGCGTTGGTGCTGCTCGCGTTCCAGGTCGGCGGCGCGCTGTTGCAGGGTTCGCAGGTGCGCCCTGCGGGTGCGTTGGCCGTCACCCAGCGCGAAGGCGAGCGCCACAGCGAGCAGCACACTCAACCCCGGTCTGACGAACTTCCCCTCGATCTCCGAAAAGCTCGCCATGGGCGCAGTGGGCCGCGCACCCTCCGCCTGCTGGGAACCCTTCGTCGACGTCGTCGCGCCGGCGGCCACTCGCGGCGACGGGGGCGCCTGAGCATCGGCGATCATCGGGTTGATGATGTTGACCGCGAGCTCGACGACCAGGATGACCGCGAGGGCGGCCATGGAGATCCGGCGCGAGCGGGCGCGGCTGGCCAGGGTGTAGAGCGTGATCGGCACGGCGAGCTCGAGCAGCGTGGGGAACTCGACCCGCGAACCGGGCGAGTCGAAGGCGAGCTGGTGCGCCGTGGCGCCGATGGTGGCCAGCACGAGCGCCAGCAGCGGCCAGCGGTGCTGGATGAGCAGACTGGCGACCAGCACGGCACTGAAGATCCACCACACCTGCACCACGTGGCCGGCCACAGCCGACTCCGCCGGTGTCACGCGCGGGGCGGAGAGGAATACCAGGACGAGCGCCACCGCCGCATGGAGCAGGTAGCTGCGCCCGGCGAGAAGCAAGCGACGCAGGTCGGTGGCGCGGGGCATGGCTCGATCGTAGGCAGCGGTCCCGCTGGGCACATCAGACTCTGCTCGTACCCCGGCGTAGGAGCAGGCTCGTATCTCCCGCGGTGAAGATCGGATCGTGCGCAGACGACACCGGCCCGGCCCGGCGCCACGATCGGGGCATGAGGAAACTTCTTCGGTACGGGGCGGCGAGCGTCCTGCTCACGGTGCTCGCCGGCTGTGGCTCGGGCGGCGGCAACCCGTCGAAATCCACCTCCGCGTCTGCCGAGACGATGAGCGACGAGCAGATCCTGGACATCGGCCGGGAGTACGCGCAGTGCCTGCGCGACCACGGCCTGACCATCGGCGAGGCAACCGTCCAGGACGGCAGGCTCAATGTGCCGTTCGTCATACCCGACGGCCAGCAGGGAACGCCTGCGGCGCCCGACATTCCCGCGAACTGTCAGTCCATTGTGGACCGTCTGCCGGAGGGGACCCTGAGCCGCGCACCGGTGCCGGCCGAGGACATCCCGAAGATAGAGCGGTTCTCCCGGTGTGTGCGGGAGAACGGGATTCCGGACTGGCCCGACCCGAGGGCGGACGGCACCATCCCGCTCGCCGGCACGTCGATCGACGTCAAGTCCGACTTGTACCAGAACGCCCAGCGGGCCTGCCAGAAGTACTACGACGGGCCGATCGAGGAGTCGCCGGAATGAGCGGCGTCGCCGCGCCGCGCCGCGGCCGCGGTCTGCGGCGCACGGTCGGTGTTGTTTTGGCGATGGCCGTGGTGGGCGCGGCGGTGAGCGCCGTCTGGTTTGCCGTGGCCGCGCGGCCCAGCGCCGTGGACAGCGCCACGGTGCCGGTGCGGACCGGTACCGCCGCGGTCACCCGGGGCACGGTGACCGCACGCGTGTCGTTGGGCGGCACGCTGGGTTTCGACGGCTCGTACTCAGTGGTCCACCAGGGGGCACCCGGTGTGTTGACCGCGGTGGCCGAGCAGGGTGCAACGGTCAGCCGGGGCGGCAGCCTCTACGCGGTGGCGAACCAACCGGTCCGACTGCTCTACGGCGCCACGCCGGCCTACCGGGAGTTCGCCGCCGGCATGTCCGACGGTCCGGATGTGCGGCAGTTGGAGGAGAACCTGATCGCGCTCCGCATGGCCGGCAGCCAGCAGCTCACCGTCGACGAGCGGTTCACCGCCGCGACCGCGGCGGCGATCCGCCGGTGGCAGGCCGCGTGGGGGCTACCGGCCGCCCAGCGCACGGGCGCGCTGTCGCAGGGGCAGGTGGTGTTCGCGGCCGGCGCGCTGCGGGTGAGCCAGGCGCAGGCCGTGGCCGGTACCTCGGTCGGGCCGAACGAACCGGTGCTGTCGGCGACCTCCACCGCCCGGGTGGTCACCGCGCAGGTCACCGCCGAGCGGCAGCACCTGGTGCACGTGGGCGACCAGGTGATCGTCTCGCTGACCGACCTGTCGCCGGTGCCCGGAACCGTCACCCGGATCGGCCGGGTGGCCACCGAGGACACGTCGTCGGGCGGCGGGTCGGCGTCCCCGCCGGCCACGCTCCCGGTGACGATCAGCGTCACGCTGCCGGCCGGCGCCGCGGACCTCGACCAGGCGCCCGCCCAGGTGGACATCACCACCCAGACGCACGAGAACGTCCTGATGGTCCCGGCGACCGCACTGCTCGCCCGGCCCGGCGGCGGCTACCAGGTCCGGCTGGAGTCCGGCCGGAACGTCCAGGTCGAGCCAGGTCTGTTCGACACCACCGCCGGCACGGTCGAGGTGACCGGCGACCTGACCGTCGGCCAACGGGTGCGGGTGCCCGCCACATGAACCCCGTACTGGAACTGCGCGACGCGAGCAAGGTCTACCCGGGAAGCCCACCCGTCCAGTCGATCCGCGGCGTCACCCTCACCGTCCACAGTGGAGAGCTGGTCGCCGTCGTCGGCCCTTCCGGCTCGGGCAAGACCACCCTGCTCAACCTGGCCACCGGGCTGGACCGGCCGACGTCCGGCTCGGTACGCATCGCCGACCAGCCGATCGAGAACCTCTCCGACCGCCGGCTGTCCGGGCTGCGGGCCTACCGCCTCGGCGTGGTGTTCCAACAGTTCCACCTGCTCGACCACCTCAGCGCGCTCGACAACGTCGCGACCGGACTGCTCTACCGCGGCGTACCCGCCGCACGACGGCGGGACGCCGCGGCCGGGGCACTGGAACGGGTCGGTCTGTCGCACCGGCCCCACCACAAGGCGCGGCAGCTCTCCGGCGGCGAACAGCAGCGGGTCGCCATCGCCCGCGCCCTCGTCGGCCGGCCACCCATCGTCTTCGCCGACGAACCCACCGGCAACCTCGACTCGGCCACCGGCGCGGACATCCTCGCGCTGCTGCGCCAACTCAACGCCGACGGCACCACCATCGTCGTCATCACCCACAGCGCGGAGGTGGCCGCCGCCGCCCGCCGGCGCATCGAGATGCGCGACGGGCGCATCGAACACGACACCGGGAGCCGTGCATGACCCCCCTGTCCCGGCTGCGCCCCGCCGACCTGCTGCCCGTGGCCACCGTCGGGCTGCGCACCCGCCGGACCCGCACCGCGTTGTCCATGCTCGGTGTCGCCATCGGCATCGCGGCCATCGTCTCGGTCCTGGGCATCACCCGCTCCAGCCAGGCCGACCTGCTCGCCCGCATCGACCGGCTGGGCACCAACCTGCTCACCGTCGCCACCGGGGAAAGCATCTCCGGCGACGAGCGGCCGCTGCCGTTGACGGCCGCGGCCGCCGTCGGCCGCACCGACGGGGTGCTGTCCAGCGCGCCCAGCGCCGACCTCGACGCCGTCCGGGTACGCCGGTCCGACCTCGCACCTCCGTTCGGCACGGGCGGGCTGTCGGTACGCGCCGCCGACACCTCCCTTCTGTCTACTTTGGATGGACAGGTGGCGCGCGGCAGCTTCCTCACCGAGGCGACCAGCCGGTACCCGGTCACCGTGCTCGGGCACACCGCCGCCGAGAAGCTCGGCATCGCCGACCTGTCCGGCACCCCCCGCATCCAGCTCGGTGGCCACTGGTACACCGTCATCGGCATCCTCAACCCGTTCGAGCTGACCCCCGAGGTGGACCGCTCCGCGCTCATCGGTTTCGCGACCGCGGCGCAGGACTTCGGCTACGACGGGCACCCCAGCCGTATCTACGTCCGGGCCCAGACCGACCGCACCGCCGAGGTCGGCGGCCTGCTCGCCCGCGCCACCAGCCCGCAGACCCCGGGCGACGTCACGGTCAGCCGGCCATCGGACGCGCTGTCCGCCCGGCTGGCCGTGGCCGACTCGGGCACCGCCCTGCTCCTCGGCCTCGGCGCCGTCGCCCTGCTCGTCGGCGGCGTCGGCATCGCCAACATGATGGTCATCTCGGTACTCGAACGCAGAACCGAGATAGGCCTGCGTCGAGCCCTCGGCGCCGCGCGCCGGCACGTGGCCGGCCAGTTTCTGGTCGAGTCACTACTGCTCGGCGTGGCCGGCGGCGCCGTCGGCGTGCTCCTCGGCGCCGCGACCACCTACGCCCTGGCCCTCTACCGCGGCTGGCAACCGCTGATACCACCCACCGCGGTCGGCGCCGGCCTGGCCACCGCCGCGGCGATCGGCACGATTGCCGGCCTGTACCCGGCCCTCCGCGCCGCCCACCTGTCCCCGACCGACGCGCTGCGTACCGGCTGACCCGGGTGCCGCCGCACGGTGGCTGGCGGTTCGAGAGGTCGGAGCGCTCGCTGTTCGTTGAGGGAGCGGCAGTAGCCGGCGAGTCGGCCGAGGATCTCCTCGGCGCTCTTGTGCCAGGTGAAGGGCCGGGGGTTGTCGTTTCCCGTAGCTAGAATCGTCGGGATGCCAGGGCCAACCGCAGGAAGCGCCGCACCCGTGGGGAGGGCGCGCACCCTCGCTCAGGTGTACCGGCACTTCGGTGAGGTCGACGCCGCCGAAACATCGCCGCTGTACGAGCGCGTCGCCGTCGCCCTGAGCGAGTCCGACGAGGCGCTGCGCGCCATCGAGGCGGCGCCGGCGCGCAAGCGGCACCCCACGGTGATCCTCGCCGCGCTGCACGACCTCGCCCTCGCCGGACGCGCCCCGGCGCTTGCCGCGGCCTATGCCGCTGCGGACGGCGACGCCGCCGCTGGCGCGGCGATCGACACGCTGCTGCGAATGACCGACTCGGTCGTGGCCAGCGCCGTGCGCCGGCAGACGCGGACCAACGAGACCGGACGCTGCGCCGTGCTGTATCCGGCCATCGCCGAAGCGGCGCGCCGGGTAGGCGCGAACGCGGTTGGGCTGATCGACGTGGGTTGCTCGGCTGGGCTCAATCTCAGTGTCGATCGCGTCGGCATCACGTACAGCAACGGACAATCGCTGGGCGACCCGTCATCTCCCGTGCGGCTGTCGGCTTCGATCGTGGGAGACCGGCCCATCCCGACGCGGGCGATGCCCGAGGTCGTCGCCCGGGTCGGCGTCGACCTCGATCCGGTCGACGTGACCGACGCGGATGACGCCCGATGGTTGCGCGCCTGCCTGTGGCCGGATCAGCCG
>NZ_DASWSJ010000055.1:0-16408 GCF_036402745.1 Actinophytocola sp. | reverse complement strand
GTTCGCCTACGGCATAGGCCTCCCCCACGACGACAAACCGCTGCGCGACAAGCTCAACGACCTACTGCAGGCAGCCATCGACGACGGCACCTGGCAGGAGGTCTACGACCGCACACTGGGCCGCTCCGGCACACCCGCCCGACCGCCGACACTCGACCGGTACTGACTGCGGGGGTGGGTTACGCGGGCTTGCGGCGTCTGCCGGGTGCGGTGAAGTTTGACAGGGCGCGCAAGCCAGCTGAGGACTGGCGAGCCGCCCGGTGCGCGGGTCGCGCGGGTGCGCGGGTCGCGCGGTGCGCGAGGTGAGTGCGACGCGAGGTGCGCGGGCCTAGCCAAACCGGAGGTCCTGATCGGGGCGGAAGTCAGACCAGTGAGCCGAATCTCGATGACGATGCCGCCGCGCCGATGATCGGACCGAACTGGCAAGCGAGTCAGGCCGAACCGGTGGAACCAGCCGAACGAGGCAGGTCGACGGCAACCGAACCAAGACGGAACCGGCGGCCGAAACCGAAACCACCCGTCCACCAACCCAACCCGAACCCGCCCACGAAACCGGAACCCACCGGTCCAACCCGAGCGTGCCCCCACCCGCCCGGCCCGGGCCAAACCTCAGACCGACCGGAGACAGGTCACTTCACGCCAGCAGCGTCCATCCCCCGCAGCTCCTTCTTCAGGTCCGCGATCTCGTCGCGCAGCCGGCCCGCCAGCTCGAACTGCAGGTCCCGGGCGGCGTTCATCATCTGGTCCGTCAACTGCTGAACGAGGTCCGCCAGCTCCGAGCGGGCCATCGACCCGACGTTCTCCTTCACGTACACCCCCGACGACCGGCCGCCCGGCTCGCCCGCGGCGCGGCGGCCACGGGAGGCGTTGCGGCCCGAGCCGCCGATCGGGACGGACTCGGCGTCGGAATCCTCTGCCTCGTGGTAGACGCGGTCCAGGATGTCGGCGATCTTCTTGCGTAGGGGCTGGGGATCCAGGCCCCGCTCCTCGTTGTACGCGATCTGCTTGGCGCGCCTGCGGTTGGTCTCGTCGATGGCGTGCTTCATCGAGTCGGTGATCTTGTCCGCGTACATGTGGACCTGGCCCGACACGTTACGAGCGGCGCGGCCGATCGTCTGGATGAGGCTGGTGCCGGACCGGAGGAAGCCCTCCTTGTCGGCGTCGAGAATGGACACCAGCGACACCTCGGGCAGGTCCAGGCCCTCGCGCAGCAGGTTGATGCCCACGAGCACGTCGAACTCGCCCAGCCGCAGCTGGCGCAGCAGCTCGACCCGGCGGAGGGTGTCGACCTCGGAGTGCAGGTAGCGCACCCGGACACCCAACTCGAGCAGGTAGTCGGTGAGGTCCTCGGACATCTTCTTGGTGAGCGTGGTGACCAGGACCCGCTCGTCGCGCTCGGCGCGGATCCTGATCTCGTGCACGAGATCGTCGATCTGGCCCTCGGTGGGCTTGACGATGACCTCGGGGTCGATGAGACCGGTGGGCCGGATGACCTGCTCGACGAACTCGCCGCCGGTCTGGCCCATCTCGTACGGGCCCGGGGTGGCCGACAGGTACACCGTCTGGCCGATGCGGTCCTGGAACTCCTCCCAGGTGAGCGGCCTGTTGTCCATGGCGCTGGGCAACCGGAAGCCGTGCTCGACGAGCGTGCGCTTGCGCGACATGTCGCCCTCGTACATGCCGCCGACCTGCGGCACGGTGACGTGGGACTCGTCGATGACCAGCAGGAAGTCCTCGGGGAAGTAGTCGAGCAGCGTGGCCGGCGCGGTGCCGGGCCCGCGGTGGTCGATGTGCCGCGAGTAGTTCTCGATGCCGGAGCAGAACCCGACCTGGCGCATCATCTCGATGTCGTACGCCGTACGCATGCGCAGCCGCTGGGCCTCCAGCAGCTTGCCCTGCTTCTCCATGGTGGCGAGCTGCTGCTCGAGCTCGGCCTCGATGTTGTGGATGGCGCGCTCCATCCGCTCCGGCCCCGCCACGTAGTGCGTGGCCGGCGAGATGCGCATCGTCTCGACCTGCTTGATGATGTCGCCGGTGAGCGGGTGGAGGTAGTAGAGCGCCTCGATCTCGTCGCCGAAGAACTCGATCCGTACGGCCAGCTCCTCGTAGGCCGGGATGATCTCGACGGTGTCGCCGCGCACCCGGAACGTGCCGCGGCTGAACGCCACGTCGTTGCGGGTGTACTGGGTGTCGACCAGCGCGCGCAGCAACACGTCGCGCTCGACCTCCTGGCCGACCTCGAGCGCGATGGTGCGGTCGAGGTACTCCTGCGGGCTGCCCAGGCCGTAGATGCAGGACACCGACGCGACCACGATGACGTCGCGGCGGGCCAGCAGGCTCCACGTGGAGGAGTGCCGCAGCCGCTCGACGTCCTCGTTGACCGACGAGTCCTTCTCGATGTAGGTGTCGGTCTGCGGGACGTACGCCTCGGGCTGGTAGTAGTCGTAGTAGCTGACGAAGTACTCGACCGCGTTCTGCGGGAAGAACTCGCGCAGCTCGTTGGCCAGCTGGGCGGCGAGCGTCTTGTTGGGCGCGATGAGCAGAGTGGGGCGCTGTAACCGCTCGATGAGCCAGGCGGTGGTGGCCGACTTGCCGGTGCCCGTGGCGCCCAGCAGCACCACGTCCTTCTCGCCGGCCTCGAGCCGCCGCTCGAGCTGTTCGATGGCCGCGGGCTGGTCGCCCGCGGGCTGGTAGTCACTGACCATGCGGAACCTGCCCTCGGTGCGCGGGATGTCACCGATGGGCCGGAACTGGGAGTTCGCCGTCACCATTGCCACGAAAAAAAGGTTACGCCCGCCCACCGACAAAAACGGTTTGCCCAGGTCAGCAGCAGTCGCAGCCGCAACAGTCGCAGTCACAGTCGCAGCCACCGCCCTTGCCGCCGCCGCAGTTCGGCCCGCAGTCGCAGTCGTCGCACGTCTCGTTCGGCTTGCCGGACCACGGGCCCGGGAACGGGTTGCGGCAGCACATCTGGCAGGTGCAGCACTGGTACAGCGCCACGCCACAGCCGAGCACCACGTTGCGCGGGCGCGGCGGCACCCGGAACCGCGGGACCCAGCACCCGCCGCCGTCGCCCTCCTCGACGTCGCGGCGGGACCGGTGCGCGAACGCCCGGATGACCGCCTGCTCCAGTTCGTGCACGAGCAGCGCGTGCACCAGCGCGCCGTCCCGGAACGTGCACTCGCGCAGGGCGAGGCGGACGCCCAGCACCGCGTCGTCGCAGAGCCGGCGGGCCTCGGCGAGCGACGTGCCGGTGGCGGTGAGCGGGTTCCACGCGCCCCGCGCGAGGTCGTCGTCGAGGTCCTCGACCGCGTCGACCAGGTGCACGACGCGGCCGAAGAGCCGGCCGACCTCGCGCAGCGGCTCGACGTTCGCCGGCCGCCCGGCGAGCACGGCGGTGTGCGCGCACGCCGCCGCGGTGGCCGTCTCGGTGGGCTCGGTGACCGTGCGGAGCCCGCCGGGCCGCCTCTCGACCTCGGCCTGCCGGGCGACGGCGTCGAGCAGGACGGCCGTGTCGAAGCCGACCGCGACGCCGGTCGCGCCACCCTGCCTCGCCCAGCGGCCGGCCACCAGCCGCGCGGCGCCCGCCACCGGGCGGCGGCCGAACGCCCCGTCGCGGTCGTCGACGTGGTCGCGCACCTTGGCCGCGGCGAGCACGAGCGACGCGGCGGCGGCGAGCCTGGCGCCGTCGCCGACGGACACCTCGGCGGTCCGCATCCCGCGCAGCGGGCACGGCCCGGCGACCCGGCGCGGCTCGCCCGCGGACTGCGCGTCGACGAGCGCGGAGATGATCAGCCCGTCGTAGTTGGTGGCGGCGCGGGCGAGCTGGCCGTGCTCGTCGCGCAGGGTGAGGCAGAGCCCGCAGAGGTGCGCCCACCAGGCCGTACGCAACCGTGTCGACAGCCGGTGCCGGCACGGCCTGATGATCCCGAACACGAGCGGGAGGCTAACCGGTCGACATCCGCCGCGGCGGCGAAACGTGCGACGCTGCTGGGATGACCGACGTGCATCCGCCCAAGATCGAGCTGTTCGACGTCCCCCGGCTGACCAACACCGACCCCAAGGGGTTCGTGCGGGCGGTCGACAAGTACGAGACGACGGACTTCGGGCTCTACATGGCGCGGCCGCTCGACGGGCATCCGAACATCGCGTACTTCCGGTCGTGGCTCCTGCCGGCGCACGGGCTGCGGGTCGGCCGGTGGCTCGCGCATCCGGGCCAGACGCTCGACCACGACGTGTACATCGACGTGATCGACATCGAGCACGGACCGGTGTGGCGCACGGTCGACCTGTACCTCGACGTCCTCGTGCGCGACCGCCAGGACCTGCGCGTGCTGGACACCGACGAGATCCTCGCGGCGCGCTCGGCGGGCCTGCTCGACGACGGGACCGCGCAGCGCGCGTTCGAGCGGACCTTCGCCGCCGTGGAGGGGATCGCCGCGGCGGGCTACGACGTCGACGGGTGGCTCGCGACGCTCGGCGTGCACCTCACGTGGTCGCCGCGCCCGTGACCGCGCAACCCGGCCTGACCTGGAACAACAACTGACCGCAGCGAGTCAATAGCTGTCCGTCCATCGAGGGATAGATTCCCCAGATCGATACCTGTCCGCTTACGAGTCGTGACATAACGAATCGAACCCGGACATCACCGACCGCATGCTGACGACTACGCTCTGGACGCGTGGGCACGACGATCACCCCTCAGCTCGTCGACATCGTCGACACCTTCACGGCGTCACGAAGCTACCTCTCCTCCGGCACCAACAGGCGCCTGCGGACCTGCCAGGTCGAGCGCTGGGGGCTGCGCACCGAGTGCCCAACCCCCGAGGATCCCTTCCACGACGCCGAGGTCACCTGGCTCCTCCCCGAGCTGAACCTCCGCCTCACCCACCAGCGCCCGCGCTCCCGCCATGCCAAGGTCGGGCCCAGCGTGCTGACCGCGGTCCGGGCCTCGAGCGACGGCCGGTACTGGAAGACCACCGACCTCCTGCTCGGGCTCGCCGCGCCCGGCGGGACCACCGCGCGGATCGTCCGCTGCGAGGAGTTCGCCGCCGCGGTGGCCGGGCGGGTGCTGCTCGGCGGCGACGCCGACCTCGCCCTCTGCACGGTGCACAAGACCCTCGAGGAGCTCAGCCGCTTCCGGCACGACCTCAGCGCCTGGCTGGCCTACAAGCACATCTTCGACGTCTGGCCGCCGTACTGAGGCCAAACCGGGAAGGCTGAGTCGGGGGTCCACCGATCGGTTGATGGACCCACCCACCCGAGCCCCACCGAACGCTGGCCGGCCGGACGATCCGCGCGGGCGCCTCCCGCGGGCACGCTTCTCGCATGGCAATCATCGAGGTGAACGGGCTCGTCAAGCGCTACGGCGAGCACACCGTGGTCGACGGCGTCTCCTTCGCGGTCGAGCCCGGTGAGATCTTCGGCATCCTCGGCCCCAACGGCGCCGGGAAGACCACCACCGTCGAGTGCATCGAGGGGTTGCGCTCGCCGGACGGCGGCACGATCGAGATCTGCGGCATCGACCCACAGCACGACACCGGCGAGCTCAAGCAGCGCCTCGGCGCGCAGCTGCAGCAGAGCGAGCTGCCCGACAAGCTCAAGGTCCGCGAGGCGATGGAGCTCTACAGCTCCTTCTACCGCAACCCCGCCGACTGGCGGCAGCTGCTCGAGGTCCTCGGGCTCACCGACAAGATGGACGCCCAGTTCCGCCGCCTGTCCGGTGGCCAGAAGCAGCGGCTGTCGATCGCGCTCGCGCTGCTCGGCACGCCCGAGGTTGCCGTCCTGGACGAGCTGACCACCGGGCTCGACCCGGCCGCCCGGCGGGACGCGTGGGAGCTCATCGAGGACATCCGCAACCGGGGCGTGACGATCCTGCTGGTCACCCACTTCATGGAGGAGGCCGAGCGGCTCTGCGACCGGCTCGCGGTGATCGACGCCGGCAAGGTGGTCGCGATCGACAGCCCGGCCGGCCTGGTGTCCACAGTGGACGACACGCAGCGGGTGCGGTTCCGGCCCTCCGCGCCCATCGACCACGCGCTGCTGACCTCGCTGCTCGAGGTTTCCTCGGTGGAGCGCAGCGGCAGCCAGCTCGTCGTGACCGGCACCGGCAACCTGCTGCACGCGGTCACCTCCGTGCTCGCCCGCAACCAGGTCGTCGCCGCGGACCTGCGGGTCGAGCAGACCACGCTGGACGACGCGTTCGTCGCCCTCACCGGCCGCAAGATCGACAACTGAGGAGCCCCCGTGCACACCCTGTCCCGACTCACGATCACCGAGTCCAAGCTGTTCCTGCGCGATCCGACGACCGTGTTCTTCGTGCTCGCGTTCCCTCCTCTGCTGCTGATCGTGCTCGGCGCGGTGCCGTCGTTCCGCGAGCCGAGTCCCGAGTTCGGCGGCCTGCGGTTCATCGACCTCTACGCGCCGGTCGTCATCGCGATGGCACTCGCCATGCTGGCGCTCAACGGCCTCCCGCAGGCGTTCGCCACCTACCGGGAGAAGGGCATCCTGCGCCGGATGGCGACCACCCCGGTCCGCCCGTCCGTGCTGCTGGGTGCTCAGCTGCTGATGTGCACCGTCATGTCGGTGATCGTGATGGTGGTCGTCCTCGTGATCGGCCGGGTCGGGTTCGACGTGGCACTCCCGAAGCAGGTCCCGGCCTATGCCCTCGTGTACCTGCTGTGCGTGCTGTCGATGCTGACGATGGGCTTGCTGGTGGCCTCGCTCGCGCCGAGTGGGCGCGGTGCCGGCGCGATCGGCTCGGTGCTGTTCTTCCCGGTGCTGTTCTTCGCGGGCCTGTGGGTGCCACGCGCGGGGATGTCCGAGGTGCTGCGGCGGATCAGCGACTTCACCCCGCTGGGTGCCGGCGTGCAATCATTGCAGGACGCCGCCGCAGGTCACTGGCCGCAGTTGCTGCACGTGGCGGTCATGCTGGGCTGGACACTCCTGGCCGGTGGGCTGGCCGCCAGGTACTTCCGCTGGGAATAGGGGACGACGTGACCGAGGCGGAGCTGGCCGCTGAGTTCGACCGGTGGGAGCGCAAGGAGAACGCGCTCTTCCGCGTGTTCCCCTACTTCCTGCTGGGCGTCTCGACCCTGATCGCGATGCTCCAGCCGCTCTGGGGCATGGCACTGAACCGGCCGCTCGCGATCGGGCTCTCGATCCTGGCGCTCAGCTGGATAGCCTGGTTCTACACGCTGCACCCCGAGTGGCGCGGTCGCCGCGAGCTCATGGCCTACTACTTCGTCGGGTTCCTCGCGATCAACGGCTGCCTGATGTTCGTCTCGCCGTTCTACGGGATCCTGTCCTTCCTCGGCTACGCGCACGCGTTCGACTGCCTCAGCGGCCGGTGGCGCTACGCCGGCGTCGGGGCAACGGCCCTGCTCATGGCCACCTCGCAGATCGGCGGCCCGGCGACCATCACGCGGGAGACGTGGTGGGGGTGGGTCATCCTGGTGCTGTTCAACATGCTGGTGGCGGGCGCGTTCTCCTTCTTCGGCGAGATGACCCACGAGCGCAACCTCAAGCAGAAGCGGGCGCTGGTCGAGCTCGGCGAGGCCAACCGCAAGCTCGAGGCGGCGCTGGAGGAGAACGCGGGGCTGCACGCCCAGCTCCTGGTGCAGGCGCGGGAGGCGGGCGTGCTCGACGAGCGGCAGCGGATGGCCCGGGAGATCCACGACACGCTGGCCCAGGGCCTCGCCGGGATCATCACCCAGCTGCAGGCCGCCGAGCAGGCCCGCGACCGCCCCGCGGTGTGGCAGCGGCACGTGGACACCGCGTCGACGCTCGCCCGCGACAGCCTCGCCGAGGCACGCCGCACCGTGCACGCGGTCGAGCCCGCCGCGCTCGAGGAGGCCAGGCTGCCCGAGGCGATCGGCGAGGTGACCAAGCAGTGGTCGGCGGTCAACAACGTCGCCGCGGTGCTCACCACCACCGGCGACGCGCGGCCGATGCACCCGGACGTCGAGGTGACGCTGCTGCGCACCGCGCAGGAGGCGCTGGCCAACGTGGCCAAGCACGCCCGGGCCAGCCGGGTGGGTCTCACGCTGTCCTACATGGAGGATCTGGTGACGCTCGACGTGCGGGACGACGGGGTCGGCTTCGCGCCGAACGTCAAGCGCGCCAACGGTTCCACGAACGGCGGCTTCGGCCTCACCGGCATGCGCCAGCGGGTGCAGCGGCTGGCCGGGCGGCTGGAGATCGAGTCGGAGCCGGGCGCCGGCACCGCGGTGTCCGCGACCGTGCCGGCCATCCCGGCGGGGGGTGTCGAGTGACCATCAGCCTGGTGATCGTCGACGACCACCCGGTGGTGCGCGACGGGCTGCGCGGCATGTTCACCGGCGACCCGCGGTTCGAGGTGCTCGGCGAGGCCGCCGACGGCGCGGAGGCGATCGCGGCCGGCGAGCGGCTCGAGCCGGACGTGATCCTGATGGACCTGCGGATGCCCGGCGTCGACGGCGTCACCGCCATCGCCGAGCTGGCCAAGCGGGGCGTGCCGTCCCGGGTGCTGGTGCTCACCACCTACGACACCGACAGCGACGTCCTGCCCGCGATCGAGGCCGGCGCCACCGGCTACCTGCTCAAGGACGCGCCGCGGGACGAGCTGTTCCGTGCCGTCGAGGCGGCGGCACGCGGGCAGGCGGTGCTCTCCCCCGCGGTCGCCACCCGGCTCATGGGGCAGATGCGCCAGCCCGCGTCGGAGCCGCTGTCGCAGCGGGAGCTGGAGGTGCTGGGGCTGATCGCGCGCGGGTCGACCAACCGGGAGGCGGCCGCGCAGCTGTTCATCAGCGAGGCCACGGTGAAGACGCACCTGCTGCACGTGTACGCCAAGCTCGGCGTCAACGACCGGGCCGCGGCGGTGGCGACGGCGTTCGAGCGGGGCTATCTGAGTTTTCGCACTCCAGGATAAATTCGCTCCCGTCGGCGGCAACTCCGCATTCACGTGCCTTTCGCGGCCCGCCCGCCGCAGGTGCGGCGCGTCGATCCACGCCGCGAACCGTCCGATTTCCGCAGGCTATCGACGTGCTGGCGGGACTCTGTTGATCGCGTATACGTTGGGTGATGTGCCGGCAAACGCCATCGTCGACCGCTTCCGGCGGCCACTGCGGAACCTGCGGATCTCCGTCACCGACAGGTGCAACCTTCGGTGCCGGTACTGCATGCCCGAGGCCGAGTACGTGTGGCTGCCCCGGCGGGACCTGCTGACGTTCGAGGAGATCTCGACGCTCACCGACGTGTTCGTCTCGCTCGGCGTCGACAAGGTCCGGGTCACCGGCGGCGAGCCGCTGCTGCGCCGCGATCTGCCGGACCTCGTCGGGATGCTGGCCGGCAAGGGGCTGCGCGACCTCGCGATGACCACCAACGGCGTGCTGCTCGCGGACAACGTCGAGGCACTGCGTGCGGCCGGTCTGGGGCGGGTGACGGTCAGCCTGGACACGATGCGGGCCGAGCGGTCCAAGACACTCTCGCAGCGCAGCACGCACTCGTCGGTGCTCGCCGGGCTGGCCTCGATCGCGCCGGCCGGGTTCACCGGCACCAAGATCGACACGGTGGCCATGCGCGGCGTCAACGACGACGAGCTGGTCGACCTCATCGAGTTCGGCCGGACGGTGCCGGCGGAGGTCCGCTTCATCGAGTACATGGACGTCGGCGGCGCCACCACGTGGTCGCCGGACCTGGTGCTGTCCCGCGCCGACATGCTGGCCCGGCTCGGTGAGCACTACGGCACGATCACCCCGCTGCGCAACACCGACGCCGCCCCCGCCGACCGGTTCGAGCTGCCGGACGGGACCACGTTCGGCATCGTCTCGTCCACCACTCAGCCGTTCTGCGCCACGTGCGACCGCAGCCGGCTCACCGCGGACGGCATGTGGTTCCGCTGCCTCTACGCCGTCGAGGGCACCAACCTGCGCGACCCGCTGCGCGACGGCGCGTCGTTCGAGGAGATGCGGTCGCTGATCACCGGCAAGTGGGAGGCGCGCGAGGACCGTGGGGCCGTCGAGCGGCTCGCCGAGCGCGACCGGATGCCGTTCATCCCGCTGGCCACGCTGAAGTCGAACCCGCACCTGGAGATGCACACCCGGGGCGGCTGAGCTACGGCGTCCAGCCGGTGCCGCGGGCCCACTCCTCCGCGCGGACCGCGACCTGGTCGAACCAGGGCTCCTTGGCCTCGGCGTAGTTCTCGGCATCGTCGTCGGCCGCGTAGCGCTCCGACAGCTCCTGCTTGAGTGCCCTGTACTCCGCGTGCGCGTTCTCGTCGGCACGCAGCCAGTCCCGCATCAGCAGGGCCAGCCGCCAGCCGGGGCTGCCCTCCACCCGGACGTGCAGGTTCGCGAGCCGGCCGGGGTCGGCGGACATGTGGAACCGCTTGTGCCACTGTGCCTGGTCGGGCGGGTAGGCCTTGGGGTTGTCCCGGTCGACGTGCGGCAGGCGCGGGAAGCCGGCGGCGGCGAGGGGCTCGGCGAGCGCGTCGGCCTCGGCCAGCGAGGCGACGGTGAGCTGGAGGTCGAGCACGTCCTTGGCCGGCATGCCGGGGATGGCCGTGGAGCCGATGTGGTCGACGCGCTGGTCGAGGTTGCCGACCGCCAGCCGGATGCGGGCGACCAGGCGCTGGGCCTGGACGGGCCAGGTCGGGTCGGGCGGGGCCAGGCGGGGGCCGCCGTAGCGGTTGACGTTGCCCAGCCGGATGTTGGCCTCGTAGCGCACCAGCCGGTCGGCCCACAGGGCGTCGACGTCGGCGAGGACCTGGTCGACGGTTCCGCCGTTGTCGAGCCACACGTCGGCGGCCGCGCGGCGGGCGGCCTCGTCGGCCTGGGCGGCGATCCGCGCGCGGGCGTCCTGCTCGGCCATGCCGCGGTCGCGGACCACGCGCCGCACCCGGGTCTCGAGGGGCGCGTCGACGACGATGACGAGGTGGTAGGCGGGCGCGAGGTTGTTCTCGACGAGCAGGGGGACGTCGTGGACGACGACGGCGTCCTGGGCCGCGCCGGACATGAGCTCGGCGGTGCGGGCACCGATCTTGGGGTGGACGATGCCGTTGAGCCGTTTCCTGGCGTCCTCGTCGACGAAGACCTTGGCCGCGAGCCCGGCCCGGTCGAGCGTGCCGGCCGGGGTCAGGACGTCGGGCCCGAACGCCTCGGCGATCTCCGCGAGGCCCGGGGTGCCCGGCTCGACGACCTCCCGCGCGATCTTGTCGGCGTCGATGACGACCGCGCCGTGCTCGGCGAGCCGACCGGCCACAGTGGATTTTCCGGAGCCGATCCCGCCGGTCAGGCCTACACGCAGCATGCCGGCATTCTGGCAGCCTGCTGAGGGTGGGTGATCAACCCCCTTCGTAGCCGATCCGTTACTCGATCGGCTCAGACACGCCCCGCGGATGCCGTGATTTGGTGACGTGATCGCCTACGGTTGCCGCCAAGCTGTCACCCACACGGAGGAATTTCGATGCGACGACGCGGCACACAGCCTGGTCGGCACCGGCTCGGGGCTCCTGGGTTGGTGCATTGCCTGCGGTATCACGCCGTCGCTGTCGCGCTTGAGGAGTATCGGCGGACCCGGTGGTCCACTGCGCTGGTGCCTGCTCGGCACAGTTTGGCCGGGTTGCGGCGGCGGGCCGCTGCCGCGGCTGTCGAGCGGGCTTGGGCACCTGTCGTCGGGCGCGTCCCGGCGGTCTCCGTCTCGCGAATCGCCGCGTGACTCCCGCTTCGTGGTCTCGGTGGTCAGCCCGGGGTCAGGGCTGTGTCTGCTAGCTGGCCCAGCATCGCGCCTGCCCTGTCCTCTCGGACCAGGTTGGGCTGCACGGTGATCACGACCGTCGTACTGCCTCGCACTGCTACCAGCATCCAGGTCTTGCCTCGCAGCAGCACGCCTCTGTCCGGGCCGACCGGGACGTCGCTCACCCTCGCACCCGACGCGCGTTCGTCGTCGACGGTGTTGGACAGGCGGCGTTGGGCCCAGTGGGCGTCCGTGTACGTCGCCAGGGCTATCCAGACGGTCGCCGTTGTGCGCGGCTTTCCTCTGGGGACGCCGTAGTAGCAGTCCAGTCTTGCCGTGCGGCCGATGTTCTCCTGGGGGACGCCGACCACCGGGTGCGGGTCGCCCGTGACGAGGGTGCCGAGGATCGTGCCGATCTCCTCCAACGTCGCCACCTCGGCGCACGTCTTCGGGACCGCGCGGCCCTCCAGGCTGCCTGGCGGCGCCGGCGTGCTGAACAGCGGCACCTCGGGATCGGTCATCGGCTCGGTCGCGCCGGCGCAGGCGGACACCAGAACCGCCACCGCAACCAGAACCAGCGCGCGCACCGGTTCACGGTAAGCGAAAACGAGGGCCCCGCCGGTAACGACGGGGCCCTCGAATCGGTCTCAGGAAGCTCAGACGCCGCCGGAGAGCTTCTCGCGCAGTGCCGCGAGCTGCTCGTCGCTGGCGAGAGTGCCGCCGCTCTTCTTCTGCGCCTCACCACCGCCACCGGACGAGGAGTAGGCACCCTCGCCGGTCGTCTCGCCTGCCTCGGCAACACCCTCGGTCTCGGCGGCAGCCTCGGCCTCGGCCGCCTTGACGACCTGCTTCATGTGCTGCTCGTAGCGAGTGTGGGCCTCGGCGTACTGGCGCTCCCACTCCTCCCGCTGCGTGTCGAACCCTTCCTGCCACTCCTGGGTGTCGGGGTCGAAGCCTTCGGGGTAGATGTAGTTGCCCTCGTTGTCGTACTCCGCCGCCATGCCGTACTGCGTCGGGTCGAACTCGGTGTCCGGCGTGACGCCCTCGTTGGCCTGCTTGAGCGAGAGCGAGATGCGCCGACGCTCGAGGTCGATGTCGATGACCTTGACCATGACGTCGTTGCCGACCTGCACGACCTGCTCCGGGATCTCCACGTGGCGCTCGGCCAGCTCGGAGATGTGGACCAGGCCCTCGATGCCCTCGTCCACCCGGACGAACGCACCGAACGGAACCAGCTTGGTGACCTTGCCCGGCACGATCTGACCAATGGCGTGGGTGCGGGCGAACTGGCGCCACGGGTCTTCCTGGGTGGCCTTCAGCGACAGGGACACGCGCTCGCGCTCCATGTCGACGTCGAGCACCTCGACGGTGACCTCCTGGCCCACCTCGACGACCTCGGACGGGTGGTCGATGTGCTTCCAGGACAGCTCGGAGACGTGCACCAGACCGTCGACGCCGCCCAGGTCCACGAACGCACCGAAGTTGACGATCGAGGACACGACACCCTTGCGGACCTGGCCGCGCTGCAGCTGGTTGAGGAACTCGCTGCGCACCTCGGACTGGGTCTGCTCGAGCCAGGCGCGGCGGGACAGAACGACGTTGTTGCGGTTCTTGTCCAGCTCGATGATCTTGGCCTCGAGCTCGCGGCCGACGTACGGCTGCAGGTCGCGCACCCGGCGCATCTCGACCAGGGACGCGGGCAGGAAGCCACGCAGCCCGATGTCGAGAATCAGACCACCCTTGACCACCTCGATGACCGTGCCCTTGACCGGCTCGTCGGACTCCTTGAGCGCCTCGATCGTGCCCCACGCGCGCTCGTACTGCGCACGCTTCTTGGACAGGATCAGCCGACCCTCTTTGTCCTCCTTCTGGAGAACGAGAGCCTCGACCTCGTCACCGACCTTGACGACCTCGTTCGGGTCGACGTCATGCTTGATCGACAACTCGCGCGAGGGAATGACACCCTCGGTCTTGTAGCCGATGTCGAGCAGGACCTCGTCCCGATCGACCTTGACGATGGTGCCCTCGACGATGTCACCATCGTTGAAGTACTTGATGGTCTTGTCGATGGCGGCGAGGAAATCCTCCCCCGTCCCGACGTCGTTAACGGCGACCTGCTGCTTCGGCGCGGTGTCAGCCGGGACAGTGGTGGTGTCGGTGGACATTGGCTAGGTGGCTCCGGTATGGATTAGTTGAGAGATGGGCAGGATTTGCAGTTGTCGGTGCGCGGCGGCATAGTTCGCCGACGGACCGAACGGGTGTGTACGACACCGCCAACGCCGCGCAACCGGATCTGATTCCCGCAAGATGAACAGACGGCAGCGCGAAACCACTGCGCAGCGGTATCCTACGCGGCCCCGCGACGGCCGGGCAAACCTGGGTGGGTCGTCCGCGCACGTGAGCAAAGGTGCGAAGCTGCTCGCGACGCCGCGCGTACGAGGGGGAACGCATGTCGACGCTGCCCACCGGTGATCCGGACGCCGGTCCGAATGTTACCGAGTCGCCGCCTGCGCGGGCCGCGGAACGGGTGCTCGGCACCGTCGGCAGCGAGCGCCGGGAGGCCACGTCGGCCGAGTCGGTCGCCGCGAACAGCGCGTGGTGGGACGCCGACGCCGACGACTACCACGTCGAGCACGGCGAGTTCCTCGGCGTGGCCGACTTCGTGTGGTGCCCGGAGCGGCTCCGGGAGGCCGACGCGCACCTGCTCGGCGACGTCGCCGGCCGGGACGTGCTCGAGGTCGGCTGCGGGTCCGCGCCGTGCGCCCGGTGGCTGTCCGCGCGGGGCGCGCGGGTCGTCGGGCTCGACCTGTCGGCCGGCATGCTGCGCTACGCGGCCGCGGCGGGCGAGGCCACCGGCATCGACGTGCCGCTCGTACGGGCCAACGCCGAGCGCCTGCCGTTCGCGACCGGCTCGTTCGACATCGCCTGCTCGGCGTTCGGCGCGGTGCCGTTCGTGGCCGACGTGGCCGCGGTGTTCCGCGAGGTGGCCCGGGTGCTGCGGCCGGGCGGCGCGTGGGTGTTCGCGGTGACCCATCCGATGCGGTGGATCTTCCCCGACGACCCCGGCCCGAACGGGTTGCACGTCACCGGCTCGTACTTCGATCGCACCCCGTACGTGGAGGTCGACGCCGAGGGCCGGGCCACCTACGTCGAGCACCACCGCACGCTGGGCGACTTCGTGCACGCGCTCACCGGCGCCGGGCTCACGCTGCTCGACCTCGTCGAGCCCACCTGGCCGGACGAGCTCACCGAGGAGTGGGGGCAGTGGAGCCCGCTGCGGGGCGCGCTGTTCCCCGGCACGGCGATCTTCCAGTGCCGGCGCGTGGCATGAGCGTCGCCGGCGCTCTGCTGCAGGCCCAGACCACCCGGTTCGAGCAGGTCGACCCGCTGCTGCCGGCCGCCGCCGCGCCGCCGGACGGGGACGTGCTCACCGCGGCGCTGCCCGACGGCGAGCGGGTGGCCGGGGTGCTCGTGCGCAACCGGTTCGAGGCCGGCACCGCGCCGACGCTGTGGTCCGCGCGCGAGGTGTGGGAACTGCACCCGCTGCTCGGCGCGACGGGCGGGGCGGGCATGGACGCGTTGCTGCGGGAGCTTCGCCGGGTGCTCGAGCGTGGCACGCACGGCACGGACTCGGCGTGCCTGGTCACCTGGCCGAGCCGGGACACGGAGGCGAGCAAGCCGTTGCTGGCGCACGGTTTCGCGCCGCTGTCGAGCCTGGCCGTGCGGCGGGACGGCGCGGTCCCGCACGCCACGGCCGACCCCACGATCCGGCTGGCGAGCGTGCGGGACCTGGACGTCGCGCTGGACCTGGAGCTGGCCGAGCTGGCCTACTCGGCGCTGGTCGGCGCCGCGGTGGACCGGCCGGACGCGCGGACGGTCAAGCGGGCGGCGCTGACCCGGCACCTGGACCAGGGCGACCCGGTGTGGCTCGCCGAGCGGGACGGGGTGCCGGTGGGCCTCGCGCACTGCCGGATCCTCGACGTCGGCCCCGGCACGGTCACCGCCACCCGGCTGCCGGCCGGCCGGTGGGGGTACGTGAACTGCGTGTCGGTGCGGCCCGAGGAGCGGGGCACCGGGGTGGGCACCCGGCTGATGGCCGTGGCGCACGGCGAGCTGGCGCGGCTGGGTGCGGCCGGCACGTTCCTGTACTACAACCCGCCCAACCCGCTGGCCTCGGTGTTCTGGCCCCGACAGGGCTACCGTCCACTGTGGACCATCTGGGAGGTCCGGCCGGCCGGCGCGCTGCGCTGACCCGGCCGGTCAGCGGCCTCGAGAGTTTGCCCGGGAACCTGGCGTTCGACTCGTGACTCTTGCACGGTAAGTAAGCCGGACAGGAGCGATCAGTGGCCAGTGGGGAATGGTTCGCGCAGCTGTACCAGGAGAGCTACCGCAGCCTGGTACTGACTGCCTACGCGCTGCTCAGGGACATCGGCGAGGGAGGGCGACGAGGAGCCGGCGCCCTTCGGTGAGCATCTCGACCTGCACGCGGCCCGGATCGGGTACCTGGCATGGCCGCCGGGCAAGCCGTGGGACGCGTTCCAGTTCTCCCGGGACGGGACCGGCTGGCGGGACCTGAAGATCAAGTAGCCGCGGTCAGCGGTGCACCGGGCGGAACTCTCCGACCTGGTGCACCGCCGGCGGTTTGCCGGCCAGGGCGCGGCGGACGCCGTCCAGCACGCCGGCCGAGATCTCCTGG
>NZ_DASWSJ010000054.1:0-9998 GCF_036402745.1 Actinophytocola sp. | reverse complement strand
CCGGCGCCCGACCATGGATGGAATGCATCCCGTAGGTGTTCATGTAGTACGGGAACCGCGACGAACACCCGATCCCCGAGACGAACACGATGTTCTCCCGTTTCAACCCCAACGACGGCAGAAACCCCTGCATCGCATTCAGAACGACGTAGTCACCGCAGCCGGGACACCACCGGACCTCCTGATCCGACTTGAAATCCTTCGCCCGCTGCGCCTCATCCGAACCCGGCACACCAGCCAACCCACCCAACTCCGGCAGCCCCAGATCGATGGTCGTCATGCCGCCTCCGCAAGCCTGGTCCCCGTCTCACCGACGTGACGCAGCAGCACCTCGGCGAGCTCCTCCTCCATGAACGGCACGCCGGCGACCTTCGGGTGCGACACCGCGTCCACCAGAAACCTCGCCCGCACGAGCATCGCCAGCTGGCCCAGGTTCATCTCCGGCACCACCACCCGCTCGTAGGACCGGAGCACCTTCCCCAGGTTCGCCGGGAACGGGTTCAGGTGGCGCAGCTGCGCGTGCGCAACCCGCCGGCCGCGCCGGCGCACCGCCCGGCACGCGGCGCCGATCGGACCGAAGGTCGAGCCCCAGCCCAGCACCAGCACGTCCGCGCGGCCGGACGGGTCGTCCACGACGAGGTCCGGCACCCGCACACCGTCCACTTTGGCCTGACGCAGGTGGACCATGCGGTCGTGGTTGTCCGGGTCGTAGGAGATCTCGCCCCGCCCGTCGGCCTTCTCCAGCCCGCCGATCCGGTGCTGCAGGCCAGGCGTGCCGGGGATCGCCCACTCGCGGGCGAGCGTCTCCGGGTCCCGCTTGTAGGGCCAGTGCTCGCCGTCCTCGCCGTTCGGCTCGGAGGCGAACGCCACCCGCAGGTCGGGCAGCGCGCCGGCGTCCGGGATCAGCCAGGGCTCGGAGCCGTTGGCGATGGCGCCGTCGGACAGCAGCAGCACCGGCGTCCGGTAGGTCAGCGCGATCCGGGCCGCCTCCAGCGCGGCGTCGAAGCAGTCCCCGGGGGACAGCGGCGCGACGATCGGCACCGGCGACTCGCCGTTGCGGCCGAACATCGCCTGCAGCAGGTCTGCCTGCTCGGTCTTCGTCGGCAACCCGGTCGACGGGCCACCCCGCTGCACGTCGATCACGACCAGCGGCAGCTCGGTCATCACGGCGAGGCCGATGGTCTCCGACTTGAGCGCGATACCCGGCCCCGACGTCGTCGTCACACCCAGCGAACCGCCGTAGGCCGCACCCAGCGCCGCACCGACACCGGCGATCTCGTCCTCCGCCTGCATGGTCGTGATGCCGAAGTTCTTGTGCTTCGACAGCTCGTGCAGGATGTCCGACGCGGGCGTGATCGGGTAGCTGCCCAGGAACACCGGCAGCCCCGAGCACTGGCCGGCCGCGACGATCCCGTAGGCCAGCGCGGCGTTCCCGGTGATCTGCCGGTAGTTCCCCGGCGGGAAGTCACGCGCCGGCGCCACCTCGTAGGTCGTGGCGAACGCCTCGGTGGTCTCGCCGTAGTTCCAGCCCGCCCGGAACGCCAGCACGTTCGCCTCGGCGATGTCGGGCTTGCGGGCGAACTTCTCACGCAGGAACGCCTCCGTGCGCTCGGTGGGCCGGTGGTACATCCACGACAGCAGGCCCAGCGCGAACATGTTCTTGCAGCGCTCGGCATCCTTCTTCGACAGGCCCGTGTCCTTGAGCGCGCCCTGGGTGAGCGTCGCCATCCGCACCGGCAACACCTGGTAGCGCGCCAGCGAGTCGTCCTCCAGCGGGTTGGCCGCATAGCCGACCTTGGCCAGCGCGCGCTTGGCGAACTCGTCGGTGTTCACGATGATCGTGCCGCCCGCGGGCACGTCGTCGACGTTGGCCTTGAGCGCCGCCGGGTTCATCGCCACCAGCACGTCCGGCCGATCGCCCGGCGTGAGGATGTCGTAGTCGGCGAAGTGCAGCTGGAAGCTGGACACCCCGGGCAGCGTGCCCGCGGGAGCCCGGATCTCCGCCGGGAAGTTCGGCAGCGTGGCCAGGTCGTTGCCGAACGCCGCCGCCTCGGAGGTGAACCGGTCACCCGTGAGCTGCATGCCGTCACCGGAGTCGCCCGCGAACCTGATCACCACCCGGTCGAGCTTGACCGGCGGTGTCACGGGTCGTTCCGGGACGGGAGTCACCGCACCAGTGTGCGCAGGCCGGACCGCGTCGCGGACGAATCCGGCTAGAGTCCTGCTCAGCTGCCCGTGGGGGCCTTCGGCTCGCTGGGCAGCCCGCGCTTGACCGACTCCAGCAGCATCTGCGACACGTCCCGGACCTGCATGTCCGTGCCCTTGTCCTCGCTCTGCCGCTGCACCAGGCCGTCGGTGATCATGACCCGGCAGAACGGGCAGCCGGTCACGACCTCCTTGGTGTTGGTGTCGATCGCCTCGTCGACCCGCTCCAGGTTGATGCGCTTGCCGATGTTCTCTTCCATCCACATCCGGGCGCCACCCGCGCCGCAGCACAGCGACCGGTCGGCGTGCCGCGGCATCTCGGTGAGCGTGGCGCCGGTCGCGCCGACCAGCTCGCGCGGCGGCTCGTAGACCTTGTTGTGCCGGCCCAGGTAGCAGGGGTCGTGGTAGGTCACCGGCGCGCCGCCGTCGGCGGGCTTGACCGGGGTGAGCCTGCCCTCGCGCACGAGCTTGTTGAGCAGCTGCGTGTGGTGCAGGACCTCGTAGTGGCCGCTGGTTCCCTCGAACGCGGGGATCATGCCCTCCAGCTGCGGGTACTCGCGGCCGAGGGTGTTCATGCAGTGCGGGCAGGTGGTGACGATCTTGCGGCGCACCGGCTCACGGCCCTCGAACACGGAGTTGAGCATCTCCGCGGTCTGCTGGGCCATCATCTGGAAGAGGAACTCGTTGCCCGAGCGGCGCGCCGGGTCACCGGTGCAGGTCTCCTCCTTGCCCAGCACGACGTACTTCACGCCCGCGATGTGCAGCAGCTCGGCGGTGGCCCGCACGGTCTTCTTGGCGTTGTCGTCGAACGCGCCCGCGCAGCCGATCCAGTAGAGGTACTCGACGTCGTCCGCGAGCTCGCCAGCTCCGTCAGCACCGAACACCGGCACCTCGAAGTCGAGGCCCTTGGCCCAGTCCATCCGCTCGGAGTTGTTCTGGCCCCAGGGGTTGCCCTTGTTCTCCAGGTTGCGGAACAGCGTGCCGAGCTCGGACGGGAACTCCGACTCGATCATCACCTGGTAGCGGCGCATGTCGACGATGTGGTCGACGTGCTCGATGTCCACCGGGCACTGGTCGACGCACGCGCCGCAGGTGGTGCAGGACCACAGCACGTCCGGGTCGATGACGCCGCCGACCTCGGCCGTGCCGACGAGCGGGCGGGTGGCCTGCGCGGGGCTGTCCGCCGGCACCCGGGCGAAGCCGGACTCGGGGACGTGGTGCCCGTTGCCCTCGGCGAGCTCCAGCACGTCGACGTTGCTGTGGTCGGGCATCTCCTGGCCGCCGATGAGGTACGGCGCCTTCGCGAACAGGTGGTCGCGCAGGTCCATGATCACGAGCTTGGGCGACAGCGGCTTGCCCGTGTTCCACGCCGGGCACTGGCTCTGACAGCGCCCGCACTCGGTGCACGTGGCGAAGTCGAGCATGCCCTTCCAGGTGAAGTCCTCGATCTTGCCGCGGCCGAACACGTCGTCGTCGCCCGGGTCCTCGAAGTCGATCGGCTCGCCGTTGGACTCCATCGGCAGCAGCGGGCCGAGGGCGTCGGGCAGCCGCTTGGTCGAGACGTTGATCGGCGCGATGAACACGTGCAGGTGCTTCGAGTGCAGGATGATGATCGTGAACGAGAGCATCACGCCGATGTGCAGCAGGAGGGCGACGGACTCGATCCACTCGTTCGGCGTGTGCCCCAACGGCTCCAGCAGGTTGCCGACGCCGAGCGAGACCCACGCGCCGGAGTCGTAGGGCAGGTTCCCGAGCGCCGCGGACGCGCCGCGGAACAGGAACATCGTCCAGATCACGTTGAAGATCATGAACAGGATCAGCCAGGCGCCGCCGGTGTGCGAGCCGTAGAACCGGGACGCGCGTTGCTTGCGTTCCGGCGCCTGCCGGATGCGGATGATCGCGAACGCGGCGAGCGAGATGACCACCATGACCGCGATGAAGTCCTGCAGGAAGCCCAGGATCGCCCACCGCCCGATGAACGGGATGTGGAAGTCGTAGTCGAACAGGGTGCCGTAGGCCTCGAGGTAGACCGAGGCGAGGATGACGAAACCCCAGAACGTGAACGCGTGCGCGGCCCCGGGGATCGACCACTTGAGCAGCTTGCGCTGCCCGAAGACCTCTTTGACCTGCGCCCACAGCCGGCTGCGGACGTGGTCGAAGCGATCCACCGGCTGGCCGGACTTGATCAGGTCGAACAGGAACTTGGCGCGTCGCCCGGCGAGGCCGAGCACCGCCAAGGTGATCAACACCCCCAGGAACATTCGAACGACCACGAGCGCCTCCGCATCCGCCGACCTTGACGGGTACCAGCCTTGCTTATTACTCGTCAGTATTTCGGATGCGGGTGCGCGGCGCGCAACGGGGTTGTGATGCAGCCCGCTCGCGGTCTTGACCGGTCAGGTACGTATCTCGACCTGCTCGTCCTGCCGGCGGCTCATCGCGTAGGCGAGCAAACCCGCTGGCAGGAAGCTCAGGATGCCGTAGACCGCGGGCGGGATGGCCATCTCGGTGCTGTTCAGCAACGCCGGGCTGAGCGCGATCGTGATGGCCAGGGTGCTGTTGTGCACGCCGATCTCGAAGCTGGCCGCCACTGCCTGTCCTCGAGGCACCCGCGCGGCGCGCGGCGCGACGTAGCCGATGGCGAGGCTGAGGACGCACAGGATCAGCGCGACGAGGCCGGCCGCCTGCAGGTAGCCGAGGACGTTGGCGCGCTCCTGGTAGACGGCGACCGCGATGACCGTGACGAGGACGACGACCGAGGCGATCCTGACCGGCCGGTTCAGCCGGTCGGCCAGCTCAGGGTTCCGCCGGCGCACGACCATCCCGACGGCCACGGGCACGAGCACGATCGCGAAGACCTGCAGGAGCTTGGCCGGCTGCAGGCCGATCGCGTCCTCGCCTTTCATGAACCCGTCGAGCGCGAGGTTGACGATCACCGGCATGGTCACGACGGCGAGGACGGAGTTGATGGCGGTGAGGGTGATGTTGAGCGCGACGTCGCCGCGGGCGAGGTGGCTGAAGAGGTTCGCGGTCGTCCCGCCGGGCGAGGCGGCGAGCAGCATCATGCCGACGGCGAGGGCCGGCTCGAGGTCGAAGAGGAGGACGAGCCCGAGGCAGAGCGCGGGGAGGACGAGGATCTGACACCCGAGCGCGACCGCCGCGGCCCGCGGGTAGGCGAGCACCCGCCCGAAGTCGCCGACGGTCAGCGACAGCCCGAGCCCGAGCATGATCACCCCGAGGGCGATCGGCAGGAAGACCGTTGTCGCGGTCGACGAGTTCATGGGCCGGACGTTCGCAAGAACCGGACAAGTTCGCAATAGCCCAGACGGCCGCCAGGTCGAGGTCAGGGGCGGCGGGACTCGATCAAGGTCTCGATGCCGTCCAGGAGTCTGGCCAGGCCGAACTGGAAGCCGTGCGCCGGGTCGTAGGCGGACTGGAACACCTCGCCCGCCACCGCGCCCACCCGCGCGGCCACCGGGTACTTCGACGCGTCGAACACCTTCTCCAGCAGCGGGCCGTACGTCGACCACCACTCCTCGTCCGTCATGCCCGTGTCGCGGGTCGACGCCGCGGCCTCGACCGCGGTGCGCGCGGCGCCCTGCACGAACACCGAGACGAGGTTCACCACCGAGTCCATCTCGAGCTCGCTCAACCCGATGCCGTCCACCGCGCGCAGGTCGTGGTCGTAGCCCGCGATGCTGTTCGGGCCCAGCGGCGGCCTCGACATCGCCATGACCCGCAGCATCCACGGGTGCCGCCGGTAGAGGTCCCAGTTCGCCCGGGCGATCGCCTCCAGCCGGGCGCGCCAGCCGCCGGCCGGGCCGGCGCGCTCGACCTCGCCGCACGCGGTGTCGTACATGACGTCCACCAACTCGGCCTTCGACGGCACGTAGGTATAGAGCGACATCGTGCCGACGCCAAGCCGCTCGGCCACCCGGCGCATCGACACGGCGGCCAGGCCCTCCGCGTCGGCGAGCTCGATCGCCGCGGCCACGATCCTGTCCACGGTCAGGCCCGGCTTCGGCCCGCGGGTCCGTGGCTGCTCGTCGCGCCAGAGCAACGCCATGCTGCGGACCGGGTCGCCGCGGCCGCCGTAGTGAGTCTCCTGGTTCTTCGCCATCGTGGGTAACATCCTAGGCTCTCCGTACGATGTACGGTATTGTCGGACACTACTCCGTACAACGTACGACATTGGAGGACGATGGTGACCGCGATCGCCACTGAGGGGTTGCGCAAGCGATACGGCGACAAGATCGCTCTCGACGGGGTGAGCCTGACCGTCCCGGCCGGCACGGTCTGCGGCCTGCTCGGCCCGAACGGCGCGGGCAAGACGACCACCGTGCGGATCCTCACCACCCTGCTCCGCGCGGACGGCGGCCGCGCGGAGGTGGCCGGCTTCGACGTGGCACGCCAGCCCGACCGGGTGCGCGCGAGCATCGGCCTGGTCGGCCAGAGCGCCGCCGTCGACGACGCCCTGTCGGCGCGGCAGAACCTGGAGCTGTTCGGCCGGCTCTACCACCTGTCCGGCGCGTCGGCGCGGGCCCGGGCCACGGCGCTGCTCGCGCAGTTCGACCTCGCCGACACCGGGAACAAGGCGGTCAAGCAGTTCTCCGGCGGGATGCGCCGGCGCCTGGACCTGGCCGCGAGCCTGATCCTGGCGCCCCGCGTGCTGTTCCTCGACGAGCCGACCACCGGGCTCGACCCCCGCGGCCGCACCGAGGTCTGGGCGGCGGTCCGCGTGCTGGTGGCCGAGGGCACGACGGTGCTGCTGACCACGCAGTACCTCGACGAGGCCGACCAGCTCGCCGGGCGGATCGCGGTGATCGACCAGGGCCGGGTGATCGCCGAGGGCAGCCCGACGGAGCTGAAGGCCCGGCTGGGCGGCGACCGGCTCGACGTGGTCCTGCACGACGCCGCCGAGCTGCCCCGCGCGGCGACCGTGCTGCGCGCGGTGGCGACCGCCGACCCGGAGACCGACACCGACATCCGGCGGGTCAGCGCCCCGGTCCGGGACCGGGTGAGCGCGCTGACCGAGGCGACCCGCGCGCTGCGGGAGTCCGGGGTGGCGGTGGAGGACATCGCCCTGCGCCGGCCGACCCTCGACGAGGTGTTCCTCCACCTGACCGGCCACCACCCGGAGGAGAGAAAGGAAAGCAAGCACGAGGTGACGGCATGACCACGCGCACCCAGCACCTCCACCCGGCGACCGAAGGGGCGTTCGCATGACCACTCTCATCCCGGTACCCGGCGGCCGGCTCCGGTGGGCGGTCGCCGACGGCTGGATCATGACCCGCCGCGACCTGCTCCACTGGGTCCGCGAACCCACCCCGGTGATCGTCGGCCTGCTCTTCCCCGTCCTCCTCGTGCTGATGTTCGGGTACCTGTTCGGCGGCGCGATGGCCGTGCCGGGCGGCGGGGACTACAAGGAGTTCCTCCTCCCCGGCATGTTCGGCATGACCATGGCCTTCGGGCTCGAGGCGACCATGATCGCGGTCAGCACCGACGCCCAGCGCGGGGTCACCGACCGGTTCCGGTCCATGCCGATGTCGCCGTCGGCCGTGGTCGTGGGCCGCTGCGGGGCCGACCTGCTCAACTCCGCCGCCGCGCTCGTCGTCATGGTCGGCTGCGGGCTCCTGGTCGGCTGGCAGGCGCACGGGTCGGTCCAGGCGACGCTCGCCGCGATCGGGCTGCTGGTCTGGCTGCGGTTCGCGTTGCTGTGGCTCGGCATCTACCTCGGTCTCGTCGTCAGGAACCCGGAGGCCGTGGCCGCGGTGCAGATCCTCATCTGGCCGGTCGGCTTCCTCGCCAACACGTTCGTGGCGCCGGGCACGATGCCGGGCTGGCTGGGCACGATCGCGGAGTGGAATCCGTTGTCCTCGACGGTGGCCGGGGCACGCGAGCTGTTCGGCAACCCGGGGTGGGGTGGTGACACGTGGATCGCGCAGCATGCGACGCTCATGGCGCTCGTCTGGCCGCTGGTCATCGTCGCGATCTTCTTCCCGCTGTCCGTCCGCCGCTACCAGAGGTTGAGCCGTTGACCGTGCCGGATCGGGGGTGGGCCGCCGGCGTCGAGCCGGCGGACCCGCCCCGCCACACCCAGGTCGTGCTCGGCACTGTCCGGGTCCCGATCGCCGACGCGCTGCCCCTGCTCCTCGCGCCGCAGGACCACCCGGCGGCCGCGTTCTGGGCCGCCGCCACGCGCGACGCCCTGCACCTCGTGGCCCGCGGCCGGCTGCGGCCCGCGGTCACCGACGCCGGCCACGACGCCTGGCGCGTCGGCCCGCTCGAGCCGTCCGATGTGGACCGTCTGCACCGGCTGGCGGCCGCCATGCCGCCGGAGGCGGGCGACCGCACCGCCGCGGTGCCGCTCGTGAAGGCGTTCCTCGACGCGGTCGCCGACGTCCTCGCCCGCGACGGCGAGGACGGGCCCGCGTTCACCGCGCTGGCCCCGCGACAGGTGCCCGAGCTCCGGGCGTGGGCCGCCGACCTCGCCCGGGACACCCGGGTGTCGCTGCGCCTGGAGGTCCCGGACGGTGACTTCGCGGCCGGCTCGTTCACCGCCGTCGTCCAGGTGCACGGCGACACCACGGTCCTCGACGCCGCCGAGCTGTGGGCCGGCGCCGGCCTCGACGAGCGGACCCGGACCGACGCGATGCTCGCGGTCCGGCACGCCGCGCGGGTCTGGCCGCCGCTCGCCCGGCTGCTCGACCTCGCCGTGCCCGACCGGCTCGTCCTCGGCGACGACGAGGTGCGCGACCTGCTCGGCCCGGGCGGCGCCGCCCTGGAGGCCGCCGGCATCGACGTCCACTGGCCCAAGGAGCTGGCCCGCGACGTCACCGCCCACGCCACCGTCGCCGGCACCGACGTACCCGGGTTCTTCGGCGCCGGGTCACTGCTGGACTTCCACTGGCAGCTCGCCACCCGCGGCGAGGCGCTCACCGAGGCCGAGCTGGACCGGCTCGCCGAGGCACACCGCCCGGTCGTGCGGCTGCGGGACCGGTGGACGCTCGTCGACCCGGACCTCGCCCGCAAGGCCCGCGAACGCGTGCTCAAGCCGCTCACCTCCATCGACGCGCTCGGCGCCGCGCTCACCGGCACCGCCCAGGTCGACGGCGAGTGGGTCCGGGTGGCGCCCAGCCCACCGCTGGAGCGGCTGCGCGAGCGGCTCGCCGAAACCCCTGTCGCACAACCGGAAGCGCTCGCCGCGACGCTGCGCGACTACCAGCTGCGCGGACTGCGCTGGCTCGCCCGCATGACCGACCTCGGCCTCGGCGGCTGCCTCGCCGACGACATGGGCCTCGGCAAGACGATCATGCTCATCTCACTCCATCTGCATCGCCAGGAGTCGGAAGACACTGCCGGCCCGACGCTGGTCGTCTGTCCTGCCTCGCTGCTCGGCAACTGGGAGCGCGAGGTCCAGCGCTTCGCTCCCGGTACGCCAGTACGCCGCTTCCACGGATCCGGACGATCGCTTGAAGGCGCCGACGAAGGGTTCGTGCTCACGACGTACGGGACTCTCCGCCGCGATGCGGCCCGGCTCGGAGCGCATCGCTGGGCGCTGCTGGTCGCGGACGAGGCGCAGCACGTGAAGAACCCAACCTCCGGTACTGCGAAAGCCCTGCGAACCATTCCGGCGATGGCGCGAGTGGCGCTGACCGGTACGCCAGTGGAGAACAACCTCTCCGAGCTCTGGGCGATCCTCGACTGGACGACGCCGGGATTGCTCGGGCGGCTCGGAACCTTTCGCAACAACTGGGCGACACCGATCGAAGCCGACAAGGACGAGGACGTCG
>NZ_DASWSJ010000053.1:0-24307 GCF_036402745.1 Actinophytocola sp. | reverse complement strand
CACGAAGACCGACCCACGGAAACAGTTCTTCGGTTTCTTCGGTTCTTCCGGTCCGTACCCCGGGCACTGCCCAGCAGCTGTTCTCAACTGCCGACGTCACCGCACGTAGGTGGCAGCCGTGGCGTAGCCTGCCCCATCACGTCGTTGGAGGCCACCATGAACGCCGCGCAGTTCGGTGTCTTTCTCAGCCCGCGGTTCGACACGGTCAACTTCGTGCCAGAGCACGAAACCGCCGACCGGCTCGAGAAGTTCGGCACCGACGTCATTCCCGCGGCGCTCCAGCTCGCGGAAACGCGAGCCGGCCGATGACCGCGCGGGCGTTGCCCGAGGACCGCGTGATGCTGCCCGGCGACCGTCGCCACCCGATGCACAACCCCGTCAGCCGGACAGCGCCAGACCGTTGATGAGCACTTCGGCCACATTCTCGGCATACAGCTGCGCGGCATTCTCGTCCGCCGAGACCAGCTCCGGGCTCATCAAAGAGACGAGCCCGATCTGGCCGTACGGCGCGGAACCGCCAGAGGTCAGCAGGAAATAGAACACCTCGGGTGGGATGTTCTTGATTCTCCCTTGCTCGCGCAGCAAGGTGAAAACCGGCAGGAAACGTAATCGGATGGGCTCGACGTAGTTGTGGTAAAGATATTCCAGCCGATCCGTGGCGGCACTGCCCTCCATCGTGACAAGGCGGGCGAGATAGGGCCGCGTCGCCGAATACTCGATGAAACTCCGGGTCAGCACCCTCAGCCGCACCATGGGGTCGGCCGACTCGTTGTCCGCGGCCTCCAGATACTCGACGAGCGGGCGAAAAGCCCAGTCGACGGCGGCGCGCCACAGGTTGGCCTTCGAACCGAAGCGCTGATAAAGCAGGTTGCGGCTGGCGCCCAGCTCGTCGTTCACCGTCCGCAGCGACACCCCGTTGTACCCGTGCACCGAGAAGGCCTCGATCGCCGCCGCCATCATCTGGTCGGTCGGCGCGACCTGTTCGTCCTTGCGTGGACGTCCTCGTGGGCGGGCCACATGTGGCGGCGTTTCGGGCATGCGACCACCTTTGGCGGGTAGCTGGTGCACAGAGCGTTGGTTCGATTACCGGGTGAGCTTGTCGACGGGCGTGAACTTCGCCTCGCCGCCCTCGAGGTTCTTGCTGAGGAACTCCTGACGAGCGCGCCGGTTGGCCCGGTCGATCCACCCGGCCATTCCGGGAACGTGCCGGCGCAGGGTCTCGCGGGTGAAGTTCGGGATTACCCGGGCGAGCGGCGCGAAACGCCACAGCCCGGGGTCGGGCAGACCGCTGCGGCGGAAGCCCTCCTTTCCCAGGTAGAAGCGCGCGTGACCGAGCTGTGCGTTGAACCGGAGTGTGCCATAGACCCGGCGTGGCCCCCGTGCGTCGGCCGCGGGCCGGAAGGTGTCCATGAACGACCGGCACAGTTCGTCGGAGTCCTTGCCAGGCTTCGGCGCCTCCGAGAGCGCGAGCAGCAGCTGGGCCAGAAAGCCGTCGGTCACCGTCTCCGGATACCACGGCGCCTCGGCACCCATGAGGTAACCGACATAGCGCCAGTGGTGCATCATGGCGGCGACGTCGTCGTCGGTGGGCCGGTACCCGATCAGTTTCAGCTGCTGGCCCGGAGCGAACGAGCTGAGCAGGAGCGTCCCGAACATCCCGAACTGGCTGATCGGCACGCCCAGCTTGGCCCGGTCCCATTCGGGGTGCGGCAGCAGGGTGTGGCGGATCATCGAGTGCAGGGTGCGCACGAGCACCGCGGAGCGGCGTCCCACGCCGCCGGGTCGCATCGCGCCGGGCTCGGTGGTGTCGGTCCAGAGGCGGCAGGTCTCCAGGAACCGGCCGAACGCCGACCCGCCGGTGTAGGCGCCGGTCATCGCGAGCGGCTTGGTGATGGTCTCCAGCGTGTACCCGTTGAACGTGACCATGCCGAAGTACGGGTACAGCTCCTTGTACCGGCGGAAGACCTCGGCGCCGTGTTCGACCTTCGCCCAGTCCACCCACTCGGGGTCGGTGTCGATCTGCGCGAACAGCGCCACCAGCTCCGGCGACGGATCATTCACGCTCTCGATGCCGTCCCGCAGGGCCTGCTCGACGTCCTTCCTGGCGCGCCCCTTGCCCTTCGGCGAGGCGAACGCCGCGTCGATGTAGGCGTCGCCGAGCCGGTCCCCCGTGTTCATCGCCCGCCCGAACGCGGTCGCGAGCTCCTCGGGGACGTCGAGGTGGCCCTTGGCGACGCGTTCGAGCTGCCGCTTGACCGAGCGTCCCGGAGAACTGTCGACGGCGTGGAAGTAGGAGAAACACTCGGGGATGGAGACGTCGGCCGACCGCGTCATCGATCTCACCTCATTCAGGTTGTCGGGTCAGTGCCTGCGGGACACGGCGTGCCTCCACGTAAGCCCGACAGTGCCACCGTACGACATTAAAGTGTCGTCCGTCAATTTATGCTCTCCTCATGATCCCACCGGTTCCGCAAGTCGTACCCAAGATCGAGTCACCCGATCGAGCGAATAAAGTGACGATCAACAGTTAAGTGCTAGGGTCGACCGCACAGCGAGGTAGAGGAGCGTCGTCGTGCCGGGTCAGCGTCTCGATGTCCACACTCACGCCATGCCGGAGGAGGCCATGGCGGCGGTCGCGCGCCGCGGGTTTCAGCCGACAGGCGGGTACAAGATCTCCGTCCGGTGGACACCGGAGGCCGCACTCGCCTACATGGACCGGCAGCAGATCGCCGCCCAGATCGTCTCCATGCCGATGACGTTCGCCGGGTCGGCCGACGACCCGGACTTCGGCACCCGCCTGTCCCGGATGATCAACGAGGGCAACGCGGAGCTGATCGCGAAGCACCCCGACCGCTTCGGCGCCTTCGCGACACTGCCGGGCGACGGCCCCGACGAGGCGTTGGCGGAACTCGGCCACGCCCTGGACGAGCTGCGGCTCGACGGAGTGGTCCTGACCTCGAACGTGCTGGGCCGCTACTTCGGCGATCCGTCCCTCGAGCCGGTGCTGGCCGAACTCGCCCGGCGGGAGGTGCCGGTCTTCGTGCACCCGACCGACTGCCCACACATCGACGTCCTGGGCTTCGGCCGCCCGAGCTCGATCGTCGAGTTCCCGTTCGACACCGCGCGCACCATCGCCAACGCCCTCTACACCGGTGTCTTCCAACGGCATCCGCGGCTGCGCCTGATCCTCGCCCACTGCGGCGGTGTGCTGCCCACCCTCGGCTGGCGGATCGGCGAACACACCGTCATGGGACGCGGACCGGACGACGCGGACATCGATCCCGCACACGTGGCGGACGTGCTGCGCGGGCTCTACTACGAGACGGCGCTGGCCGGCAGCCGCAACTCGCTGCTGCCGACACTCGAGGTCACCACCGCGGACCACATCCTCTTCGGCACCGACTGGCCCGCCGCGCCGGAACCCACGGTCGTACAGAACATCGCCAACCTCACCAGCTTCGCCGGCTTCACCACCGACGAACTCCGAGGCGTGGAGCGGGACAACGCCCTGCGCCTGTTCCCCCGCTTCGCCTGATCACGAGCCGGCAGTTCGGGCGTCGACCTCAGCGGTCATCGGCACGCCGGGACGACATGCCGGTCCAGGGCCGACGCCGTGGTCGCCAACCTTGGCGCCCGGTCCGGCCATATCGCTCAGCACTGACCGAGCGGGTGGTGTCCGCCCGGTGAACGGGCTCACCAGCGCGCCGAGCGCTACAACCCAGGCGCTGACCGCGACCGCTGGCCGTGGCGGGCGCCGTGGTCGTGGGCGTCGGCGCGTGGGCGCGGCTGACGCAGCACTGGCAGGCAAGGTGCGCCTACGGCATCGGGCCGGACGGGACGCCGATGCCGTTGGCGTCCCGGCCGGGTAGTGCCGAGGGGAAATAGTGCTTCATCACCTCGCCGGCGATGCGGCGCCGGTGACTAGAGTCGCCGGCTGTGACCGAAACAGCCTCCTACCTCAGCGCGACAGCGAAAGCCTATGACTCCGTAGCCGTCCGCTACGCGGAGTTCGTCCGAGGAGCGCTCGACGACATGCCGCTGGATCGCGCGGTGCTCGCCGCATTCGCTGACTTCGCGCGGACCGCCGGCGCCGGGCCTGTCGCCGAGCTCGGCTGCGGCCCCGGCTACCTGACGGCGCACCTGCGGGACCTGGGACTCGCCGCCTTCGGTATCGACCTGTCGCCCGTGATGATCGACCTTGCCCGCGAGACCTACCCCGGCCTGCGCTTCGAGCTCGGTTCGATGGACGCCCTGGACCTGGCCGACGGCGAGCTGGGCGGCATCGTGTCCTGGTACTCGATCATTCACACTCCACCACGGGAACTGCCGGCCTATTTCAGCGAGTTCCGCCGGGTACTGGCCCCAGGTGGCCACCTCCTGCTCGCCTTCTTCGAGTCTGAGGGCGGCCCGGTGACCACGTTCGACCACAAGGTCGCGCCCGCCTACCGGTGGCCGATCGACGACCTGACCGCGTTGGCCCGCGACGCCGAGTTCGTCGAGCTCGGCCGGATGCTGCGTGAGCCCGGCGAGGAGGAGCGATACCGCCGGGGTCATGTGCTGCTGCGTCGGCCGTAGAGCCCCGGGGATCCCGGCCCCACCGGTCAGGCACTCTGCGGCGTTCTCCGCCGCTTGTCGCCAAAGCCTCGGGACGAGACACCCTCAACCGGCCGCTCCGCCGAGTGCCGCGCTGATCCCCACGATGATCACTCCGCCGAGCATGATCGAGGCCAGCGAGCGGACGAAGCCGGTGTTGAAGAACCGCCAGCGAATCCAGGACAGGGCCAGCAGCTCGAAGGCGATCACGATGATCGCGACGACGAGGGCGACCTGGAGGTTCGGCAGCAGGAACGGCAGCGTGTGCAGCGCGCCGCCGAGGAACGTCCCGGCGCCGGTGATCGATCCGCGCAGGTACGGGTTGCCCCGCCCTGTCTCATCGCCGGTGTCCGACAGCCCTTCCGAGAAAGCCATGCTGACCCCGGCGCCGAGGGCGGTCGCCAGTCCCGCGAAGAACGCATAGTGCGGCTGGTGGGTAGCCAGCGCCACGGCGAAGATCGGGGCCAAGGTCGAGAGCGAGCCATCGATCAGGCCGACCATCGCCGGCTGCGCCCGCTGGAGCAGAAACGACTGATCGCTGCCCGCGACGTGCTGGTCCACAATGCTGGTCATGCTGCTCCTCTGCGGTGGCGTCGGTCCTGCGCGGCATCGATGCGTCGGACCTCGGTAAGTCGACGACCATTCGTGACGATGGTCGCGCCCGGCGGCCCCGACGTCTGCACCACCAGCCGGACTCTGGTGATGCCGCTGGCCGGACTCCCGGCCTGCCAGGTAGCCGCTACCCGGCGCGCGGCCGGTGCAGGACGTCGCCGGGCATGACGAGTACGGCGACACCGCCGCGGCCGAGCGCGTGCTGGCCGGCGATGCGGCCGGCCCGGCCCTACTGCTGCTGGCCGGAGTCCCGCGATTCCCGCTAGCCGGTAGGCGTGTTGGCCGCTGGTGGCAACGACAGTCGGACCGCCAGCCGCAATCGTGGGTAGTGAGGAGCAAGTACGCCTGGGACACGGCGTGCGAGAACGCCGGTGCCGGAGGTGCTGCCGCACGCCCAACTGGTGCGCGCGACCGTGCCGACGGTCCGGTCCGGTGCGGTCGGTGACCCACCACGACCACCTCGGCGACCACAGCCTCACCGCGGCAGGGGCCATCGGCACCGAAGCCCACTCTGGAGGTAACGGCGAATGTCGTTCAATGTCTCTGATCTCATCGTCGAGACGCTGAAGAACGCTGGTGTCCGCCGGGTCTATGGGTTGCCAGGTGACTCACTGAACGGCTTCACCGACGCGCTGCGCCGCGACGGTGCCTTGTCGTGGGGGCACGTCCGGCATGAGGAGGCCGCGGCGTTCGCCGCGGCGGGGGACGCGGCGACCACCGGTGGGTTGGCTGTGTGCGCGGCCAGTTGCGGGCCGGGCGACCTGCGGCTGATCAACGGACTGTCCGATGCGCACCGTTCCCGGGTTCCGGTACTCGCGATCGCCGCGCATGCCCCGTCGAACGAGATCGGGGGGAACCGTGTGCGGGAAACCCATCCCGAGGAGTTGTTCCGGGAGTGCAGCGTCTACTGCGAGCTGGCCTCGGCCGCCACGCAGTTCCCGTACGTCCTGGACATCGCGGTACGCACGGCGGTGGAGAAGCGAGGCGTGGCCGTGTTGGTGGTGCCAGGCGATGTCCTGCTGGCCGAGATCCAGCGCCCTGCGACGGTGTCCACCATCCGGCCGGCTTCGCTCGTGGGCCGTCCCGGTGGCGCTGAACTGAGGCGGGCAGCGGAGGTGCTCAACCGGTCGGAACGAGTGACCATCCTGGCCGCGGCCGGCTGTGCCGGCGCGCCGGGGTTCTCCTCGGGACACCACGCGATGGAGCAGTGCGACACCTTGCTGATGCTGGGCACGGACTTCCCGGTCAAGGACACCATCGAGGCATTGCTGCCCACACTGCGGACCAAGACCGACAGCACGCACCTGGACCGGACGCACCACGCGACGGCCCCCGAGCGACTCGACGAACGCCCGGTCAACGACCGCGCCCGGACACCGACGCATCCGCGGTTCGTGGTCACGACGGTCAACGAACTCGCCTCCGAGGGCGCTGTGTTCCTGGCCGACGTCGGCTCACCGCTGATCTGGGCCGCCCGGTACCTCCAGCTGACCGGCCGGCGTCGGCTGATCGGCCCGTTCGACCACGACACGATGGCCAACGCGATTCCGCGGGCGATCGGTGTGCAGTCCGCGCAACCCAGCCAGCAGGTGATCACCTTCTCCGGCGACGGCGAGCTCGCGATGATGGTGGGTGAGCTGGTGACTCTCCAGCAGCTCGGGTTGCCGGTCAAGATCGTGCTGTTCAACGGCGGCGCGCTGAGCTGCGACGAACTGGAGATGAAGGCCGCCGGCCCGGTCGACCACGGCACCGACCTCGACAACGCGAACTTCGCCGCGGTGGCCCGGGCACTGGGCATGCATGGTCAGCGCGTAGCACGGCCGGACGAGTTGTCCGCTGCGCTACGAGCCGCGTTCGACCACGACGGAGCGGCGTTGGTGGAGGTCATGACGGCCCGCCAGGAGTTGTCCATGCCACCCACCATCACCGTCGAGCAGGTCGAGAACGTCACCATCGACGCGACACGGACCGGGTTGTCGGGTCGAGGTGACGAACTCATCGACCTGGCTACCACGAACGTCACCCGGCGGATCTTCTCCTGAACCCGCGCGGCTTCGCGGCGGTTACGGTGAACGCGGTTAGCCGACCGCGGCCCGGGCCCGACCGTGATGCGAAGGACCCGCGGCGGCCCAGCGTGTTGTCAGCACGCTGACAGTGACCGCGCGGATCGCGGAGTTCCGCGGTGCACTGGCGGCGTACGCACGAAAGGAGCGCCGTGGCCACCAGCAACCAGACCCCGCCCACCTCGGCGAGACCGGAGACCGATCGGCTGCCGGTGTGGCGGATCGGAGTGACCGGAGGTCTGGTCGGCATTCTGTGCTGTGTCGGTCCCACGGTACTGGCGCTGCTGGGCATCGTCAGTGCGGGCACGGCGTTCGCCTGGGCCACCACCCTCTACGACGACCACGCTTGGTGGTTCCGGCTCGGCGGACTCGCCGTGCTCGTCCTGCTCGGGTGGATCTCGCTGCGACGACGCGACCAGTGCAGCATCGCGGGCGTGCGGCGCTGGCGATGGCGGTTGCTCGGTATCGTCGCCGTCGCCGCGGCCACCTACGGGGCGTTGTACGCCGTCACCACCTGGCTGGGCACGTTCGCCTGAGCCCCGCGCGTGGCCGGAGTGGCGGGACCGATGCGGGGAGGATGGCGTGGCGGGAACCTACGACCTGGTGGTCGTCGGCGGCGGCACCGCGGGGATCATCGCCGCCAGGACCGCCGGCCGGCTCGGCGCCCGGGTGGTCCTCGTCGAGCGCGACCGGCTCGGCGGCGACTGCCTGTGGACCGGCTGCGTGCCGAGCAAGTCCCTGATCGCCGCCGGCCGCACCGCGCACACCATGCGGGCCAGCGGGCCGTACGGGATCACCCCGGTGCGACCGCGGGTGGACTTCACGGCGGTGCTGGCCCAGGTGCGGCGGGCGATCGCACGGATCGAGCCGGCCGACTCGCCCCTCGCGCTGACCGAGACCGGCGCCGAGGTGCTGTTCGGCACCGCCGTGTTCACCGGGCCCGGCGAGGTGAGGGTCGACGGGGTACCGCTGCGGTTCCGGCGCGCCGTGGTCGCGACCGGCTCCTCCCCCACCCTGCCGCCGGTGCCCGGCCTCCGTGAGGTCGACCCGCTGACCAGTGACTCGGTGTGGGACCTCGAGGAGCTGCCCGCGCACCTGGTCGTGCTCGGTGGCGGCCCGATCGGATGCGAGCTGGGGCAGGCCTTCGCCCGGCTCGGCGCCGAGGTGACCGTCATCGAGGCGACGGACCGCGTCGTACCGAACGAGGAGCCGGCCGCGAGCAGCGCGCTCGCGGCGGCGCTGGCGGCCGAGGGCGTCCGGGTCCGCACCGCCACCACCGTCACCGCAGCGACGAGGTCCGCCGGCGCCGCCGGGGTCGAGCTGACCGTCACCGGCGCCGGCGGCACCACCGTGGTGCGCGCCGACCGGATTCTGGTCGCGACCGGGCGCCGGCCCCGCACCACCGAGCTGGGGCTGGCCGACGCCGGTGTCCGGCTGGACGACCAGGGCCGCGTCGTCGTGGACGCCACCCTGCGCACCACCAACCACCGGATCTACGCCGCCGGTGACATCGCCGCCACACCGACGGGGACGTTGCTGTTCACCCACGTCGCGGGCATGCACGGCAGCATCGCCGCCACCAACGCCGTGCTCGCCCGCACCCGCCGCATCGACCAAGACCGCATTCCCCGGGTCACGTTCACCGACCCGGAGATCGCCCACGTCGGCCTCACCGAGTCCCGCGCCCGGCAGCAGTACGGCGACGTGCGGGTCCGGCTCGTCGGCCACGAACACCTCGACCGGGCGATCGTCGAGGAGGACACCCGCGGGTTCACCCAGGTGGTCCTGGACGACAAGGGGCGGGTGCTGGGTGCCACCATCGTCGCGCCGCGCGCCGGGGAGATGATCGCCGAGCTCACCGCGGTGATCGCCCGCCGCGGCCGGCTGCGCGACCTCGCCTCGGTGGTGCACGCCTACCCCACCTGGGGCGGTGCCGTGTGGCAGGCGGCGGTGGCCGAGGCCGACGCCGCGCTGCGCACCCCGCGCATGCGCCGCGTGGTCCGGGCGCTGCTGGCGCTGCGCCGGATGTCCTGACCGGGCGCGGCAGCCCGGTCACCGCGCCCGTGTGCGTGGCGGAGCACGGCGCGTCCGGTCAGGACCGCCTGCAGAACCGCGGCGGGCCGGAGCAGGACGGGCCGCGGCGCGTCGATCATCCGGCCGCGGCCGACGCTGCCCGTGGTGACCGCCAGGGCCGGCAGCACCCAGGCCAGCACGGCGGCGGCACGCAGCCGGGCGTCGGGTTCGTGGCGCAGCGCGAACCACGTCCAGAAGGCGGCGTCGGCCAGGGCGTCGGCGGACGCCCCGAACGAGGTCTCGGTCCCGAGCTTGCGGGCGATACGCCCGTCGGCGAGGTCGCTGGCGAGGGCGAGCACCGGCAGCCACCACCGGTGCGCCTGGGTGGGGAGGTTGGCGCGGGTCAGGGTGATCGCGTTGGCCCAGCCGATCGACCGGTGCTGGTCGAGCATGCCGAGGTGAGTGGCCGCCAGCAACCAGCTCACGACCGTCCACACCGGACCACCATGGGCCCGTCGCGCGAAGCCGAGGTGGAGTGCGGTGATCTCGAGCAGCGCCCGCGGGCGCAGCCGCGCCTGCCGGATCGACCGCCGGGTCGCGGCGGCGAAGAACCTCGCCCACGCCCTCGATCGCCAGCGCCCGTCCCGCAGCCCGGTCAGCAACTCGTCGGTGGCCGCGCGGCTGCTCGAACCGGCGCTCACCGCGGATCGACCGGCCGGTGGGCGACGACCCGGCGCACCGGCAGCGCGTCGGCACGGGCCCGTACCAGCGGTTCGCGCCCCGCGGCATCGGAGGCACGACTGGCCGCCCGCGTACCGGTCACCACCGTCAGCCGGCGATCGCGAGCAGGCCGGGGCGGTCGAGAATGCCGATGGCCGCGTAGCGCACCGCGATCAGCCCGTTGCGCTCGAACTCCTTGAGGATCTTGTTCAGCGACGGGCGCTGCACCCCGAGCATCGCGGCCAGCGTCCGCTGCGGCAGCCCCACCACCGCCCCGGACGACCCGTCCGCCGCACCGTCCGCCGACTCGTCCAGCAGCAACGCCGCGACCTGCTGGCTCAACGAGCGGCCCAGCAACCCGATGATCCGCGCCTGGCTGACCGCGAGCCGTTGCGCCACGCTCGACAGCCACCGCCGCGTGATGTGCCCGCTCTCGGCCAGCAGCCGCTCGAAGTCGTCGGCACCCAACGACAGGACGGTGCACTCGTCCAGCCCCCGCCCGGTGTAGGGCATCGGCATGTCCAGCAGGTGCTGGATGTCGCCGTCGACATCACCGGGCTGCAGCACGTGCACCACCGCGCGGCGCCGCCCCGACCCGACCGACAGCTCGACCCGGCCCCGCCGCACGATCCACACCCCCTCCGCGGCAACACCTCCGCGGAACACCACCTCACCCCGCTCGTACGTTCTGGTGCGCAGGGTCGCGGCAAGGGCGGTCACGTCGTCGTGACCCAGGGGCGCGGTCTCGCCCCGGCCGACGCAGCGAGCGACCCAGGCGGCCTGCCGGATCGCCAGCTCGGCCGCCGGGCCCGTCCCCAACAGCCGCATGGTCTGCTGCATCGCCGCGGCAGGCAGTCTCGACAGGGCCATGCCGCCATCCTGGCACCGCGTCCGCTCGCCGGCCCCGAACCCGGTGGAAGACTGTCAGCCAGGTGACACACTCGCCGAGCCCTGTCACCGGGCTGACACTTCTCGCCGCCTTGCCCGTGTCGCGGTGGTGACATGGACACCCCGACCATCAGGAGGAGTGTCATGTTGCGTGCGGTGTGGAACGGGATCGTGCTGGCCGAGGCACCCCGCGCGGTTCGGCTCGAGGGAAACCTCTACTTCCCGCCCCGCTCGCTGAACACGGCCTACCTCGTCAGGAGCCGAACCAGGACGCTGTGCCCGTGGAAGGGTCTGGCCAGCTACTACGACCTGACCACCGAACAGGGAACGCTGAAGGACGTCGCGTGGTACTACCCGCACCCCAGCCCGATGGCGCGGCGGATCAAGAACCACGTCGCGTTCTACCCCGACGTCACCGTCCACGGTGAGCCCGAACCGCGCTCCGAAGCCGACCGCGGCCTGCGCGCGTCCGTGGCGCGGTTCCTCGACCCGTCCCGCGCCTCGTGACGGGGGCAGCACGCCGCGGATAACCGAACGGCCGGTCGCACGGTGGCGCGGCCCCGCGGACGGGTAGGTCAGTCGCCGGCGTGCGCGCCGACCGGTTTCTCGGCGACCAGCAGCGCGTAGCCGATGAGCCCGTCCGCCGCCGCCCGTCTGGCCAACGCCGTGTACCGGTGCACCGCGGCCACGTCCACACCGGCGTCGGCGAGCCGTGCGGGCGCGGTCAGCCGTGCCAGCCGCAGCCGGGCGTCGATCTCGTCGATCATCCGCGTGATCGCGGCGTCGTGGCGTTCGGTGTGTACGGTGCGCAGGCCCGCCCCGGCCAGAATCGCCGAGTAGCCGGCAAGCGGCCGGGCGTCGGCGATGCAGGCCACCCACGCCGCCACCGTGGTCAACTCCTCGGGCAGGCCCTCCTCGGCGATCGTGACGTCGGTGATCCCCACCCGGCCGCCCGGCCGCAGCACCCGCGCGAACTCGGCCGCCGCGGTGGCCTTGTCCGGGAACGTGCAGAACGCGCACTCACACACCGCCGCGTCGAAGACGCCATCGGGTAACGGGATCCGCTCCGCGTCACCGGCGTGGTGACGCACCGAGGCCGCCAGCCCGGCGGCCTCCGCCGCCGCGCGCGCCTTGTCCACAGTGGACACCCCCAGGTCCACGGCGTCGACCCGCACCCCGAACTCCGCCGCCAGCAGCCGCGCCGTGGCACCCGGCCCGGCGGCGACGTCGACGACCCGCTGGCCGCCCCGCAGGCGCAGCCGGCCGGCCAGGCGCCGGGTCAACGCCAGCCCACCCGGGTGGTAGGACTCGCCCAGCAGCAACGCCACCGCGTCATTGTCATAGGACGCGGCGCAGCACGCCTTGACCTCGTCCGCCGCGCTCACTTGTCCACCGCCCGCCGCCCGACGTTGGTGGCGTCCGGCGCGACAACCGGGCGACTCCCGTCACGGGCCGTCTTCGAGCCGTAGGGCGAGTCGACCAGCAGTGGCGCCAACCCGGTCGCGTTGGGCACCACGTCGGCCACCGGAACACCCGACATCCGCTCGCGGACCTGCTCGCGGTACCCCACAGAGTTGTAGGCACAGAAGGGGATCAGCCGGCCGTCCGGGGTGATCTCCTCCACGCAGCACTTCATCAGCTGCTTGACGTTGAGCGTGTACGGATCCTGGAAGTCCTGCACCACGATCATGAACGCCCGGTCGGTGAGGTTCGCCAGCGCGTCGGGCAGGTTGACCCCGCACGCGTCCGCGCAGTCCAACGCCTCAGCGGTGGCGCGGAGCCTGTCCTCGGTGGTCTGGGTGCCCATGAACGCCGAGGCGCTCCACAGCTTCTCCAACGCCTCGCGCACCGCGTAGTCCGGCACCACCCGGTTGGACACGTAGTCCAGGTAGTCCTCCACCCGCAGCAAGCGCGGGATCGGCACCACCCCACCGTGCCAGCGGAGCCGGCTCCCGGGATCATCGGCGGCAGGCTCCCCGGGGGTGCCGTCGGTGAGCAGGTAGGTGATCGAGCGGCACGTCGGAAAGCAGCACGGGACGGGGAAGAAGTCGCTGGTCACGAACCAGTCCGGCCGCTGCGCGGCGACCAGCTCGATCACGTCGGAGTTGGTCAGCCGAGTCAGCGGATCGAACTGCACGTGGCGCCCGGAGTGGGTCACCGGTTGGAACGACACCGACCGCACCGCCGGATGCGCCAGCCCGAACTCGACGATGTCACCCAGCTCGTGCTCGTTGAGGCCCCGCTCGACCGCGGCCACGAGCGTCACGGTCAGGCCGGCGGCCGCACAGTTGTCCAGCGCCCGCAGCTTGCGGTCCCGCAGGTCCTTTCCCCGGATCTCCAGGTGGGTCCGTTCGTCGAAACCGTCGAACTGCAGGTAGATGTTGATCGACTTCCCGCCGCGGCCGTTGCGCTCCCCCAACGCGTCCACGAACCGCCGGTCGGTGGCGAGCCGGATGCCGTTGGTGTTGAGGTTGACGTTGCGGATCGGCCGCTGCTGGGCGAGATCGATGAAGTCGAGGATGTGTCGGTGGATCGTGGGCTCTCCACCCGAGAACATCACGACCTCCGCCTCGCCCTCGGACTCGACGAACACGTCCAGCATTCGCGCGCACTGCGCAAGGGTGATCGCGTAGCCGTCCGGCTGGTGCCCGGAGTCGGCGAAGCAGATCGGGCAGTCCAGGTTGCAGCTGGTGTTGACCTCGATGATCCCCAGGCACGCGTGCTGTTTGTGCTCCGGGCACAGGCCACAGTCCGACGGGCACCCGTCCCGCACCTCGGTCTGGAACGTGAGCGGGATCGTCCCGGGCTTGTTGAACCGCGCAGAGTCCACATAGGCCTGTGCGTCGCCGTACACCAGCGCCTCGAACCACCCGTGCTCGGCGCAGCGCTTACGCAGGTACACCTTGTTGTCCCGAATGTTCACCTGCGCGTCCACCACCACCTTGCACACCGGGCAGACACTCTTGGTGTACTCGACGAACACCTCGTCCCGCTCCCGCTTGCTCACCACACGCGCCACCGCCTCGAGTCCGTGACCACCTCGCCATACTCCAGCAGCGATCACCCGCGCGCGCAGGCCGAGTGTCAGCGGCCAGACATTGTGGCCTTCCGGGCTTCGTGGCAGCGCGGTCGCCGATCCCGCCCGTTTCCCGACCGGCCACTCCCGCGCTGTGCGCCCGTGATCACGTGGGGAACCCTGTCGGTCCGCCGCGTGAGTCGGTGGCTGGGAGTGGCTGGTAGTCGTGGTCGTAGCCGAAGTACCGGGGGCCGACCAGCTCGAGTCCCGCCGGGGTGGTCCACCGGGGGTCGCAGTCGACGGCCAGCACGGTGACCCGGTTGCCGTAGCGCATGGTCTCGGTGGTGATCGGCTCGCCGGAGTCGGTTTCCAGCACACAGATCAGGTCGGGGGTCGTCGCCACCACCTTGCCGTCGCGTTCGGCCAGGAGGTACTCGTTCTGGAACGACAGGCGCAGCTCGCCGTCCTCGCCGACGACGGTGGCGTCGCCGCGGGCGAAGCCGCCGGTGGTGGCGCGGTGCACGTCCACCACCTTGCCGCCGATCAGCCGGACACCACCGAGCAGGTCGGCGACCGCGGTGACCGGGTCCGCGTGCTCGGCCCGGGCGGTGCGGACGGCCGCGCCGAGCCGTTCGGCCAGTGTGATGGTGCCGGCGACCAGGCCGTCGGTGAGCTGCGCGCCGGTCATGACGGTGTCGGCGGTGAACACCGAGCACCCCGTGGCAACGCAGACCGCGCGGGCGATGCGTTCCGCCCACAGGTTGGACACCGCGTGGAGCACGAGCGTGTTGCCCTTGTCGTCGGTGACCGCCATGGGACAGGTGGGGATGCCGACGAGCGTGGGCAGCACCATCTGCGCTTCGGGGAACGCCCGCCCCATGGCGTCGCCGTCGACGACCGGGAGTCCGGTCTCGGCGGCGAGGGCGAGCGGCACGAGCGAGTTCATACCGCCGATCTCGATCGGCACGAGGTGCGTCGCCGCGGTCCCGGTTGCCTGCTCGAGTGCGCGCAGCGCGGTGCGCGTCTCGGTGCCGTTCGGCAGCTTCTCCTGCCCGACCGTCGGTGCGCCCAGCATCGAGACGGGGACGACCACCGCGTCGGGCGGGACCTCGTCGACCGTGACCAGGCTGACGGGGCCGCACCGGGTGATGGCCGCCTCCGCGAGGAGCCGCCCGACATAGGGGTCGCCACCGCCGCCGGTGCCGAGGATCCCCGAGCCACGGGCGATGTCGTCGAGGGCATCGAGGCCGATCTCACGCAATGGGCGCCCCCACCGGCCGAGCCGCGCGGGTCCGGACGCGGTCGAGGTCGAGGTCCCCGACCGCCTTCACCCGCACCCGGGTGGCGCCGCCGGGCAGGTAGGCCAACGGCACCTCGTCGACCTCGACGATCTCGACGCTGCCCGGCCGTGCGCCCGCCGACTCGGCCTGCGCGATCGCCTCGGCCTTGGCTTCGGCGAGCACGTGCGCGCGGGCGCCGTCGGCGATCGGGATGACCCGGTCGAGCTCGCCGCCCACCTTGGCGATGGCCGCTCCGATCGCGTTGGCGACGTCGAAGTGGTCCGGGCGCCGCACGTCGGGCAGGCCCGGCAGCGTGTCGGGCAGCACCACGCTGCCGCCCCCGACCAGCACGACCGGGAGCGGGGCGGGCGAGGTGCGCATCCGGTCCACCGCGTCGGCGATCCGCTCGTTGACCCTGGCGAGCACGGCCCGCGCCCGAGCCTGGTCGAAGCAGCGGACCAGGGCGGTGGTCGTACCGACGCGGGTCAGCCCGGCGGCGACGGCCACGTCGGTCAGGGTGAGCACGTCACCGCCGAACACCAGCGCCCTGCTGGGCAGCGCGAAGCCGACGCTGTCCGGCCCGACCATGGTCCGCTCGCCGTGGGAGAAGTCGTGGACGAGGCTCCCGCCGCCGATGCCGAGCGAGAGCACGTCCGGCATCCGCCAGTTCGTGCGGATGCCCGCGATGTCGGTGGTCGAGGCCGTCTCGCGGGGGAAGCCGCCGACGAGCATGCCGATGTCGGTGGTGGTGCCGCCGACATCGATCACGGCGCAGTCGGCGACACCGGACAGGAACCCCGCGCCCCGCATGGAGTTCGTCGGTCCGGACGCGAACGTCGCGGCGGGGAACCGGCGCGCGTACTCGACGTCCATGAGGGTGCCGTCGTTCTGGCTGAGCAGCAGCGGGGCGGTGATGCCGACGTCGGCGAGCGCGGCGGTCAGCGCGTCGGCGAGCTCGTCGGCCAGGTCGACCAGCGCGGCGTTGAGGACGGTGGCGTTCTCCCGTTCCAGCAACCCGATGCGGCCGAACTCGTGGGAGCAGGACACGCGCAGCTCCGGCACCTCGGCGCGCAGAAGCTGTGCCGCCTGCTGTTCCATGGCCCCGCTCACCGGCGCGAACACCGACGACACGGCGACCGACCGCACCCCGGCCGCGGCGAGGTCGCCCGCGACCCGGCGCAGCTCGTCGGGGTTCAGCGCGGACAGCTCGCTGCCGTCGTACTCGTACCCGCCGTGGCACAGGTAGGTGCGGTCGCCGACGGCCGAGCGCAGCCGCTGCGGCCAGCCGGTCAGCGGCGGGACCGCGGCCGTGGCGGGCAGGCCGAGGCGGACCACCGCCGTCGGGGCCAGGCGCCGGGCCTGCACCACCGCGTTGGTGAAGTGGGTGGTGCCGATCATGACGGCGGTTATCTCGCCCGGCTCGAACCCCTCCGGCGCGTCGTGGAGCAGGTCGCCGATCGCCGCGACCACACCGGCGGTGACGTCGCGGGTCGTCGGTGTCTTCACCGCGGCCACGACCCGCACCTCCGTGTCCTGCCTGCCGGACAGGAGGACGGCGTCGGTGTTGGTGCCGCCGACATCGATGCCGACGCGCACTACTCGGCGTCCTCGGGGGACGTGGTGACCGCGTGTTCCCGGGTGCCCCGCACCAGTCCGGCCTTGCCCGCGACGAGGTAGGCGACGCCGGCCACCACGAGGGAGTTGAGCGCGGGGATGCCGAACTGCACCTGCTCGGTCCACCAGCCGAGCACCGCGGCTCCGATCCAGATCACCAGCGTGGCGGGCACCCAGCCGGGCTCGGTGTCCGGGAGCGTGCCGCGGGCGCGGGACTCGTCGAGCGCCGGGCGCCAGCGGCGCACGAGGAAGTACTCGGCGACCATGATCCCGGCGATCGGCGGCATCGTCACCCCGAGCACGGTGAGGAAGTCGGCGAACCGGTCCAGGATGCCCATCGCCGAGAGCACCGTGCCGACGACGCCGATCACCAGCGTCGCCAGCACCCGGTTGACCCGCACGCCGAACACCGTGGACAGGGTGTTGACGAACCCGAGCGAGGAGCTGTAGAGGTTCCAGTCGTTGATCTTGACGGTCGCCGAGACCAGGATGATGATCCCGACGGTGCCCGACGTAGCCGCGAAGATCGCCACCACGTCCGCCGACTTGATCGCGTAGGCGAGCAGGACCCCGACCAGGCCGAGCACGTACTGGCCGAGCGTGATCGAAACGGCCGTCTGCTTCACCACGTCCGCGGTGGTGCGGTTGAACCGGGTCATGTCGGGGGTGAGCACCGCCCCGGCGATGTAGGAGCCTGCCACGATCGTGGCGCCGGTGGCGATGGACATCGGCTCGCCGAACGGCTCGGCGCCGAGCAGGTCGCCGAGGCTGTGCTTGGACAGCTCACCGACGATCGACCAGCCGGCCAGCAACAGGAACGCGGGCACCGTGAGGTAGGCGATCCACGCCATCCACCGGAACCCGTACACCACGAGCACGGTCACCGCGAGCCCGGTCACCACCGACCACACCCACACCGGCACCCCGTCGACCAGGGCGTGCAGCCCCTCCGCGAAGATCGCGTTCTGGATGCCGAACCAGCCGATCAGGCTGGTCGCGACGACCAACCCGATCAACGCGGAGCCGAGCCGGCCGAAGCCGGTCCACCGCGCGAGCACCGATGTGGACAGTCCCTCCCGGACACCGGCGATCCCGGTGAAGATCGCGACCAGCTCGAGGACCACCGACCCGAGCGTCAGCGACCAGAACGCGCCCCAGAACGACATCCCGGCCCCGAGCGTCGCGCCGAGCAGGAACACGGTCAGGTCGGACAGCTGCCCGAACCGTTGTACGGCAACGGTCCACCACGGGTAACGCGTCCCTTCCGGCACGCGGTCCAGCGCGTAGTCGTCGGCACCCAGCATCGAGTCAGATCCCTTCCCTGCCGCCAAGTCGCGGCACCGTCGGCCGCCTGTCGCCTGCCGCGCTCGACGCGGCCAACCCTGCCCTCGGCGGTCCCTCGGCACGTGCCAGGAGCGCGACCGCGGGCTCCGCGAGGTAGCTCAGCGGCGTCTCCTCGACGAGTCGCACCCGGGTGCGACGAGGGTCCGCGCCGGCGCGGACGGCCGCGGCTCGCGCGGTCTCACACACGGCTTCCCGGGTCGCGGCCGCGTCGTCGCTCACCGCCATGATCCGCTCGGCCTCGCCGCCCACCAGTGCCGCGCCGACGCCGATCGCGGCCGCGGCGGGCGCCCACGGGGGGCAGCGCACGCCGACCGTGCCGGTCAGCCGGGGCGGCAGGGCGGCGGCGAGCTCCTCCGCGCCGGGACCACCGAGCAGCAGGGGCAGATCGGCGGGCGCGGTCTTGGCTCGGTCGATGGCCTCGGACAGCGCACGAGAGTCGACGGCCCCCTCGGAGTCCGGGTCGTCACCGCGCCGGGCAGGCACCTGGGCGACCATCCGCAGACTCGTCGGCACGCCGGCGATCGTCGTGTGTCCCGAGGTCAGCCTCGGCAGGCCGGCGGTCGCCGCGCAGATCACGGGCGCGGCGCCGTCCGCCCGCGTCAGCGCCACCAGCGCGTCCTGCTCGCCGGCGAGCAGGGCCGCACCGTGGACCGTCGCGGCCGCCGCGCCGCCGCAGAGTGCCAGCGGGTGTGTCACGGCGTAGTCGAGGGCCATGGTCGTGCCGTCGTTGCGTGCCACGAAGACCTCGGCGTGCCCGAGGCCGTGCGCCACCAGGATGTCCTGCAACGCGGCGGCGTCCCGGCTCGCCGGGCCCGTCATCGCCGCCTGGAGCACGGTGGCGTTCTCGCGCTCCAGCAGGCCGGTCCCGCCGATCTCGTGCGACAGCAGGATCCGCACCGCGCCGCCGAGCTCCTTCTCCAGGATCGCCGCCGCGGCCAGCTCGTGGCCGGGCTCGAGGGAGGCGAACACGCCGGTGACCGCAACGGCCTCGACCCGGCCCGCGACGGTCCGCGCGAAGTCGGCCAGGCCGGCCTCGTCGAGGGGCTCCAGCTCGGTCCCGTCCAGCCGCGCGCCGCCCGCCACGCAGGTGCTGGCGAGCACGAGCTGGTCCCGGAACTCCGGCGGCCACAAGGCGAGCGGGGGCACCGCGGTGGTGGCCGCGCCCAGCCGAACCGCCGCGACCAGCCCGCGCCCGCCGAGCCAGGACCGCCACGGTGCCGTGCTCGTGTGTGGGAACGCCATCAGCCCGTCGACCTGGCTGAACGCGAACGCGACCCGCTCGATGTCGGCCGCTGTGCAGCCGCTCACCTGCGCCAGCAGGGGGCCCAGCACCGCGGTCAGCGCGACGTCGGCTGTCGGCCACCCGGTCAGCCGCGGCATGGTGACGGCGACGACGCCGTTGCCCGCGTCCATCAACGCCCCCGCGACCTGGTCGCCGTCCACCGCGATCCCCAGCCGGTAGCCGACGGACCGCTGATCGAACTCAGACATGGTGTGCCGCCAGGGGGGCGTAGTCGAGGCACAGGCCGAAGGCGCGCGGCCCGACGAGCCGCAGCGCCGCCGGTTCCCGCCACGCCGCCGGGCACGGCAGCGCGAGCACCACGACCCGCATCCCGTAGCGCAGCTCCCTCACCGGCACCGGGTCTCCACTGTGGACATCGAACATGGTGATGATGTCCGGCACCGCGGCGAGGAGCTCGCCGTCCTCGAGCACCGCGTGGTACTCGTGGCCGGCCTCCAGCCGCAGCCAGCGGCCCTCGTCGCGGTTGACGCCCTCCAGCAGGATCGTCCGGCGGGAGTTGGTGGCGAGCGTCGCGGTCGCCTTGTTCTTGATCGGGTGCACCCCGGTCACCCGGCACTCCGCCAGCCGAGCCCCGCCGAACTCGTCGGCGAGCCGGTCGGCGGCGGCGCTCGTGGACGCCGCGTCGCGGGCGGACTCCTCGAGGATGGCGCCGATGCGCAGCGCCTTGCTGAGTGACCCGTCGACCACGGCGCCTGCCGCCTGCTCGACGGTCATCACGTACTCGCTGCTCACCGCGCGGTTGCCGAACGCCGTCACGACGTTGCGCGCGAGCCGCTCCAGCCACTCGCCGGACTCCGCCTGCACCACGACCACGCGCTCGTGCTCGTCCGCGAGCACCGACGGACTCGCGGTGATCCCGGCGAGCTGCATGGCGACCTGCTCGACGCCGGGAAACGCGCGGCCCATGCCGTCGGCGTCCAGCAGGGGCAGGCCGGCGTTGGCCGCGAGCGCGACCGAGGCGGGGCCGTTGGTGCCGCCCACCTCGGTGCACATCAGCGCCGCGACGGGGCGCCCGAAGTGGGCCTCGACCTGGCGGCGGATGGCGGCCGCCTCGCGGAAGGTGCCGATGCGCTCCGCGAACACGTCGGGCGCGCCGAGCAGCGCGCACGGCATCACCAGCTCGTCCGCCGGCAGCTCGGAGAGCTCGACCACCCGCACCGGGCCGTGCTGGGCCACGGCGTGCAAGGCCACCGGTAACGACTGGCCGGCCGGTCCGCCACCACCAGCCCCCAGCACGTCGCAACCCAGGGCAAAAGCGGCAAGGCTGGCCTTGTCGAAGTCCACCTCGCCATGTTAGTAAGCTCGTCACGCAGCGTGCTTAGTCTCGTACAACAGGAATTGGGCCGTGTTTATCGCGCAACCACAAGCCGCGAACCAGGCGGCAAGCATCCGCGAGCTGCTGTCCGCGCCCGACCTCTCCGCGCTCGCGCTGCTCGCCGGCGACCCGACCAGGATCGTGCGCTCGGTGCGCGTCGTCGCCGAGCAGCGCGAACTACGCACGCTGACCACCGACGAGCTGGCGATCGTGCTGCCCACGGCGTCCGGCCAGGCCCAGGGGCACCAGTTCGACGTCGCACTCCGGGACACCGCCGCCACCGGCGCGGCGGCGGTGGTCCTGACCGGCATCGACGCCGACTCGGTCGAGCCGACCGCCCGGCGCATCGCCGACCGCTACGCGTTCGCCCTGCTCTGCGCGCCACCCGAGGCCGAACCCACCCGGCTCGTGATCGCCGTGTCGCGGGTGCTCGGCGGGGACGCGGGCAGTGCCCTGGCGCGCATCGACGCCGCCCGCCAGCAGATCGCCAAGGCGGAGACGGCGGATCGGGACAAGCCGGCCGCGATCCTCGCCGCCGCCGCGGGGGCGCTCGCCACCGAGGTCACGGTCCGCGACCCCGACCACGCCGAGCCGACCGCACTCGTCGAGGTGGACGGGGTCGCCGAGGGTTATGTCACGGCCACCGTGCCCGAACGGCCGCGTGGCGCCTGGGTGGTCGCGGCACACACGGTCGTGCGACTCGCCGCGGACGCGTACGCGCGGGCTGTCGCGGAGAGCAGGCGAAGCGAACTGGCCCCGATCCACGACCGCGGCCGGCTGCTCGGCGAGCTGCTCCTCGCGCCGGAGTCCGAACGTGCCCCGCTGGTGGCGCGTGCCAGGGCGCTCGGCGTCGCGGTCGACGGCTGGCACCAGGTGCTGCGGTTCGAGCTGTCCTCGTCGCTGCACGAGCCCGCGAGCAGGGACGCGGCCAGCACGGGCCAGGTCGAGGCCGTCGGCAGCACCGCGCTCGACGCGGTCCGGGCCGGCGGCGGCGACGGCTGGCACGGCACCCGGATCGGCGGCGACGTGCTGCTCGTCCGCACCAGCGGGACCAAGCCCGGGCAGTCGGCGGCCCGCATCGCCCACGCCGCGGCGACCGCCGCGCTCGCCGCGGTGCGGGAACGGTTTCCCGGGCTCGTCGTCCGGTGTGGCATCGGCGGGGTGTACCGGCGCGCGGAGGGGCTCCGCACGTCCGCCACCGACGCGAGGGCCGCACTCGCGGCGACCCGCCAGTCCACGCCCCCCAGGGACGTCATCGCGATCGACGCGCTCGGCCTGAACCGGATGCTGGTCGAGTGGTACGCCTCCGACACCACCCGTGCCTCGGTCGACGACCTGCTCGCCCCGCTTGCCGAGCTGGGCCCGCAGGCCGCCGAGGACTCCATCCGCACCCTGCAGTCCTACCTCGACCACCAGGGCTCGCCGGTCAAGGCCGCCAAGGACCTCAACGTCCACCCGCAGACGATCGCCTACCGGCTGCGCAAGATCACCGCGCTGCTGCACGTCGAGCTCAACGACCCCGAGCAGCGGCTCGCGCTCCAGCTCGCCTGCCGCGCCTGGCTGATGCGCTGACCCGGCCGGTCGGCAGCACGGCTCACCGGCCGGCGACTCACCTTCCCGGCCGGAATCAGCCGCCGCGAACAGGTCGGCCGGAGAGAGACCCGGCAGACTCGTTCTCGGTCGGCGGGTTGGCGGGCGCCCCCGCCGCGTGGGGCGCCGAACCCGCCAGCGGAGTGGTGTCGAGGTATCTGACCTCGTAGACGCGCTCCGCGAACCTCCAGCCGTCCGGGGTGCGCTGGTAGCGGTCGTGGTACACGGAGTAGTTCAGGTGTGAGCTGCCGTCGCGCAGGCGCCCGAACTCCGCGATGTAGGCGCGGCCGGCCGCGGTGTCGCCCTCGAGCTGGATCGTGCCCGGGTGCGCGTTCTGCACGAAGAACTCCCAGTGCCCCTGCAGCCGCTCGATCCCGGCGCGGATCTTCTCCCGGCCGACGAACTCGGCGACGTCGGGGATCCGCCACATCCCGTCCCGGGTGAACAGCGACGCGAGGCGGTCGAAGTCACGCATCGTCCCCGCGTCGGTGAACTCGCCGCGCAGCGCCTCGATCTCGACGCGGTCAGCGATGGTCTGAAGGTTGCTCATCGGTTCCTCCTTGTCACATCGAAAACGGGTCAGCCCGTGAAGGACTGGGGGCCGAAGCGGCCCCACGCCACGAAGCCGGCCAGGGCGAGCAGGACCAGGTTCACCACGATTGCCTGGGCCTCGTGCCGGCGGAGGTGCGTGATCGTCGCGCCGACCATCAGCACCACCAGACCGACGGCGGCCAGCGGCACCAGAACCGGCACGAGGTCGAGCGCCGCGGGCAGGATCAGGCCCACCGCGGCCAGGACCTCGAGGGCGCCGATGGCCTTGACGGTGCCGGCGCCGAAGTCTTCGACCCATTCCCAGCCGGAGGCGGCCAGCTTCTCCTTGGGCCGGATCAGCTTCACGGCGCCGCTGGCCAGGGAGCCCACGGCCAGCAGTCCCGCAACGATCCACAGAGAGATGTTCATGACCAGTACGACGACGCAGTCCCTCGTAATGTGAGGTGACGCGCCGACCTCACATTTCGGTGTGCTGTCTCGTCTACCTGGTGACGGCGGATACGACCAAGGGAGTCGGCGACACATGAGCACGCAGTCCGAGCCGGGAGCCGGCCGGCTCGATCCGGGCCTGAGCGCGATCATGAGCGAGCGGCGTCAGCTGATCAATCTCGCGTACCGGCTCCTCGGCTCCCTGGCCGACGCCGAGGACGTCGTCCAAGAGACCTACGCCCGCTGGTACGCCATGTCCCAGTTACAGCAGCAGGCCATCGAATCCCCCGGCGCCTGGCTGACCAAGGTCGCCAGCCGCATCTGCCTCGACCTGCTCGGCTCGGCACGGGCCCGGCGGGAGCGCTATGTGGGCGAATGGATCCCCGAGCCGCTGCCCGAACGGACCGAGTGGGCCGCCGGGCGGTCGGGCGGCACCACCGTCGACCCGGCCGACCGAGTCACCCTCGACGAGTCGATCAACATGGCCTTCCTCGTCGTGCTCGAGTCGATGACCCCGGCCGAGCGCGTCGCGTTCATCCTGCACGACGTCTTCCGCTACTCCTTCGCCGAAGTGGCCGAGATCGTCGGCCGTACGCCGGCGGCATGTCGCCAGCTGGCGTCGTCGGCCCGCCGTCGCGTTCGCGCGTCGCGGGCTCCCGCCACTCCCACGGCCCAGCGTGCCGACATCGTCAGGAACTTCAAGCAGGCGTGGGAAGCCAAGGACATCGACGCCCTCATCGGCCTCCTCGACCCCGACGCCACGGCGATCGGCGACGGCGGCGGCCTCGTCAGCGCCAGCCTCCGCCCGATCGAAGGCGGCGAGCAGATCGCGCTTTACTTGGTCGATATGGCCGGCAGGGCAGCCAACCTGACGTTCCTGGAGCGGACGGTCAACGGTGAGCCCGGTGTGGTGGTTCAGCAGGACGGCGTCACCGCGGTGGTGATGGCGTTCGACGTCGCGGACGACCGGATCAA
>NZ_DASWSJ010000052.1:0-26278 GCF_036402745.1 Actinophytocola sp. | reverse complement strand
CGGCGAACCAGCGCGACATCATCGACCAGGTGCGGGCCGTGCTCGTCGTGGCCGGCGGGACGCTAGTCCGCCTCCCCGGGATTTAAAGTGTGCGTTGCGTTCCAGCGAATGTTGTGGGTATCGAGGTGGGTGGTGGCTGGGTGACGTCACGGTCCCCTGAGGTTCCGATGGTCGGCGCAGTCGGCGCAGTCGGCGCAGGACTTCACACGATGATCTACGAGACAGGCTCGGCTCGGGCGAATCGACGAGCGGAGCCGGTGGCGGGCTAGTTCTTGTTGCCGCCGTTGACATCCGGGCCGTCCGGGGCATCCGTTTCGTCCGGAGTAGACGAACCGGTGCCGCCGCCGAACCGGCTCCACACCTTGCCGGCGGCGCCGGAGACCGCCTCGCCGACGTCGGTGAGCACCTTGGCCAGCGGGTCGGTGGAGCTCGACCAGGACTCCTTGTACGAGCGCCCGGCCGACCGGACGTCGTCCATCATGGACGAGGACGGCGCGTCGTCGGCGCGGCGCAGGTAGTCGCCGGCCAGGATCGCGCGGTACTCCTCCGACGCGGCCCACCGCTGCAGCTGCGCGGCCCGCACGACGGCGAACGGGTGGCTCATCCCCTCGACGGTCATCAGCTTGAGGATGCTGTCGCGGATGTCGTCGACCTCCTCGTACTCCTTGGCCTGCTGCATGAACTCGGGGATGTCGATGTCCGACATCGACGTGCCGCCGGCCATGAACACGTGCTGGCGCAGCGCAGCGGCCGGGTCCTGACCGCACAGCAGGCCGGCACGGTCGGCGGTGAGCTCGGCCTTGCGGAACCACTCCAGGAGCGCGGCGATGACCGCACGCAGGCCGAGCGCGCCGATGGGCACCCACTGGACCGTGGCCTGCAGGCGCAGCAACCTCATGAGCAGCGTGCGCAGAACGTTGTGGCCGGAGAGGATGTGCCCGGTCTCGTGGCCGACGACGCAGCGCAGGCTGTCGACGTCGAGCGACTCGACCATGCCGGTGGTGAGCACGATGAACGGCTTGTCGATGCCGATCGCGTAGGCGTTGGCGCGCGGATCGCGGGCGACGTACAGCTCGGGCACGGTGTCGAGGTCGAGCGTCTCGGCGGCGTCGACGCGCAGCTGGTTGATCCTGGGGTACTGCTTCTCACCGACCCGGATGGCCGAGGCGACGGCGTAGAGCCGCTCGGCGCGCTCGTTCCACATGCCGGCGACGGCCTTGAGCACCGACGAGATGCCGGGCACCGCACGCAACGTCGCCATCGCGCCCCGGTCGGCCGGGTGCTCGTAGGCCCGCGGGCTGATGCCCGGGAACCGCACCCGGGTCGAGCTCCGCTGCTCCACCTCGTTGTCGTTGTCGGTCACCCACACCACTCCCCTCGGTCCACGCCCACCCTAGGCCGGAGCGGCACCCGGCGGGGGCGTTGCGGCGAGACTATGGTGGACGGCGCCGAACGATCACTCATCCGGGAGACGAACATGAGCCTCGAGCGTCCCGTCGCGCCTGACCCCTACGAGCTCCTGCCGGCTGTCGGTTCGTTCACCGTCACCTCCGACGACGTGTCGCACGGCCAGCAGCTGCCGATGAGCGCCGTCCACGACAGCGCCGGCGGCGGGAACGTCTCGCCGCAGCTGGCCTGGTCCGGCTTCCCCGAGGGCACCCGCAGCTTCGTGGTCACCTGCTTCGACCCGGACGCGCCGATCCCCGGCGGCTTCTGGCACTGGGTCGCGGTGAACCTGCCGCCGGCCACCACCGCGCTGCCCGCCGGCTCCGGCGCCGACGACGCGAGCCTGCCGGGCGACGGTTTCCACGTGCGCAACGACATGTCGGCGCGGGCCTACGCCGGTGCCGCGCCGCCCCAGGGCGACATGCCGCACCGGTACTACTTCGTGGTGCACGCGGTGGACGTGGACGCGCTCGACGTCGACGAGAACGCGTCGGCCGCGGTGGTGAGCTTCAACCTGGCGTTCCACACGCTGGCCCGGGCCATCATCACGCCGACGTACCAACACTGAGCCGGGAATCGGGGACCGGGCCGGCGATGTTGGACGCAGATGTGACGCACTTCGACCTGGTCATCGTCGGCTCCGGTTCCGGCAACTCCATCCTCGACAAGCGGTTCGCCGGCTGGCGGGTCGCCATCGTCGAGCGCGGCGTGTTCGGCGGCACCTGCCTGAACGTCGGCTGCATCCCCACCAAGATGTTCGTGCACACCGCGGACCTCGCCGGCACACCCGCGGCCTCGGCCAAGCTCGGTGTCGACGCCGAGCTTCGCGGGGTGCGCTGGACCGACGTGCGGGACCGCATCTTCGGGCGCATCGACCCCATCTCGGCGGGCGGGCGGCAGTACCGGGTCTCGCACGCGGACAACGCCAACGTCACCGTCTACGAGGGCACGGCGCGGTTCACCGGCCCGGGTGCGCTGTCCGTCGACACGTCGACGGGGTCCGTCGACCTCACCGCCGACCGGGTCGTGCTCGCCGCCGGTGGACGGCCGGTCGTGCCGCCGGAGCTGGCGGACGTGCCGGTGCACACCAGCGACACGATCATGCGCCTGGAGGAGCTGCCGCGGCGGCTGGTGATCATCGGGTCCGGGTTCGTGGCCGCGGAGCTCGCGCACGTGTTCTCCGCGTTCGGCGTCGACGTCACGGTCGTCGGACGGTCCGGCGCGATGCTGCGGTACGAGGACGCCGACATCAGCGCCCGGTTCACGTCGCTGGCCGGTGAGCGGTGGGACCTGCGGCTCAACCGCACGCTGCGCGGCGCGGCCGTCGTCGACGGCGGCATCCGGGTCGACCTCGACGGCGCGTCCGGCCCGGAGTCGATCGAGACCGACCTCGTGCTGGCGGCGGTCGGCCGGGTGCCGAACTCGGACACGCTCAACCTGCCGGCGGCCGGCATCGACGTCACGCCGGACGGGTACGTGGTGGTCGACGAGTTCCAGCGGACGACCGCGGAGGGCATGTGGGCGCTGGGTGACCTCAGCTCCCCGTTCGAGCTCAAGCACGTGGCCAACCACGAGGCGCGGATCGTGCAGCACAACCTGCTCAACCCGGACACCCCGCTCGAGGCCGACCACCGGTTCGTGCCGCACGCGGTGTTCAGCTCGCCGCAGGTGGCGTCGGTGGGCCTCACGGAGCAGCAGGCCCGCGCGCGCGGCGTGCGGTACGTGACGTCCACACAGGACTACGCGGGGATCGCCTACGGCTGGGCCATGGAGGACACGACGGGCTTCGCGAAGCTGCTGGCCGACCCGTCGACGGGCCAGCTGCTGGGCGCGCACATCATCGGCCCGCAGGCGTCGACCCTGATCCAGCCCCTGGTCCAGGCGATGAGCTTCGGCCTGGACGCCCGCAGCATGGCGCGCGGCCAGTACTGGATCCACCCGGCGATGCCGGAGCTGATCGAGAACGCCCTGCTGAACCTGCCCCTTGACTGACCCCGCCTGACTGAGCTGCCCGTCGAGGCGCTCCTGGTCGGCGGCCGGGCAGGCGTCGGCAAGTCGACGGTGGGCGCCGCCACGGGCCGGTTCGGGCCTACGTCCGGGTCGTTCGCAGGGTCGGCAGGTTCGGTGGGGCGCCCTCCTCGATGAGGCGGGTCAGGGCGGGCGTGTCCAGGTGGGTCTCCACCAGGTCGGCCAGCAGGTCCAGTTGGGACGTTCGGAGCTCGGCCACCCGGGTGTCGGCCGCCGGCTCGAAGCCGGGGCGGTCCGCATGGGACGCGGCCCAGCGGAGGAGCTCCCGGCGGAAGCCGTCGTTGTCCAGTAGGCCGTGCCAGTGGGTCGCGGCTATCGGGCCGGCCAAGGCACCCTCGGGGCTGCCGTCGGGCAGGGTGACCAGGGGCGGCAGCGCCGCGCGGCGGGTCACCTGGCCGTGGTGGATCTCGTAGCCCGTCACGTGCTCGCCCAGCGCGGTGCCGGCCGGGCGGGTCAGGGTCTTCGCCGGGGCGAAGGTCACGTCCACGTCCAGCAGGCCGAGGCCGGGTACGGCACCGGCGCCCGACTCGACGTCGTCGACGATCGACCGCGCGAGCAGCTGGTAGCCGCCGCACACCGCCAGCAGGGGGCCGCCGGCGCCGGTGTGGGCCACCACGGCGTCGGCCAGGCCGGTGCGGCGCAGCCAGGCCAGATCCTCCACTGTGGACTTGGTGCCGGGGAGGACGACCAGGTCGGCATCCGTGAGCCGGGACGGGTCCGTCACGAAGCGGACGGCCACCCCGGGCTCGCACGCCAGCGCCTCGACGTCCGTCGCGTTCGAGATCCGGGGCAGGCGGACCACGGCCACCCGCAGCCAGTCGGCACCCACCGGCGGCGCCGGGCGGCCGAGCACCCCGTCCGCCGCGTACGACAGCGAGTCCTCGGCCTCCAGCCACAGGTCCGCCTGCCACGGCAGCACGCCGAGCACCGGCCGGCCGGTCAGCGCCGTCAACGACACGAGGCCCGGCTCGAGCAGCGACAGCGACCCGCGGAACTTGTTGATCACGAACGCCGACACCAGCGCCTGGTCCGCCGGGTCGAGCACGGCGAGCGTCCCGAACAGGTGCGCCAGCACGCCACCCCGGTCGATGTCCCCCACCACGAGCACGGGCAGCGACGCCACCCGCGCGAGGCCGAGGTTCGCGATGTCGCCGGCCCGCAGGTTGATCTCCGCGGGCGAGCCGGCGCCCTCGCAGACCACCACGTCGTAGGACGCTCGCAAATCATCCAATGTGGACACGACGACGTCCAGCAGGTCGAGGCTCCGGTAGGACGCGGCAGAAAGGACGCCGACCGGCCTGCCCAGCACCACCACCTGCGAGCTGTGGTCGGCCCCCGGTTTGAGCAGCACCGGGTTGAACCGCACGCTCGGCTCGAGCCCGCACGCCGCCGCCTGCATCGCCTGCGCCCGGCCGATCTCGCCACCGTCCGGCGTCACCGCCGAGTTGTTCGACATGTTCTGCGCCTTGAACGGCGCCACCCGCACCCCCTGCCGCGCGAGCCACCGGCAGAGTCCGGCCACGAGCACGCTCTTGCCCGCGTCCGACGACGTCCCGGCCACAAGCACCGCACCCCGCATGTCCCGCTCCCTCCGCCGAGGCATCTGCCATCATCGCGGGCATGCCCGCGTCCCCGATCACCGCCGTCCTCGTGCACAGCCCGTTCCTCGGCCCGGCGAGCCTGCGCCCGCTGGCCGACGCGCTCGCCGCGCACGGGCACCCTGCGGTCCTGCTCGACCTGCGACCCAGCGTCGTCGCCGCGCCCGTGCACCAGGTGCTCGTCGGCGCGTTCGCGGACGCCATGGGTGCGGAGGACCTCGCCGGGCAGGTCGTGCTCATCGGGCACAGCGGCGCCGGGCCGCTGCTCCCCGCGTTCGCCGACGCGCTCGAGGACACCGTCAGCGGGCTGGTGTTCCTCGACGCCGGGCTGCCGACGCCGGGCCGCAGCTGGCGCGACACCGTGCCGGCCGAGCTGTACACGCGGCTGCGCGCGGCCTCGCGCGAGGGGCAGCTGCCGCGGTGGCAGCGGTGGTTCGAGCCGGACCCGCTGACCGAGCTGGTCGCCGACGTCGAGCTGCGTGCCGAGATCGCCGACGAGGCACCCGAAGTGCCGGTGGCGTTCCTCAAGGAGCCGCGCCCGGACGTCGAGTGGGACGGCCCCGCCGGCTACGTCGCGCTGTCCGCGGCCTACGCCGACGACGTGGCCGCGGCCGAGAGGCTCGGCTGGCCGGTGCGCCGGCTCGACACGCACCACCTGGCGCCGGCGACCGACCCGGACCCCGTTGCGGTGGCCGTGCTCGAGGTGCTCGCGAAGCTGCTCTGACGGTGGCCCGTCACGGCAGGGTGAGGATCTCCGCGCCGTCGTCGGTGACCACCAGGGTGTGCTCGAACTGGGCGGTCCAGCTCTTGTCCTTGGTGGTGACCGTCCAGCCGTCGGACCAGATGTCGTAGTCGATGCCGCCGAGGGTGATCATCGGCTCGATCGTGAACGTCATGCCCTTCTCGATCACCGTCTCGACCTTGGGCTCCTCGTAGTGGAGGATGACCAGCCCGCTGTGGAACGACCGGGCGATGCCGTGCCCGGTGAAGTCACGCACGACGCCGTAGTCGAACCGCTTGGCGTAGGCCTCGATGACCCGGCCGATCACGTTGAGCTGCCGGCCCGGGCGGACCGCCTTGATGGCTCGCATGGTGGCCTCGTGGGTGCGCTCGACCAGCAGCCGCACCTCCTCGTCGACGTCGCCGGCGAGGAACGTGGCGTTCGTGTCGCCGTGCACGCCGCCGAGGTAGGCGGTGACGTCGATGTTGACGATGTCGCCGTCCTGGATGAGCGTGGTGTCCGGGATGCCGTGGCAGATCACCTCATTGAGCGAGGTGCAGCACGACTTGGGGAAGTTCCGGTAGCCCAGCGTGGACGGGTACGCGCCGTGGTCGAGGATGTACTCGTGCACCACGGCGTCGACGTCGTCGGTGATGGCGCCGGGCTTGACCGCCTTGCCACCCTCCTGCAGGGCCTGCGCGGCGATCCGGCCGGCGACCCGCATGGCCTCGACGGTCTCGTCGGTCTGGACCCACGGCTCGGTGTTGCGCTGGGGCGCCGGCTTGTCCACGTACTCGGGACGCGCGATGGCGGACGGAACCTGCCGGCGGGGCGACTGGACGCCGGGCTTCAACGGAGCACGTACGGGCATGGCTCCACCCTACGATGCGGTTCTTCGCCGCCGTTGAGGGAAGGGGCGCCGTGGCCCGCGCCTCACCGGGGTAGGGCGGCCATGAACCGGGCGGTGGCGGCCACCGCCCTGGCCGAGGCACCCGCGTCGGTGACGAGGACCGCGAAGGCCAGGTCGCCGCGGAAGCCCACGTACCAGCCGTGCGAGTGCTTGCCGTCGCCGAACTGGGCGGTGCCCGTCTTGCCCCGGACGTCCGGGTAGGGCGCCAGCGCGACGGTCCGCTGGGTGACCTCCCGCATCATCGCGTGCATCGCGGCGCGGACCTGCGGGTCGACCGGCTTCGGGTCGACGGTGTCGGACTCCGTGCGAGTCCCGGCCAGCAGGCTGGGCGTCGGCATGGTGCCCGAGGCCACCGTCGAGGCCACCAGCGCCATGCCGAACGGGCTCGCCACCACCTTGCCCTGGCCGAAGCCGTCCTCGGCGCGCTCGACCACGTTGGCCGCGGGCGGCACCGAGCCGGTGACCGTGGTGGCGCCACGCACCACGAAGTCGGCGCCGAGGCCGAGGCGGCGGGCGGTGTCGGTGAGCGCCGAGGGCGCCAGCTTGGTGGCGAGCTCGGCGAAGGTGGTGTTGCAGGAGAACGCGAACGCGCTGTGCAGCGGGATGACGCCCTTGTCGAACTTGTCGTTGTTGGGCACCACGCGGCCCTGGATGGTGAGCGTGCCGGGACAGCCGACCTGGGCGTCGGGCTGGGTCTTGCCGGACTCGATGCCCGCGATGGCGGTGATGATCTTGAACGTGGAGCCCGGTGGGTAGCGGCCGGACAGGGCGAGCGCGCCCTGCTTGTCCGCCGCCGGGTTCTGGGCCACCGCCAGCACCTGGCCCGTGGACGCCTGCATCGCCACGATCATCGACGGGTTGGGCTCGGGCGCGAGCGCCGACTGGGCCGCGTTCTGCACGCCCAGGCTCAGCGTCATCCGCGCCGCCTGCGCGGGCTCGGCCGGCTTCGAGTACAGCTCCGAGACCTCGGCGCCGGACACGTCGGTGGTGATGACCCGCCAGCCCGCGCTGCCGATGAGGTCGTCCTCGACGAGCTTGCGGATGCCCGGCAGCAGCGTGGGCGCGAGCTTCTTGTCCACCGGGAGCAGCCGCGGCGTGGCGGTGAACCGGACGCCGGGCAGCTCGTAGATCCGCGGCTTGACCGCCTCGTAGTCGCTGGACCGCAGCAGCACGACCTGGTACGGCTGGGTCTTGGCCTTGGCCGCACCGTCCATGATGGACTTCTGGGTGATCGACCGGTCGAAGCCCGACAGCGCCGTGGCCAGCGCGCCGGCCACCGCGTTGGCGTCGCCCGCCTTCGCCGGCTCGAACAGGACCGAGATCACCCGGTCCGGCGCCATCAGCAGCTCGCCGTCGCGGTCGAGCACCGGCGCGAGCTCCGGCTGCTCGTTCTGGAGCGCGATCGACTGCTGCTCGGCCAGGTCGGGATGCAGGACCGTGGTGGACCAGTGGATCTTCCACGTGCCGTCCTGGTCGCGCAGCTCCAGCTTGCCGGGGTACTCCCAGCGCCGGCCGTGGCCGAAGTCCCACGTGACGTCGAAGCTCGCGGTGGCCGTGCCGTCGGCCGTCCTGACCTCGCCCAGCTGCGCGGCGACCTTCTCCGGGGCCAGGCCCTTGCGGACGCTGTCGAGCAGCGCCTTGGCCGAGTCGGGCGAGTCGGTGAGCTTGGCCGCGGCACCGCTGTCGCCCTTGGCGAACGCGCCCAGGTAGTCGTCGGCGATGTCCTGCGGCTGCGGCCCGTCGTCACCGAACAGGCCGCAGCCCGCGACGGGCAGGGTGAGCAGCACCGCGGCGAGGAGACCGGCCGCCCGCCGGGAGGAAACGCGCACGGCGGCGAGTATGGCGGACAACCCCGACAATCAGAACAGCACGGTGGCGTACTGACCGACTCGGGTGAACCCGATCCGCCGGTACGCGGACTGCGCGATGACGTTGTAGGCGTTGACATACAGGCTCGCGGTGCGCCCGAGCCCGCGCACGAGCCGGTCGACCACGGCCGCGGTGCCGGCCGAGCCGAGCCCGTGCCCGCGCCGGTCGGGGTGCACCCACACGCCCTGGATCTGGCCGACCGCGTTGGACAGCGCGCCGATCTCGGCCTTGAACACGACGTCACCGCCCTCGAACCGGGCGAACGCGCGCCCGGCGGCGATGAGCTCGGCGACCCGGGCCCGGTAGCTGGCGCCGCCGTCGCCGGCCCGCGGGTCGACGCCGACCTCCTCGATGAACATCGCGACCGCGGCCGGGAGGTAGCGGTCGAGCTCGGCGGGGCGGACGGGGCGGACCAGCGGGTCGGCCGCGACCAGCGGTTCCTTGCCCGTGGACATCAGCGGCTGGTCCTCGCGCACCTCGCGGGCCGGCCCCCAGTCGAGCTCCAGCTCGGACCAGAGGCCGAGGACCTGCTCGGCCGGCCCCACGACCGACGAGCACATCCGCCGCCGGCGCAGCGCCCGGTCGGCGAAGGCCCGCAGCGCGGACCGGTTGCCCTGCAAGGGAATGAGGTTCGAGCCGGCGAAGCACAGCGAGTCGAGGCGGCCGCTGCGGAACCCGCGGGGCTCGCAGCCCCACAGCTCGCCGCCCAGCCGCCACGGGTCCATGCCGAGGGTCTCGATCCGCGACGCGACCATGCAGGACGCGACCGGATCCGCCGTGAGCATCGCGCGCACGGCCATCCGATCCCGCTCGTCGAGCAGCCGCGCTCCAGCAAGCCGCAACACAAGCTCAAGCGTGCCAGATGACCGGCTCGTGGGACAGCCGAGACCCGCCGACCGTTTGGTGTCGATCCGGCCACCCCCGGTTCGACGCGTCAGTGCGAACACCCCGGCGGGAAGGAGCCTGTCATGCGGTTCATGGTTCTGGTGAAGGCCGACGAGCAGGCGGGGGCTCCGGGCGAGGAGCAGGTCAGGGCGCTGACCCGGTACACGAAGGACCTCGTGCGGGCCGGCGTGCTCCTGGCCGCGGACGGGCTGACCTCGAGCGCCGACGGGACCCGGGTGTGCTTCGCCGACGGCCGGGCCACGGTCGTCGACGGGCCGTTCGAGGGTGCGCTGGTGACGGGCTACTGGGTGCTCGACGTCGGGTCCAAGCAGGAGGCACTGGAGTGGGTCCGGCGCTGTCCGCGCGTCGGCACGGGTGAGTTCGAGCTTCGCCAGGTCGCCGAGCCGGCGGAGGCGCCGGGCCCGGAGCTGCGCGAGCACGAGGACTACTTACGGGCCCAGATCGGCGCGCGCCGGACATAGCGCTGGACCGATGCACGGAGTAGAAATATCCGAACCCCGTGAGAGCGCTCTCATGGACCCGCCTCCCTGCGCCGCATCCCACCCCGGGCAGCGCTGCCCGACAGCGGAGAGGACGACACCGCATGACCACCCAGCGTCCGGACGGTCCCGTGAGACGGCGCACCCGCCGGTTACTCGGCGGGGCGCTCGCGCTCGCCCTCGCAGCGACGACGGTCGCCACGACGACCGCGGCGGCCGCCCCACCGCGGCACGGCGACCACGGCACCCCGGACCTCGGGGCGAACGTCACCGTCTTCGATCCCGCCATGCCGGTCGGCCAGATCCAGGCGACCCTCGACGCGACGCACGCCGGCCAGGTCGACAACGAGATGGGCACCCGGCGCTACGCCTTCCTCTTCAAGCCGGGGACCTACGGCACCGCAGAGCACCCGCTGCAGCTCAAGGTCGGCTACTACACCGAGATCGCGGGCCTGGGCGCCTCCCCCACCGACGTCGTCATCAACGGCAAGGTCGAGGTCTACAACCGCTGCCTGGCCGACGGTGGCACGGGCAACTGCCTCGCCCTCGTCAACTTCTGGCGCACCCTGTCCAACCTGTCGATCAACATCGACGCCGCCGGCCAGGACGGCTGCCGCGCCTCGGCGAACTTCTGGGCGGTCTCCCAGGCGGTGTCCATGCGCCGGCTCGACATCAGCGGCGGCAACCTCTCGCTGATGGACTACTGCACCGCCGGCCCGCAGTTCGCCAGCGGCGGGTTCATCGCCGACTCGAGGCTTCCGTCGACCGTCAACGGCTCGCAGCAGCAGTGGCTGACCCGCAACAGCGAGATCGCCGGCTGGTCCAACGGCGTGTGGAACCAGGTCTTCGCGGGGGTCGTGGGCGCGCCGGACGACGCCGCCTTCCCGAGCCCGCCGTACACGACGCTCGACACGACCCCGGTGAGCCGCGAGAAGCCGTACCTGTTCCTCGACGAGCGGGGCAGGTACGACGTCCGCGTGCCCGCCGCCCGGACGAACAGCCGCGGCATCTCCTGGGCCGACGGCCTGACGCCGGGCCGCACGGTGCCGATCTCGGACTTCTTCGTCGCGACCCCGGCGGACTCGGTGCGCGACATCAACAACCAGCTCGCGCGCGGCAAGAACCTGCTGCTCACCCCCGGCGTGTACGACATCGCGCGCGGCATCGAGGTCAGGCGCCCCAACACGGTGGTCCTCGGGCTCGGGCACGCCACGCTGACCGCCGTCGACGGCTCGACCCCGCTCGAGGTGGCCGACGTCCCCGGCGTCGTCATCGCGGGGGTCACGGTCGACGCGGGGCCACGGACGTCGCCGGTCCTGCTGCGGGTGGGCAAGAAGCACGGCCACGGCGTCAGCTCCGCCCGCAACCCGACCACGCTGTCCGACGTGTACTTCCGCGTCGGCGGCCCGCACGTGGGCAGGACCGACACCGCGCTCGAGGTCAACAGCGACAACGTGCTCATCGACCACACGTGGGTGTGGCGGGCCGACCACGGCGTCGAGGGCTTCACCGACACCCAGCGCTGGAACACCAACACCGGCCGCAACGGCGTCGTGATCAACGGCGACCACGTGACGGCGACGGGCCTGTTCGTCGAGCACTTCCAGCAGTACAACACCGTCTGGAACGGCGAGGACGGCACGACGATCCTGTACCAGAACGAGCTGCCGTACGACCCGCCCACGCAGGCGGACTGGATGCACGGGAGCGTCGAGGGCTTCGCCGGCTACAAGGTGGGCGACCGCGTGCGGACGCACACCCTCCACGGCGCCGGCGTGTACGTGTTCAACCAGAACAACCCGGCGATCCACACGGAGAACGGCTTCGAGGTCCCGGCGACCCCGGGCGTGCGGCTGCACCACATCATGACGGTGAACCTGAGCGCCGGCACGATCGACCACGTGGTCAACGGCCTGGGCGATGCGGCCGACACGACCAAGATCGGCGTACCGGTCTACCTCACCGAATACCCGGCGCCGTAGCCCCTACCGGCAACGCGGCCCTGGTGGCCGGAGCCTCGTGGCTCCGGCCACCGGAGCCGGGAACGTCAGGAGACGGTGACGACGGGCTCGCCGGTGGCCGCGTCGCCGGCCTCCTCGGCGATGCGCATGGCCTCTTCGATGAGGGTCTCCACGATCTGGTGCTCCGGCACGGTCTTGATGACCTTGCCCTTCACGAAGATCTGGCCCTTCCCGTTGCCCGACGCGACCCCCAGGTCGGCCTCGCGCGCCTCACCCGGGCCGTTGACCACGCAGCCCATCACGGCCACGCGCAGCGGGACCTCCATGCCCTCGAGGCCCGCCGTGACCTCGTCGGCCAGCTTGTACACGTCGACCTGGGCCCGGCCGCACGACGGGCACGACACGATCTCGAGCTTGCGCGGTCGCAGGTTCAGCGACTGCAGGATCTGCGTGCCGACCTTGACCTCCTCGACCGGCGGGGCGGACAGCGACACGCGGATGGTGTCGCCGATGCCCTGCCGCAGCAACGCGCCGAAGGCCACAGCCGACTTGATGGTGCCCTGGAACGCCGGCCCGGCCTCCGTGACACCGAGGTGCAGCGGGTAGTCGCACTGCTCGGCGAGCAGCTCGTAGGCCCGGACCATCACGACCGGGTCGTTGTGCTTGACCGAGATCTTGATGTCGTGGAAGTCGTGCTCGGCGAACAGCGACGCCTCCCACAGGGCCGACTCCGCCAGCGCCTCGGGCGTCGCCTTGCCGTACTTGGCCAGCAACCGCGGGTCCAGCGAGCCGGCGTTGACGCCGATGCGGATGGGCGTGCCGTGGTCGCGGGCGGCGGCGGCGATCTCGCGGATCTTGTCGTCGAACTTCTTGATGTTGCCCGGGTTGACCCGAACCGCCGCGCAACCGGCCTCGATGGCCGCGAAGACGTACTTGGGCTGGAAGTGGATGTCCGCGATCACCGGGATCTGCGACTTGGCCGCGATGGCCGGCAGCGCCTCGGCGTCGTCCTGGGACGGGCAGGCCACCCGGACGATGTCGCAGCCGGCCGCGGTGAGCTCGGCGATCTGCTGCAGCGTGGCGTTGACGTCCGCGGTGACCGTGGTGGTCATCGACTGCACCGAGATCGGGTGCTCGCTCCCGACGCCGACCCGGCCGACCATCAGCTGCCTGGTCGGGCGCCGGTCCGCCAGCACGGGCGGCGGAGTGGCCGGCATGCCCAGCATGATGCCTTCGGTCATGCGTTCAGCCTACTGAGGTATCCGGATCGGGTTCACGATGTCCGCTGTGACGGTCAACAACACGACCGCGCCACCGAGGAGGACGAACACCATCGTCACGGCCGACAACTTGGAGTAATCGACCGGCCCGCCCGCCGGTTTCCCACGCAGACGCCGTACCCAGTCCCGAATTTTCTCGTAGAACAGGACCGCGATGTGCCCGCCGTCGAGCGGCAGCAGCGGTAGCAGGTTGAACACGCCGACGAAGAAGTTCAGCGTCGCGAGCATCAGGATGAAGATCTCCCACAAGCCACGCTCGACCGCGTCTCCACCGATGATGCTCGCGCCGACCACGCTGACCGGCGTCTCCGGGTCGCGCTGGCCGCCGCCGATGGCCTGGACGACCTTCGGGATCTTCTCCGGGAACGCCAGCAGGCCGTTCCACACGCCGACGAACATCTGGCCGGTGAAGCTCGCCGCGCCGCCGACGCCGTCGAGCGCGCCGTAGGTGTTGACCGTGGGAGGCAGCGCCACCGACACGCCGATCGCGCCGACCTTCTTGCCGTCCGTGGTCGCGACCTGGGCCACGTCGACCGTGAGGGTGAGCGTCTGGCTCCCCCGCCGGACCACGAACTCGGCCGGCCCGGACAGGCCCTCGACCTTCTTGACCATGTCCCGCCAGGTCGGCGTGGGCGTGCCGGCGACCGACTGGACGACGTCGCCGGGGCGCAGGCCCGCGTTCTTGGCCGGCGCGGCCGCGCCGGAGGTGCACCCGGTGCCGGACGTCTTGGTCTTGTCGACCACGCAGTCGTTGACCGTGCCGACCTGGGGCCGCACCGTGTTCACGTCCAGGCTCAGGTTGGGCAGGCCCATCGTGATCGCCATCAGGTAGAGGATGACGAAGCCGATGATGAAGTGGGTGATCGAGCCGGCGACCATCACCACGAAGCGCTTCCACGTCGCGTAGCGCCACATCGCCCGCGGCGCCTCTTCGGGGGTCACCTCGTCGAGGGCCGTCATGCCGGCGATGTCACAGAACCCGCCGGCCGGGATGGCCTTCAGCCCGTACTCGGTCTCCCCGCGGCGGAACGACCAGATGGTCGGGCCGAAGCCGATGAAGTAGCGGCGGACCCGCATCCCGAACATCTTGGCCGCGGCCATGTGCCCGGCCTCGTGCAATGCCACCGAGATGCAGATGCCGAGAGCGAAGAGGATGACCCCCACGATCCATTGCACGTCGTCAGTCCTCTCCCCGCCCGGTCGTGCCGAGCTCTACCGTCGCCCCGAGCCGCTGCCTCGCCTGGGCCCGCGCCCAACTCTCCGCGGCCAGGACCTCCTCGACCCCGGACGGCTCGGTGTGCCAAGCGTCCGCCGCGTCGAGCACTCGGTGCACAGTGTCCACAATGTCGGTGAAGGCGGTGTGTCCTTCGACGAACGCGGTCACCGCCTCCTCGTTCGCCGCGTTGTACACGGCCGGCAGGCAGCCGCCGGTCTCGCCGGCCTGCCGGGCCAGCCGCACGGCCGGGAACGTCGCGTCGTCCAGCGGCTCGAAGGTCCACGCGGTGGGCGTGTCGAACGTGGCCGCCCGGGCGGCGCCGGGCACCCGCTCCGGCCAGCCGAGGGCCAGCGCGATCGGCAGCCGCATGTCCGGCGGGCTGGCCTGGGCGAGCGTGGAGCCGTCGGTGAAGGTGACCATCGAGTGGATCATCGACTGGGGGTGGACCACGACGTCGATCCGGTCGTAGGGCACGCCGAACAGCAGATGCGCCTCGATGAGCTCGAGCCCCTTGTTGACCAGGGTGGCCGAGTTGATCGTGATGACCGGACCCATGGCCCAGGTCGGGTGCGCCATCGCGTCGGCGACCGTGACGTCGGCCAGGTCCGGGCGGCGCCGGCCGCGGAACGGGCCGCCCGACGCGGTGAGCACGAGCCGGTCGACCTCCTCGGCGCGGCCGCCCCGCAGGCACTGCGCGATGGCCGAGTGCTCGGAGTCGACCGGCACGAGCTGGCCCGGCGCGGCCGCGCGGAGCACCAGCGGGCCACCCGCGATCAGCGACTCCTTGTTGGCGAGCGCGAGCGTCGCGCCGGTCGCGAGGGCGCGGAGGGTGGGCGCGAGGCCGCGGGAGCCGGTGATCGCGTTGAGCACGATGTCGGCCGGCGTGGTGTCGATGAGCTCGGCCACCGCGTCCGGGCCGGCGAGGATGCGCGGCATGCCGAAGCCGCCCTGCTCGTAGCCGCGGCGCTTGGCCTCGGCGTACAGGGCGAGCTGCACGTCCTCGGCGGCGGTGGAGCGGGACACGGCGACGGCTCGCGCGCCGGTCGAGATGGCCTGGGCCGCGAGGGCGGCCGGATCGCCGCCGCCGGCCGCGACGCCGACCACCTCGAACCGCTCGGGGTTGGCCGCGAGGACGTCGAGGGCCTGGACACCGACGGAGCCGGTGGAGCCGAGAACGAGAACGGTACGTCTGGTCATATCAGGGCACATTGTTCCCGATGCACTGTCGATCACATGCGCATGGTGCGCGGAGGGTGTCAGGGCGGTGTGGGAGCATGTGCGGCAAGGATCAGAGTGCCGGGAGGGAACGTGGCTGGCTCACAGCTGGAGAAGCGGCCGAAGAACGCGGTCGACCCGCACGAGGAGCCGTCCGCTGAGTGGGGCTGGCACGGCAGGTTCCCGCGCGGCCGCGAGATCGGCGGCTGGATCTCGGCCATCGCGATGTTCCTCATGGCGTTCATCGGCAACCACGTCGCCGAGACCGAGCGGCTGTGGCTCATCGGCATCGGCGTCGTCCTGGTCGCCGCGCTGGTCGGGAACCGGGTCCGGCAGCGCACGTCCTGGCGCCGGTAGCCCTCGTCGCCACACCGGCCTGGCCGGTCAGTAGGTCATCGGCCCGGGTACTGCCCGGGCGCCTCGATCCACGAGTCGGGCGGCGCCGGGTGCCCCGCGAGCGGGGTCGCCGCGGGACCGGGCGGTGTCTCGGGTGCAGAGCCGTCGGCGGCCTGTTCGTCGACCTCCGGGTTCTTGCTGTCTGTGTGCGGCCTGTCCCTGTGCGGCCTCTCCCTGTGCGGCCTGTCTCTGTGCGGCGGTGTGTACCCGCAGGCCGGCTGCGTCATCCGGGGCCTCCTGAACGCTGGGGAAGCGCTCGAATACCCCGTGAACTTCGGTGTAACCGCCAATTCGACGTCCTGTGCGGGAACAAACCGTCCCGCCGCGTTGCTGATCACCGGTGACGACGACGTCAGTTGTTCCTTGGGTTCCCCCTTCGAAAGGCCACTGATGGATCGCGCCACGCTGTCCCCGGCACGTCCCGCGTCGGCGCCCGCGGAGTCTCTGCCAGAGTCCCCGCCAGCGTCACCGCCGGCGTCACCGCCGGAGTCCCCCACCGGGCTGGCCCGGGTGCGCGTCATCCTCGTGCTGGGATCGCTCATCGCGCTCGGCCCGCTCACCATCGACATGTACCTGCCGGCCCTCCCCGCGATCGCCGACGACCTGGTCACCACGTCCGCCGCGGTGCAGCTCACGCTCACCGGCACGCTGCTCGGGCTGGGCCTGGGGCAGCTGGTCATCGGCCCGTTGTCGGACGCGGTCGGGCGCAGGCTGCCGCTCATCATCGGCACCGCCGTCCACGTCGCCTCGTCGCTGCTGTGCCTCATCGCGCCCAACGTGGCGGTGCTCGGCGTGCTGCGGATGATGCAGGGTGTCGGCGCGGCGGCCGCGATGGTGGTGGCGCTGGCCGTGGTCCGCGACCTGTTCAGCGGCCGCGCGGCGGCCACCGCGCTGTCCCGGCTGATGCTGGTGATGGGCGCGGCCCCGATCCTGGCCCCCACGCTCGGCGCGGCGATCCTGCTCACGGGCTCGTGGCGCGGGGTGTTCGCGGTGCTGGCGGTGCTCGGTGTGGCGCTGATGCTGGTGGCGATCTTCCTGCTGAAGGAGACGCTGCCGGTCGAGCGGCGCCGCACGGGAGCGTTCGGCCCGGTGCTGCGGACCTACCGGTCGCTGGTCACGGACAAGCAGTTCGTGGTGCTGGCGCTGGTCGCGGCGCTGGGGATGTCGGCGCTGTTCTCGTACGTGTCGGGCTCGTCGTTCGTGCTGCAGGACGGGTTCGGCCTCGACCAGCAGCAGTTCGGCCTGGTGTTCGGCATCGGCGCCATCGCCATCATCGGGGCGTCGCAGGTCAACGTCGTGCTGCTCAACCGGTACTCCCCGGAGCGGATCGTGTTCTACGCGCTCGCGGGGTCGGTCGTGGCCGGCCTGGTCCTCACCGCGCTGGCCATCGCCGGCGGCGGCCTGCTCGCGTTCGTGGTCCCGCTGTTCTTCCTGCTGGGCGCCATCGGCTTCGTCCTGCCGAACGCGCCGGCCCTGGCCCTGTCCCGGCACGGCGAGGCCGCCGGCACCGCGGCCGCCCTCCTGGGCGCGACCCAGTTCGGCCTGGGCGCGCTGATCGCCCCGCTGGTGGGCGTCCTCGGCAACGACGGCCCGGCCATGGCCATCACGATGACCGCCGGCTCGGCCGTCGCGTGGCTGGCCCTGGGCGCCACGGCCTGGCAGTCCCGCCGCTCGGCCTCAGCCGAACCTGCGTAGCACGCGCGCGGTCTCCCGCGTGACGCCGGATCCCAACTGGTCCAACAAGGAGACTCCTCGTGCTCGCCGGCGCGCCCCCGAGAAGGATCGTGATCGACACCGGGATCCGCAAGCCCCTCGATGTCAGCGGTGGCCTGCCAGCGTGATTTGGGGCAACCTGGGTAGCCGTGCTCAGCGCCGGGCTCGCGGAGGCCGTCTCCGTCGTCGGGTTGCTCGGGGTTCTCGCCTTCGCCGTCGTGCGGCCTCGGGGGTGGGCCGAGGCGGTTGTCGCGGTGCCGGTGGCCCTCCTGCTCGTCGGGGCCGGGGCCATCCTCGTGGCCGACGCGGTCGGTGAGGTCGCGCGGCTCGCGCCGGTGGTCGGGTTCCTCGCCGCGGTGCTGGTCCTCGCGAAGCTCTGCGACGACGAAGGGCTCTTCGCGGCCGCCGGGGCGCTCATGGCGCGGGCGGGCGGGCCGGGGCGGCTGCTCGTACTCGTCTTCGTGATCGCCTCGGTGACCACGGCGGTGCTCAGCCTCGACGCCACCGTCGTGCTGCTCACCCCCGTCGTCTTCGCGACCGCGGCCCGGCTGGGGGTGCGGCCCAAGCCACACGTTTACGCCTGCACCCACCTCGCCAACTCCGCGTCGCTGCTGCTGCCCGTCTCCAACCTCACCAACCTGCTCGCCTTCGCCACCGCCGACGTGTCGTTCCTCCGGTTCACCGCGCTGATGGCCGGGCCGTGGCTGGTGACGGTGGCCGTGGAGTACCTGCTGTTCCACCGGTTCTTCCGGGCCGACCTGACCGCCGGCACCGCCCGGCCGGGCCCGCCACCGACGCTGCCGGTGTTCGCCCTCGCCGTCCTCGGGCTCACCCTCGCCGGGTTCGTCGCGTGCTCGCTGACCGGCCTCGACCCCGCGTGGGCGGCCTTCGCCGGCGCGCTCGTGCTCGCGGTCCGCGGCCTCGCCCGGCGCGGCACCACCCCGGCCGCCGTCGTGCGCGCGGTCAACATCCCGTTCCTCGCGTTCGTGCTGGCGCTCGGCGTGGTGGTGCGGGCCGTGGTCGACAACGGGCTCGACACGGCGGTCGGCGACCTCGTCCCGGCCGGCTCGGGCCTGCTCGCGCTCCTCGCGCTGGCCGGCGTCGCGGCGGTGCTCGCCAACGTGATCAACAACCTGCCCGCGGTGCTGGTCCTGCTCCCGCTCGCCGCGCCCGCGGGGACCGGCGCCGTGCTCGCGCTGCTCATCGGCGTGAACCTCGGGCCGAACCTCACCTACGTCGGGTCGCTGGCCACCCTGCTGTGGCGGCGGGTGCTGCGCGACCACGACAGCCGCGTCGACCTCGCCGAGTACACCCGGCTGGGCTTGCTCACCGTGCCGGTGTCGCTGATCCTCGCCGTGCTGGCCCTGTGGGCCGGCCTGCATGTCATCGGAGGCTGACCATGACCGTGCTCGTCTGGATCGCCGAGGGCACCTGGCCGGCCTGCGTCGACGCCGCCCGCACGCACGCGCCCGCCGGCGCCGACTTCGTGCTCCTGCACGTCAGCGACGACGACGTCCCCGCCGCCGCGCGCGGTGCCTTCGCCGGCCTGCTCGGCCGCGGCCACCCGGACCAGGACCCCGGCCGGCGCATCGAGCACCTCGCCACGACCTCCGCCGAGGACCTGCTGCGCGCCGCCGCCGACCGGCTGGCCCGGCCCGCGCGGCGCGAGCGGCGGCACGGCCGGGTCGAGCGCGAGGTCGTCGCCGCCGCCGAGCACGCCGACCTCCTCGTCCTCGCCCGCGGCGGCGACCGCACCCGGCTCGGCCCGCGCAGCCTCGGCAAGCCGGTCCGGTTCGTCGTCGACCACGCCCCCTGCCCGGTGCTCCTGGTCTGGCCCGAACCGCCACCCGGCGTCGACTCCATCCCGCCCCCGCCACCGCGCTGACCAGCGAAGCGTGCCCCGGGTGGAATACTCGGCCACGTGCACCCCTTAGGCCTGCGGTTCGTCGGCCACTCCACCGTGCGCGTGGAGCTGGCCGGCCGGGTCGTGCTCACCGACCCCGTGCTCACGAACCGCGTCTCCGCGCTGACCCGGGTCACGACGGCGAGCACGCCGGCCGACCGTGCCGACGTCGACCTGGTCCTCCTGTCCCACCTGCACGGCGACCACGTCCACCTGCCGTCGTTGCGGCTGCTCAGCCGGCACGTGCGGGTGATCGCACCGCGCGGCGCCGGCGACTGGCTGCGGTCCAAGGGTGTCCGCCAGGTCGAGGAGCTCGCGCCCGGCGAGGAGCTGGTCGACGGCGACCTCCGCATCACCGGGGTGGCGGCCGCGCACTCCGGGCACCGCTGGGGTCCGCGGTCCACCCGAGGCCCGCAGGCCAAGGCGATGGGCCACCTCATCGAGGGCGCGGGCACCACGGTCTACGCGGCCGGCGACACCGACCTCTTCCCGGGGATGGCCGAGCTCGCCGAGATCGACGTCGCCCTGCTGCCGGTCTGGGGCTGGGGTCCGACGCTCGGCCCGGGCCACCTCACCCCGGCCCGCGCCGCCGAGGCGCTCGAGCTGCTCCGCCCGCGGGTCGCCGTTCCGGTGCACTGGGGCACGCTCGCGCTGGCCGGTCTCCCCCGCGCACCAGGCCGGCACGGCGCCCGCATGCGCCGCCTGCTCATCGACCCGCCGCACGAGTTCGCGGCCAAGGCGCAGGGCTCGGCCACCCGCGTGATCGTCACCCCACCCGGCGAGGACGTCGCACTCCCCGACCTCGCCCGCGGCCCGCGCACGTGAGCGAACCTACGGTGCGGGGCGAGGGGCTGTCGTGAGTCCTTTCGACTGGACGGACCCGTCGGCCATCGGCTATCCGGTGCTCTTCGGCGGGGTCCTGGTCGGCTCGGTGGTGCCCATCGTGCCGACCGGCGCGATCGTCGGCGCCGCCGCGGCCGTGGCCACCACCACCGACCAGCTCAACCTCGTGCTCGTCGTCCTGCTGGCCACGCTCGGCGCGCTGATCGGCGACCTCGTCACGTTCGCCGCCGGCCGCGGTGGCCGAGGCGCGATGACCCGCTGGTTCGTGCGCCGGCAGTCCGAGGAGCGGCTCGCCTCCGCGCGCACCAGGTTCACCAAGCGGGGCTGGCAGCTCGTCGTGATCGGCCGGATGGTGCCGGCCGGCCGCATCCCGGTACTGCTGGCCGCGGGCGCGCTGGACTACCCGTGGCGGCGGCTGGTCCTCGCCGCCGCCGGGGCCTGCCTGCTGTGGGCGCTGGCCTACGCGGCGCTGGGCGTGGTGAGCGGCGGGCTGTTCGACAACCCGCTGCTGGCGACGCTCATCGCGGCGCTGCTCGTCCTCCTGGTCACGCTGGTCACGACGTGGATCTCGCGGCGCCGGGAGCGCGGCCGCGCGGAGAAGGTCGCGGCCCATGAGTGAGAGCACCGGCCGGTTGCTGCGTGGCGGGCGCCTCGTCGCCCGCCTCCTGCTGGTGTGGGCGCTCGTGGCGGTCGCCTTGCACGAGCTGGACCTGGCGCTCGCGGACTTCGCCATGCCGCGCTGGTGGCAGCCCACGGTCTTCGCGCTGCTGTTCGGCCTGCTGAGCGCGGTGGTCTGGCCGCTGATCCTGCGGGTGGCGCTGCCGGTGGCGATGTTCACCCTCGGCATCGGCTCGTTCCTGTTGCTCGGCGCCGGAATCCTGGCGATCACGTTCGCCGTGCCGGGCGTGGTGATCGCGAACCTGCGCACCGCGGTGATCGTCGCGATCGTCGTGTCGGCGGTGGGCGCGCTGGTCAGCAGCGTGCTCTCGCTCGACGAGGACGAGATCTTCTTCCGGCGCGCGGCGCGCCGGTTCCGGCGCGGCGGGGGCGTCGACGGGACGGAGCCGCCCGGAGTGCTGCTGCTGCAGATCGACGGGCTGGGCTACGAGACCGTGCGCCGCGCGGTCCGCGACGGCGACCTCCCGACGCTCGCGACGTGGCTGGCCGAGGGCAGCCACGCGCTCACCGACTGGCACTGCGACTGGAGCTCGCAGACCGGGGCGAGCGTGTGCGGGCTGCTGCACGGGTCCAACGACGACATCCTCGGGTTCCGCTGGTACGAGAAGGACCGCGACCACGTGATGGCGTGCGCCCACCCGGCCGACGCGGCGGAGATCGAGCGGCGGCACTCCGACGGGCGGGGCCTGCTCGCCGGCGGCGGGGCAGCGCGTGGCGGCCTGTTCACCGGCGACGCGGCGCACACGAGCCTCACGATGAGCGCGGTGCCACTGCTCACCCCGACGGGCAAACGCCGGACCCGCACGCGGTCGGCCAACGAGATCGGCGACGGGTACTACGCCTACTTCGCCAACCCGGTGAACGTGGTGCGGACGGTCGGCTCCGCGCTCGTCGACGTGCTGCGCGAGATCTCGGCGTCCACGCGCCAGCGCCGCGCCGGGGTGCGCCCGCGGGTCAAGCGCGGCGGGTTCTACCCGTTCGCCCGGTCCGGCACCACGGTCATCGCCCGGGACCTCGTCGTCTCCGCGATCATCGGCGACATGCTCGCCGGCCGGCCGGTCGTCTACGCGGACTTCCTCGGCTACGACGAGGTCGCGCACCACACCGGCATCGAGCGGTTCGACGCGCTGGCCGTCATCCGGGCCATCGACCAGCAGATCGGCCGGCTGCACCGAGCGGCCCACCTCTCGACCCGCCGCTACCAGCTCGTCGTGTTCTCCGACCACGGCGTCACGCAAGGCTGGGCGTTCACCGACCGGTTCGGCGAGTCCATCGAGGCGCTCGTCGGCCGCCTGTGCGGCGCGCCGCCGCGACCCGGCGGGCGGTCGAAGGCCAAGCCGGTCGCGGGGTGGCAGTTCGGCGCGGCGCTCGCCGGCGCGTCCACCCGCGGCGGGCCGATCGCGCGGGCGCTGCGGGCCAGGGCCGCCGGGGTCGACTCCGGCCGGCTCCGCACGGCGAGCGGGAAGCCGGGCGCGGTGGCCCGCGCGGCACCCGGCGTGGTCGTGGTCGTGTCGGGGCACGTCGCGATGGTGTCGTTCACCGAGCACCCCGGGCGGGTCGACCTGGAGACCATCGAGCGGGAGTTCCCGGACCTGCTGCCGGTGCTGGTGGACCACCCGGGGGTGGGCTTCCTGCTGGTCCGCAGCGCGCGCGGGCCGATCGTGCTCGGCCGCGACGGGCTCCGCCGGCTGGCCGACGACCTGGCCGACGACACGGTGTCGGGCAGCGACCCGCTGGACGGCTACGGCGAGCACGCCGCCGACCTGATCCGCCGCACCGACGGGTTCGCGCACTGCCCGGACCTGCTGATCAACAGCCGCTACTCCACCGCCACCGACGACGCCTCGCCGTTCGAGCCGCACGTCGGCTCGCACGGCGGCCTCGGCGGCGGCCAGGCTCGCGGGTTCGTCCTGCACCCCGCGGACCTGCCCGCCCCCGGCACGATCGTCGGCGCCGAGGCCCTGCACCGGGTCGTCCGCGGCTGGCTCACCCACCTGGGCCACCCCGACCCGCGCACCCCCAGCCCTACGGTCGCAGGTCGTACTTCTCCGTCACGCTCCAGTACCTCGTGACGCTGGCGTCGTCGAGCTTCTTCCAGCGGCCCCGGTAGCTCTCGGTGCCCCCGAACGTGCCGTACGCCTTGAACGCGGCCTGAGTCCCGATGGCCACGGTCCGGAAGAACACGTGCTCGTCGGCGCGGGCGTCGCACACGAAGGCGATGACGCCGGCGCCGTCGATGTCCCCGGAGTTCGACCTGAGGACCCATTTCTTCTCCGCGGGGGACGCCGCCTGCCTCGCGCTGACCCCGAGCTGCTCCTGGACCTTGGCCAACGGCACGTCGCTCAGCGCCGGCGCCGGGAACGCGTACTGCCAGGTCGGCTTCCGGCCGAGCGTGTTGTCGGCGTCCGTGCACGCGGACATGCACGGCACCTCCTTCTTGGCCACGCCGGCGGTCATCACGTTGGTGGACACGTAGTTCATGAGCACGCCGGCCGCGCCCTCGGAGTCGGTGTAGATGTCGAGAAGCGCCTGCTTGTGGTCGGTCGGCTCGATGCGCCCACGGAACACCTGCTGCCCGAGGACGACCTTCGGGGGAACGGCGCCGTCCATGTTGCGATACAGGTAGCCACCACCGGCCGCCACCGCATCGGCGGCGAAGACGGCATCACCGAGCTCGGCCAGGAACTCGGTGACCGGAGGGTTCAGCCGGCCGTCGGCACTGGTGATTCCCGTGTCGACCGCGTCCCGCTGAACCTCCGGGCGCTTGAACTTCGGGAGGTTCGCGGGCCAGTCCGCGTCCTTCACGAGGTTGTTGAACGCGGTGATGAACTCCTTGACCCGTTCGGTTGCCGGCAGGCTCTCCCATCTCCTGAGGTCGTCCTCCGACATGCTCGCCACGTATTCCCGCATGCGCACCCGGAACGCTTCCGTGAGCTGGGTCTGGACATTGGTCTTGTCGAGTGCGGAGGTCATCGCATTGTCCTTTGCGAGCTATTGCGCCAGTGTTCCTGCGGCTTCTTCCAAGGCCCGGCGGACCTCGTCGGGCGAGAGCTCCTCGGCGCCGTCGACGTCGGCGAGCGCGCCGGTCATGACCTCCGACAGCATCTGCTCCACGACCGCCGTCACCTCCGCCGGCGCGGGCTCCGCCGGCGGCGCCTCCGCAGGCGTCTGCATGGCGGCGAACGCCTCGGTCTGGCCGAGCCACCCGGCCGTCCGATCGGTCGGCTGTTCCGTGCCGCGGACGTACTTGTAGCCGCCGTCGGCCTCCGGCTCGGCCGAGTCGAATGCCCGCCACCACCCCGGATACCCTTCCACCGCAACGACATCGGTGAACCTGGCCGCCTGCATCGCGGCGAACGCCTCCGTCTGGCCCAGCCAACCCGGCGTCTGATCGGTCGGCTGCTCCGTGCTGCGGACGTACAGATAGCCGACGCCGGCCTCCGGCCCGGCCGAGTCGAACGCCTGCCACCACCCCGGATATCCCTCCACCGCAACGACATCGGTGAACCGGGGCGCGCTCTCGCCCGCGCTGTCCCAGGCGTCGAGCACCTCGCCGAACCACCGGGCCAGCTCGCCCGGCGGACCGTCGACCAGCGTGGCCAATTGGCCGGCCTCCTCAGCGGTCAGCCAGGCGGTCAGGTTCGTCTGGACCTGGTCGTCGGCCTCCTCCAGCCAGCCGGCGCCGAACAAGGGCCCCATGCGCGCGCGGAGAGTGGTGACATCGGTGTCGGTCTCGTCGCCCAGTACGCTTCTCAGCCGCTGCGCGGTCGCATCGTCGACAGGCATTCTGCGAGCCATTCCCTTCCACAGAAAGGTTTTCCGGGCCGCCCCCCATCGTCACCCGGCCGGCGCCGACCGCCAACCCTCGCGCCCGAAGGTGCGCACCTTCCTGCCCCGATGGACGGCTGGTGCGCCTCCCCGGGATTAAAGTGTGCGTTGCGTCCCAGCGAATAGCGCGGGTATCGAGGTGGACGGTGGCTGGGTGCCGTCACGGTCCCCTGAGGTTCCGGTGGTCGGCGCAGGACTTCACACGATGATCTACGAGACAGGCCTAATGCTCCGTCAAGGGAGGTTGGTGCGTTTGTCGGTGGATCCGTGTGGAGGAATCGCCTCGTACCGGGTTGCACTAACCCGCCTCCAGGGGAGAACGCACGGCACGGGGGCGCCACGGCAGCCACTTGCGCAGCAGCGGCGGCAGGCGCTTCTCCAGGCCGTACGGCTCGAGGTGGGCGTGGAACACCTCGCTGAACGCGCGTTCCACGCTCTCGGAGTCCCAGCTCTCGCGTTCCAGGATCGGGGCCTTCAGGTACGGCTGGCCGACGATGTGCAGCTGCGGCCCGTTGCACCGGATCATCTGGCCGGTCACCCCCAGCGACCGGTCACCGAGCAGGAACGACACCAGCGGCGCGATCTTGTCCGGCGTGCTGTCCGGCGGGCAGTTGCGCAGCGCGCGCTCGGAGCCGAGCACCATCCGGGTCTGCGCCACCGGGCAGACGGCGTTCACCCGGATGCCGACCGCCTCGAGGTCGAGGGCCCACGAGTAGGTCAGCGACGCGACCGCGCCCTTGCTCGCCGCGTAGGTGGCGAGCGTGCGCTGACCGAGCGAGGCGCCGGAGGAGATGTTGACGATCGACCCGCCGCGGCCCGCCATCGCGCGGACCGCGGCGAGGCCCGTGTAGATGACGCCGAGCACGTTGACCTGGATCAGCTCGCCCGCGAGCCGCGGGTCCTCGTCGAGCGGGAGCGTCTCGTAGTTCACCGCGGCGTTGTTGACCAGGCCGTCGACCTGGCCGAACTCGTGCACGCAAAGATCCACGATGGCCTGCGCCTGCTCCGGCTCGGCCACCGAGTGCTCGCTGACCACGGCACAGCCACCGTCGGCCTCGATCGCCGCGGCGGTCCCCCGCGCGAGCTCGCCGTCGATGTCGTTGACCACCACCGCCGCCCCCATCTCGGCGACATGCATCGCGAACGCCCTACCGAGGCCCCGTCCGGCCCCGGTCACCACCACCGCCCGACCATCAAGCGACGTCATGGCCCTGCCCCCAACCGCCAGCCCCGACGTCCACGTCGCCCTCGATCGCCGCGGACGGCGGCACCATGGCCGCCACTGGCG
>NZ_DASWSJ010000051.1:0-5675 GCF_036402745.1 Actinophytocola sp. | reverse complement strand
GGATCCTGGCGGTGTTCGACTGGCTGCACGAGTGGTTCAGCGAGCCCACCTACAGGGGCTGCGCGTGGGTCAACTCCTTCGGCGAGTTGGGCGCGACGTCGACCGCCGTGGCCGACCTGGCGCGCGACCACAAGGAGCGGGTGCACGAGTACCTGTCGGGCCTGGTCAAGAACGCCGGCCGGCCGGCCCCGCTGGCCGACCACCTGATGCTGCTGGCCGAAGGAGCCATGACGATCGCCGCGATCTCCGGCTCCCCGACCCCGGCCCACCACGCGAAGGCAGCGGCCGCCGCACTGCTCGACCGCTGAGCCGCCCCGCTCGGCCGACTAGTCCGCCTCCCCGGGATTTAAAGTGTGCGTTGCGTCCCGGGGAATGGTGCGGGTATCGAGGTGGGTGGTGGCTGGGTGCCGTCACGGTCCCCTGAGGTTCCGGTGGTCGGCGCAGGACTTCACACGATGATCTACGAGACGCTGGTCCGCCTCCCCGGGATTTAAGTGTGTGTTGCGTCCCAGCGGATAGTGCGGGTATCGAGGTGGATGGTGGCTGGGTGCCGTCACGGTCCCCTGAGGTTCCGGTGGTCGGCGCAGGACTTCACCCGATGATCTACGAGACAGGCCTTGGTCCTTCGCTTCTCCAGGCCCGTCGGTCACGGCCAGGTCAGGGCCCACAGAATCTTCACCGGGTGGGCGGGTAGGCCGTCCTGTGCGCCGCCCTCGATACCGGCCTTCACAATCCTGTCCACAGTGGACATCCCCTGCGTCACCCGCCCCAACACGGTGTACGCCGGAGAGATGTTGGCATGCGAGTGGACGACGAAGAACTGGCTCCCGTTCGTGTCCGGCCCCTGGTTGCCCATCGCGACCGTGCCTCGGGGGTAGGTCTCCGCGCCCGTCAGCTCGTCGGCGAAGCGGTAGCCGGGGCCGCCCACCTCCACCTCCACGATGTCGCCGCACTGCAGCACACCCAGCCGCGCGCTGTTGGTCAGGCGCCAGCACTGGGTGTGGTTGTAGAAGAGGCTCCGCACGAGGTGGGTGAAGTTGTGCACGGCGCACGGCGCGTTCGCCCGGTCCAGCTCGATCACGACCACGCCGTAGTTCGTCGCGAGGACGGCCGTCGGCTTGCCTTGGGTCGGTGCCTGCGGGGACGGCGGGCGCACCGGCTTCGCGGCAGGCTTGTCCGGGGTCGGGATGTACTCGCACCGTGTCACCGGGCGATCGGCAGCGGCTGACGCGGAGGCTGACGCGGTGACAGCGGGCGCGAAGCCAACGGTGGCAACGAGAACCACGAGCAGGGTGAGCAGGCGGCGCGCAGGGGTCATGCCCAGCACGCTAGCGCCGGGGTCAAGTCACGCGCGCCGGCGCATGCCCTCCATCACCGCGACGATCGTGCGGCTGACCTCGGCCGCCGCCTTCTTCGGGTCGGCCGAGCTCGCGATCGTCTCCGCGCCCGCGGACAGAGCGCCGAACAGGATCCGGGCGGTCACCTCGACGGGCAGCGGTTCGATCTCGCGAGCCTCGACCAGTGCCTCGACCGCGCCGCGGACCAGGCCGTAGCTGAAGTGCTCCTCGGCCTCGCGCCACCGCTCCCAACCCATGACCACCGGTGCCTCGTGGATGACGATCCGCTGGTAGGACGGCTCGAGGCACACCTGCACGTACTCCTGGATGCCCTCCATCGCCCGGTCCCACGCGGTCCCGTCGCCGTCGACGGCGGCCGCGGTGAGCCGCTCCAGGGCGGCCGTCTCGACCTGGTCGAACGCCGCCTCGAACAGCGCCTGCTTGCCGCTGAAGTGGTGGTAGAGCGCGCCCTTCGTCACCCTGGCGCGTCTGACGATCGCGTCGAGCGAGGTGCCCGCGTAGCCGTGTTCGGTGAACAGGTCCAGCGCCGAGTCGACCAGGGCTTCCCTGGTCGACTCCGTGTAGTCGACGCGCCTCGACCGCATTGTCACCACGTTCACAACCGTACGACATTTAGCTGGCACATACCGGTGGTACGTTGTCCTTGTCCGACCGTACCAGCGGTATGTCGAAGACCGGTGGTATGACCGAGCTCACGGCCACGAGCCGTCCTGGGGAAGGGACAGGGGAACCAATGGGGTGGAACGACTTCTACCGGCGCAGAGACGCCCTCGACTCGGTACTCGAGCAGGACGAGCTCGTCGTGCCGGACCTCTTCGACGGCCCGGACGAGCTGCTGCTCGCCCTGCACCACCGCTGGTCGCTGCGGCTGGCCAGCCGGGTCGAGCTCGCGACGCTGGACGCCGACGCCGACCCGGTCGACGCGGTGGGGGCCGCGTGGCGTGAGACCGCGGCGGCCGACCCGGCGCTGCGCCGCGTGCTGGACACGCACGCCGACCGGCCGGCGCTGCGCGGGGTGATCATGGCCGAGCAGCGGATGCTGGCGACGGCCGCGGGCCTGGCCGACCCGGCCGACGGCCCGGACGAGCAGGCCGCGGTCGGCGCCGCGTTCCTGGCCCTCGTGCGCAACGGACCGCGGCAGGCCTCCGGCCGCAACCCGGTGGAGCGCCTGCTGCGCCGGCTGGTCCCGAGCGCGTGACCGGTCAGTCCAGCAGCCCGAGGTCGACGAACGTCTCGTGGCACCACTCCATGGCCGCGTCCAGGTCCCTCCACTGTGGATCGTCGCGCCACAGGTACGGGAACACGTAGGGATCGGTGACCTGCTCGGGCAGGTCCTCGGGCACGCAGTGGAACGGCGGGCCGCCGTAGTCCTCGTCGAACATGCGCTGCGCGACGACCGGGTCCTGCGCATCCCACACGGCGAACCACAGCCTGCGCAGCATCAGCGGGTGCGCCACCGCGAAGATCAGCCGCCCGATGTCGAGCGGCTCCCCGGCCGACACGACCCGCGCCACCGCGGCGTGCCGGTCCGCGCCGACCATGCAGGCCCAGCCCGACCAGATCTCCACGCTGTGCCCGGCCCCGATGATCGCCGCGCACAGCGTGGCCAGCGCGATGCCGCGGTTGCGCACCTGCTCGTGCGGCGTGCGGTGCGAGTAGCTCGTCGGCACCAAGAACGTCACCACCCGCCCCCGCCGCGACGTTCGCCGGGGCGTCGCGTCGACCATGCACTCGGGCACGCCGGCGAGGTAGGCACCGACGTCGACCTCGCTGCCGGTGACGTCCCACGTCGGCTCCAGCGTGGTGGCCGCGACGCCGAGCCCGGCCCGCTCCCGCAACGCGCCGACCGTCACGTCCGCGTCCCGCAACGCCAGCGGCCACCCGTCGACGGCCAGCCGCAACGCCTCCGCCCAGGTCCCGCCCGCCCACTCGCTGTCCCCGTGCCGGCCGTCGCCGTTGATGGTCTCCGGCATCCGCGCGGCGTCGACGAACTCGTGCCACGACAGCAAGGGCGGCAGCGCGAGCTCGCTCGGTGACGGCGACTCGCTCGCAAGCTCACTCAGTAACGGTGACTCGCTCGCAAGCTCGCTCATAGCTCAAGCGCCGCTCGGTGTGCGTCGGACAGACCGCGGGTCACCCGCCACCGCATGACCTGCTCGATCGTGGCGCCCGCGGCGAGCAGCTTGGCGCCGTCGATGCTCACCCGCGGGGAGAACATCACCGGCAGCCGCTTGTCCGCCGCGACCGCCCGCAGCCGGTGGACCTCGGTGAGCAGCTCGCGCACCAGCCGCTTCTTCGCCGGCGCGTGCGCCAGGGCGACGCGCTCCTCGAGCTTCTCGTCGACCGGCACGTCGAGGGTGACGAACCTGTCGAGGGTGGCCGCGTCGAGGGCCTGCCGGCCGACGTACTGGCGGTCGCCGCCGGTGCCGTGGGTGTTGCCGGTGGCGACGACCCGGAAGTCGGCGTGCGCCTTGACCATGCCGTCGGCGAACGCGCAGACCCCCAGCGCCAGCGCCTGGTTCAGCTCGGCGAGCAGGCCCGGGTGGCCGTTGTCGAGCTCGTCGAACAGCATCACCCCGCCGTGCTCGAAGGCGCGGCGGAACGGCGTGTCGTGGTAGGTGCCGTGCGCGTCGAAGTAGCCGAACACCTTGCTCATCGGCGTGGTCGGGCCGAGCGAGATGGCCTGCAGGTCCAGCCCGAGTCCCTCCGCGGCCTGGGTCGCGAGCGTGGACTTGCCGGTGCCGGCCGGGCCGACGAGCAGCACATGGCAGCGCGCGCCGAGGGCCAGCAGCAGCTCGGGCAGCACCTGGTGCTTGGGGCCGTCGACCTTGGTCACCCGCCCGTTCGGCAGCGTGACCTGGATCGGCGTGGGGACGAAGGTGGCGCAGGCCTTCTCGGCCGCGTCGCGCGCGAGGTCGAGCACCTGGTCGCGGGCCTTGTCCACGCTGTCCCGCGCCGTCGCGGTGGCCTCGCGGGTGAGCTCGACGACGTCGGCCCGCACCGTCTCGACCACCTGGCGCGTCTGCTCCTGCGCCTCGCGGGCGACCGTGGCGACCTCGGCGCACGCCTTGTCGACGGCGTCGCGCGTGGTCACCTCGGCCTCGCGGGCCAGCGTGGCCACGTCCTCGCGGACCTTCTCGGCCGCCTCCCGGGTGGCCACCTCGGTCTCGCGGGCGACGGTGGCCACGTCCTCGCGTGCCGTGTCCGCGGCACCCCGCGTCCGCGCCTCGGCCTCGCGCGCGAGCGTGACCAGGTCCGCGCGGGCCGTGTCCGCCGCCTCCCGGGTCTCGTCGCGGGCCCGCTCGACGGCGGCCCGCACGTCCTCGACCAGGACGGTCGCCGTGTCGGTGGCGGTGGTCTGCGCGGTGTCCTCGGCGACGCGCCGGATGTCGGCCTCCAGCGGGGCGAGCGCGGCGGCCGCCACGGTCTCGTCGGCGAACCGCTCGCCCACCGCCCGGTAGGTCGCCCGCTCGACGAGCAGTCCGATGTTCTGCTGGTGCAACACCGCCCGCGCGGCTTCGATCGACATCTGGTGTAGCTCGAGCTTGGTTGTCCGCCGCACGAGTCCTCCGTGGCGCCTCGGGTCTTGTAGGCCTAAAGATCTACGGCACCTGCCCCGGGAGGGGTCCCGCGGGGCGCGGGCACGCCGTGCTCCAGGTAGCGGGTGCCGCCGTCCGCGCGGGCCCGCAGCGCCTCGGTGACCCGCCGGGCCAGCCGCGGCGGCAGCCACGCGCCGACCTCGTCGCCGGCCACGAACGCGTACGCGGCCAGCTCGTCGGCCTGCAGCCGGATCGTCGCCACCGCGGCGGCAGTCAGCGGCCCGCCGTCGAACACGAAGAGCACCTTGTCGCCCTGCTCGGGATGCGGGGCCCAGTCGACCACCAGCAGCCGGCCCACCGGCACGGTCAGGCCCAGCTCCTCGGCGACCTCGCGGACGCAGCCCTGATGCGGGGTCTCACCCGGCTCGACCACCCCGCCCGGGATCTCCCACCGCGGCTTGTACGTCGGCTCGACCAGCAGCACCCGGCCCCGTTCGTCGAAGAACAACGCGCCGGCCGCGCTCCCCACCACAGCGCCCACGCGAACCTCCCCCCGTCGCAGGCGGACGGCGCCCTCCCGAACGGTCGGAGGGCGCCGTCCCAGCCCGACTAGCGCGTGGCACTCCAGAAGATGCCATTGGCCACCTGCGCGAACAGGCCCTTCGGATGCGCGCGGAACATCGGCTCGGTGCCGAACATCAGCACCCGCGCACCCCGTTCGTCCACACCGGACACGACGGCCGCCTGGCCGGAGGCCGCGTCCGGCCCGCCGGTGCCG
>NZ_DASWSJ010000050.1:0-17130 GCF_036402745.1 Actinophytocola sp. | reverse complement strand
CCACTGGCAGGTGCGCCAAATCTTCGCCGACCCGGCCGGGGACGGTGACTGGGGCTTCACCGCGGACATAGACCTGACGGCGTCGGACGAGCTGGGCGCCGCGGCAGTGGTGATCACAGCGGCCGGCCAACTCTGACCCGGTGGGTTGTCCACAGCCTCACGCCGCGCCAGCCAAAACCGTCGGTGCCCACGGTTAGAGTGGATTCCGGGGGGCCGGAGGCCAGCGCTCCGCACCGCCAGCCCAGTTGTCCACAAGCGCTCTCCGCACCAACCAAAACCGTCGGTGCCCGTCCGTAGAATGGATACCGGGGGCCGGCGGCCAGGCGTCCCTCAACCCCTCAACCGTCTCGCCTGCGGGTCCACTGTGGACTCCGCGAGCAGCTCCCGCACCCGCCGGTCCGGCACCTGCTCGAAGTCGTCGTACCACTGGCCCACCGCCAGGAACCGGTCCGGCAGCAGGCCGCACACCACCTCGTCGGCGATCTCGCCCAGCCGCGACACCGTGTCGGCCGGCGCGACCGGCACCGCCAGCACGATCCGGCCCGCCCCCAGCCGGCGCACCACCCGGATCGCCGCGACCACCGTGGCGCCGGTCGCGATCCCGTCGTCCACCAGGATCACCGTCCGATCCTCGAGACTCGGCCGCGGCCCCGGCCGCAGCGACACGGCCCGGCGCGTGATCTCCGCACGCTCGTGGGAGATCTGCCTCCCGAGCCCGGCCCACGTGAGACCGAGCTCGGCCAGCACCGCGTCGTTCCGCACGGTCACGCCGTCCTCGCCGATGGCACCGACGGCGAGCTCCATCCGCTGCGGCGCACCGATCTTGCGCACCAGCACGATGTCCAGCGGCGCGTCCAGCACCGCCGCGATCTCGGCCGCCACCGGGACACCGCCCCGCGGCAGCCCGACCACGATCGGGTTCTCGGCCCGCAGGTGGCCCAGCCGCCCGGCCAGCCGGCGGCCCGCATCGACCCGGTCCCGGAAGCGCATCGCGTCACCTCCAGCCCCCAGTGTCCCCCGCATCGCCCCAGGTCTAAACCCCCGCGGGGATTCCTTGCCGCCCAACGAGTCCAGGCGTAGAATCGAACGCATGAGCGATACTTGCTCGTGCCCCCGCTGCGACCGACCCATCACCGGAGACGACATCGACCACACCGAGGCCCCACCCGACCACCCCTACTCACGCGAGGCCAACCTCACGCCCGTGACCCGCCGCCGGCCGGCCACGGCGGGCTTACCCGCGCCGATCAGGAAGCGGGTGGTGTGAGCGAGCTCAGCCCTCGCCGAGCCAGGTCTCGATCAGGAACGCCTCGATCGAGTCCGGCCGGTCCCGCCCGGACGCCCGGTGCTCGGCCAGCAACGCCACCACCTCGTCGGGCGTGAACCAGCGCGCCTCCAGCCGGGCGGTCGAGCTGCAACCCGTTGTACGGCAAGGTGACGTTCGCTGGCACGCGTGCCACCCTAGGGCTCATGGAGACCGACCCGACCTGCGCCGTCGCCCACGGCGACGCGCCCGCCCCGCCCGAGACGCGCACCCTGGTCGCGGTGTTCGCCTCGCCGGTCGCGGACTACCTCCTCCGCTACGGCCGCGACCTCGGCTACCGCACCACGCTGGTCGAACCCGAGCGCGGCCGGGTGAGCAACGACGAGGACGCCTCGACCACCGTGCTGCCCCACCTGCCGGCTCACCTCGACGGGGACACCGACGTCATCGTCACCGACCACCACCGGCCCGAGCTGGGCGTGTTCCTGCGGGACGCGCTGGCACTCGACGTCCGCTGGGTCGGCATCATGGGCAACCCGCGCCACGCCGGACCGCACGTCGCCGCGCTCAGGGACCTCGGCGTCCCGGACGACGACATCGCCCGCGTCCACCGGCCGATCGGCCTCAACATCGGGTCGCGCACGCCACCGGAGATCGCCATCGCCACGCTGGCCGGCCTGATCGCCGACCGCAACGCCAAGCCCGGCGGCTTCGAGTTCTAGTGTCCCGCGTGTGTTGCCGCTGACCGCCCTCGCGAGGTAGCTTGCTAAGCGCTTGCTTAGTTCGAACCTGACTCAGCGTGGAGGAACAGCACAGTGGCCCACTCCCGTGTCGCGATCGTCACCGGTGCCGCTCGGGGCATCGGGGCGGCGGTCGCCCAGCGACTCGCGCAGGACGGATTCTCGGTCGGCGTCCTCGACCTCGCCGAGAAGGACTGCGCCCGCACCGTCGAGGCGATCACCAACGCCGGCGGCAAGGCCATCCCGGTCGGCGCGGACGTCACCGACGCCGACGCCGTGCGGGCCGCCGTCGAGCGGGTCGCCGGCGAGCTCGGCGCGCCCACCGTCCTCGTCAACAACGCCGGCATCACCAGGGACAACCTCCTGTTCAAGATGTCCGTGCAGGACTGGGACGCGGTCCTCGGCGTGCACCTGCGCGGCGCCTTCCTCATGAGCCGCGAGGTCCAGAAGCACCAGACCGAGCAGGGCTGGGGCCGCATCGTCAACCTGTCGAGCACCTCCGCCCTCGGCAACCGCGGCCAGGCCAACTACTCCGCCGCCAAGGCCGGCATGCAGGGCTTCACCAAGACCCTCGCCATCGAGCTCGGCAAGTTCGGCGTCACGGTCAACGCGATCGCCCCCGGTTTCATCGAGACCGACATGACCGCGGCCACCGCGGCCCGGCTCGACATCGACTTCGAGGACTTCAAGAAGGGCGCCGCCGCCGGCATCCCGGTGCAGCGGGTCGGCCAGCCCGAGGACATCGCCGCGGTGGCCTCGTTCCTCGTCAGCGAGGAGTCGGGGTTCGTGTCCGGCCAGGTGATCTACGTGGCCGGCGGGCCACAGGACTGAGGAGCAGCATGCGTATCTTCGCCGACCTCGACGAGCTCAGCGCGGCCAAGGGCGAGCACCTCGGCCACGGCGACTGGCTCGAGGTCACCCAGGACCGCATCGACCAGTTCGCCGACGCCACCGGCGACCACCAGTGGATCCACGTCGACGCCGGCCGCGCCAAGGACGGCCCGTTCGGCACCACGATCGCCCACGGTTACCTCACGCTCTCGCTGATCCCGATGCTGGCCAAGCAGATCTTCCAGGTCGACAACGTCACGATGGGCATCAACTACGGCCTCAACAAGGTCCGCTTCCCGTCGGTCGTGCCCGTCGGCTCGCGGGTGCGCATCGGCATCGAGATCGTCGACGTCACCGACCGGCCGGAGGGCAAGCAGGTGACCGTCCGCCACACCGTCGAGATCGACGGCAACGACAAGCCGGCCTGCGTCGCCGAGTCGATCGTGCTGTACCTCCGATGAGCCCCGACGAGCTGCGCGAGCGCGCCCGTGAGTTCCTGGCCGCCAACGACCCGGCCATCATCGACCGGCTCGACTACCTGCGGGCCCGGTTCGACGCCGGCCTCGCCTGGGTCCACTTCCCCGTCGGGCTCGGCGGGCTCGGCCTCGCGCGCGAGCTGCAGACGGTGATCGAGGAGGAGCTGGCCGGCGCGCCGGACAACGACCCGCGCAAGATCGGCATCGGGCTCGGCATGGCCGCGCCGACGATCCTCGCGTTCGGCACCGGCGAGCAGAAGCAACGCCTCCTTCGTCCACTGTGGACCGGCGAGGAGGTGTGGTGCCAGCTGTTCTCCGAGCCCGGCGCGGGCTCCGACCTCGCCGCCGCGGGCACCAGGGCCGTCCGCGACGGGGACGGCTGGCGGGTGACCGGCCAGAAGGTGTGGACGTCCAGCGCGCACACCGCCCGCTGGGCGATCCTCCTCGCCCGCACCGACCCGGACGTCCCCAAGCACGCCGGCCTGTCGTACTTCGTGCTCGACATGACCGACCCGGGCGTCGAGGTCCGGCCGCTGCGCCAGATCACCGGCGAGGCGGAGTTCAACGAGGTCTTCCTGACCGACGCGTGGATCCCGGACTCGGACCGGCTCGGCGAGGTCGGCGACGGCTGGCGGGTCGCGCAGACCACGCTGATGAACGAGCGCGTCGCGATCGGCGGCCGGCCCACCCCGCGCGAGGGCGGCATGATCGGCGTGGTCGCCGAGACCTGGCGGTCGCACCCGGACAAGCGGACGCCGGAGCTGCACGACCGGCTGCTGGAGCTGTGGGTGCAGGCCGAGGCGTTGCGGCTGGCCGGGATCCGGCTGCGCCAGCAGCTCGCGGTCGGCTCGCCCGGTCCCGAGGGCTCGGCGATGAAGCTCGCGTTCGCCCGGCTGTCCCAGCAGCTGTCCGGGCTCGAGGTGGAGATCATCGGCGAGGAGGGCCTGCGCTACGACGACTGGACGCTGCGCCGGCCGGACCAGGTGGACTTCACCGGCCGCGAGCCCGGGTACCGCTACCTGCGGGCCAAGGGCAACTCGATCGAGGGTGGCACCTCCGAGGTGCTGCGCAACATCATCGCCGAGCGCGTGCTCGGGCTGCCCGCCGAGGCGCGGGTCGACACGAAGGTCGCGTGGAAGGACCTGCCGCGGTGAACCTGCTCTACACCGACATCGAGGACCAGCTCCGGGCGAGCGTCCGCGACCTGCTGACCGACCGCGCGCAGCCGGCGAGCATCCTGGCCCGCTGCGAGACCGACAAGCCACTCGACCTCGACCTGTGGCGCACGCTCACCGGCGAGCTCGGCGTCGGCTCGCTGCACGTGCCGGAGGAACTCGGCGGGCAGGGCGCGTCCACCCGGGAGACCGCGGTGGTGATGGAGGAGCTCGGCCGGTTCGTCGCGCCGGTGCCGTTCCTGGGCAGCGCGGTGCTGGCCACGACGGCGCTGCTGGGCTGCGAGTCGACCGACGCGGTGCGGGAACTGCTCGAACAGCTCGGCGCGGGCCGGTCGGTCGGCGCGCTGGCTGTGTCCCTCGCCGCCGCCCCGGGCTCGGCGTTCCCGTCCACCGTGCACGCGGACGGTTCCGTGCTGCGCGGCCAGGTCCGCTCGGTGGCCGACGCGGGTGCCGCGGACGTGCTGGTCGTGCCGGCCATCGGCCAGGGTGGCGCGCAGCTGCACGCGGTGCCGGTCGACCAGGCCGGCGTCACGGTGACGCCGGTGGTGTCGCTGGACCTCACCCGGCCGATCGCGGACGTGTCGTTCGACGGCGCGACGTCCACTGTGCTCAGTGGTGACGCCGAGTCCGCTGTGGATGGTGCACTGTGGACCGCGGCGGGGCTGCTGGCGTCCGAGCAGGTGGGTCTCGCCGAGTGGTGCGTGGCGACAACGGTGGCCTACCTCAAGGAGCGGCACCAGTTCGGCCGGGCGGTCGGCTCGTTCCAGGCGCTCAAGCACCGGCTCGCGGACCTGTGGCAGGAGCTGGCGCTGGCCCGCGCGGCCGCCCGGCACGCGGCGGACACCGGTGGCGTCGGGGACGAGGGGCGGCTCGCCGCGAGCCTCGCGAACTCGCTGTGCTCGACGGTCGCCGTGCACGCGGCCGAGGAGTGCGTGCAGCTGCACGGCGGCATCGGCATGACGTGGGAGCACCCCGCGCACCTGTACCTCAAGCGGGCCAAGGCGGACCAGATCGCGCTCGGCACGCCGGGCCGGCATCGCGCGTTGCTCGCGCCGCTCGTCGACCTGCCCGGACCGGCGTGACCCGGGCGCTGCCCGACGAGCTGTGGCCGGACGTCCGCCCGGAGGCGGCGCGCCGGCTGATGGCAGCGGCCGTCGAGTCGTTCGCCGAACGCGGCTACCACGCCACGACGACGCGCGACATCGCGACCGCGGCCGGGATGAGCCCGGCGGCGCTGTACGTGCACTTCCCGGCAAAGTCGGCGGTGCTGTTCGCGATCAGCCGCGGTGGCCACGAGCGCATGCTGGTGATGATCGAGTCGATCATCGCCGCGGACCCCGACCCGGTCGGCGCGATGCGCACGATGGTCGAGAAGTTCGTTGCCTGGCACGCGAAGCGGCACGTGGTCGCCCGCGTGGTCCAGCACGAGCTGGCCGCCCTGCCCCCGGCGGACTACGAGGTGGTAGCCGACCTGAGGCGACGGACGGAGCAGCTGGTCCGCGACCTGATCACCCGCGGTGTCGAGGGATCGGTGTTCACAGTCCCGGACATCCGCACCGCGGCAAGAGCAGTGCTCTCCCTCGGCGTCGACGTGGCCCGCTGGTACTCCCCCTCGAGCAAGCCCTCGCCGACGGTGCTGGGCCGCCAGTACGCGGAGCTGGTGCTGAGCATGCTGGGCCACAGAGCCTGACTGTCCCGCGGAAATGAGACGCGGCTGGGTGCTGGTCGTGCCCAGCCGAGATCGCCCTGCCGCGCGCCCTGTACCGCACCCAACCGCACTGACGGAAACGGTAGGAGCCGACCGCCGGCTCCTACCGTCCTCGCCTTCCCAGGTCAGGTGAGAGCCACGTACTCGTTGGCGCAGTAACACCGGGTGTACTGGATCGCCTTGGCACCATTGGCGGTCGAGCCGCCCTGGATGTTGAGCACCTTGCCGCTGTGATAGGCCTGGACCCAGAAATAGCCACTCGGCACACTACCGTCGGACCAGAACACGAAATACTCGTTATTGTAGCTCCCGCACGGATACTGAATGATCGCGGCACTGTTCGCGCTGCTACCGCCGGCCACATTCACACATTTGCCGCTGTACGCATTCCGGACGCGGAAGAAGTCGAAACCTCCCGCGTCGGTGAAAACGTAGTCCAGGTACCAGTACTCGTTCGTCTGGGCCAGACAGTTCCACTGGTCGAGCTGGACGTTGGCCGTCGTCGGACCCGGGTTGTCCAGACACCTCCCGGAGTGGTTGAACTGGAGGAAGTACGGACCAGCCGCGACCTGCGCCGCTCGCAACGCCGTGACCTCACTCCCACCCGCCGATGCGCCCGCCGGCGACCCGGCAAGTACCGCGCCCGTGCACAGAAAAAGCACAACGAGCGCCGATCTGATTCTTCTCACGGAATACCTTCCCGACGCGTGCACGCGCGCGGCCAAGCCGCATAATTGATCGCGGCAAATACCGCGCACCCGGCGCGTCTCCCCAGAAAACCTTCCACACTTCGCGTGGAAGTCGGCCCCAGTAAAGCGGACTCATGCTACCCGGAAGAATTCCGGGCGTCAACGAAAACCGCCGCCCCGGAATTCTTGATCACCGGCGGCCAGAAATTCGGCGACGGCGACCAGTTCGATCGGCCGAACGGCACCCGCACCTGCCCGTCGTGGTGAGCGTGGAGATGTACGGACACGGCCTCACACGGTCTGGACCGTCACACCCTCGGCCTCGAAGGCCTTCACCAGGTCCTCCGGCACGGCGTCGTCGGTGATCAGCAGGTCGATCGACGACGTCGGGCAGATCTGGGCGAACGCGTACCGACCCAGCTTCGAACTGTCCGCCGCCACCACGATCTGCCGCGCCCGGTCGGCCATCAGCCGGTTGATGCTGGCCTCCCCCTCGTGGTGCGCGTACGCCCCGTGCACCGGGTCGATCGCGTCCACGCCGAGGAACACCGTGTCCATCGTGATCTCGCCCAGGATCCGGGTGGCGAGCGGCCCGGTCAGCTCGAACGACTGCGTCCGCGCCACTCCTCCGGTCACCACGATCTTCACGTGCGGCCGCACCGCCAGCTCGCCGGCGATGTTGAGCGCGTTCGTGACGATCGTCAGCGCCGGCTCGTCGGCCGGGGTCGCCAGGTCCGGGCGGATCGCCAGCGCGCGGGCGATCTCGGTCGTCGTCGTGCCGCCGTTCAGGCCGACCACGCCGCCGCGCGACACGAGCGCCGCCGCGCCCCGGCCGATGCGCTCCTTCTCCGACGCGTGCCGGGCGGTCTTGTAGCGCAGCGGCAGGTCGTAGGCGACGTTGTTGGCCACCGCGCCGCCGCGGGTCCTGGTCAGCAGCTGCTGCTCGGCGAGATGATCGAGATCGCGGCGGATCGTGGCGGCGGACACGTCCAGCTCGGCGGCCAGGTCGTCCACATCGACCTTGCCGCGCTGCCCCAGCAGGTCCAGCAGGGTGCTCAGCCGTTCGTAGCGATCCACATGGTGCAATGTAAACCCCACTACCTGCGAAGGACGTGACATGGACCGGCTCGTCGCGGCCATCGACGTCGGCGGCACCTCGATCAAGGCCGCGCTGGTCGCCGAGGACCTGCGCGTCGTCCACACCCATCGCACCGCGACCCGGCGCGTGGACGGCAGCGCCGACGTCTCCCAGATCGTCGAGCTCATCACCGAGCTGCGGGCCCAGGCCGGCCCGGCCACGGTCTGCGGCGTCGGCGTCGCGGCGCCCGGGATCATCGACGAGGAGCACGGCGTCGCCCGGGCCGCGGTCAACCTCGGCTGGCGGGAGCTGCCGCTGCGCGCCCAGCTGTCCGAGGCGGCCGGCATGCCGGTGGCGCTCGGCCACGACGTGCGGACCGGCGGGCTCGCCGAGTTCACCGTCGGCGCGGCGACCGGCGTGCGGAACGCGATGTTCATGCCGATCGGCACCGGCATCGCGGCCGCCGTGCTGGTCGACGGCAACCGGCTCGACGCCGACGGCTACGCGGGCGAGATCGGCCACATCGTCGTCGATCCACAAGGGACGGTGTGCGGCTGCGGCATCCGCGGCTGCCTCGAGACCGTCGCGTCGGCGGCGTTCATCGCCCGCCGCTACGCCGAGGCCAGCGGCCGGCCGGTCACCCGCGCGGCCGACGTGGCGCAGGCCGTGCGGGCCGGCGACCCGGTCGCGGTGGCCGTGTGGGAGCGCGCGGTCGACGGTCTCGCCACCGCGCTGACCACGGCGATCACGTTGCTGGCGCCCGAGATCATCGCGATCGGCGGCGGGCTGGCCGAGTCCGGCGACACGCTGCTCGTGCCGCTGCGCGCGGCGCTCGTCGGCCGGATGACGTTCCAGCGGGTGCCCAAGATCGTGCGCGCGTCGCTCGGTGACAACGCCGGCTGCATCGGCTCGGCGATCATGGCGTGGCGGGCGGTCGGGTGATCCTGACCGTCACGCTGAACGCGGCGCTCGACGTCACCTACCGCGTGCCCACCCTGGCTCCGGGCACCGAGCACCGGGTCGAGCCGGGCGGCACGCGGGCCGGCGGCAAGGGCGTCAACGTGGCGCGGGTTCTGCACGCGCTGGGGCACGACACGCTGGTCACCGGGTTCGCCGGCGGCGACACCGGCCGCGCGATCCGGGCCGAGCTCGACACCGCGGGCATCCGGGAGGCGCTCGTCGACGTCGACGCGCCGGCCCGCCGCACGGTCACCATCGTGTCCACTGAGGACGGTGTGGCCACGGCCTTCAACGAGCCGGGTCCGCGAGTGTCCGTTGAGGACTGGACGCGGTTCGTCGCCACCTACCACTCGCTCGCCACGCGGGCGGCTGTCGTCGTCCTGGCCGGAAGCCTGCCACCCGGCCTGCCCGACCACGCCTACGCGCAGCTGATCGGCGCGACGGCAACGCCGGCGATCCTGGACACCGCCGGCCGGCCGCTGGTCGCCGGTCTCGCCGCGCACCCGCGGGTGGTCAAGCCCAACGCCGGCGAGCTGGCCGCGGCCACCGGCATCGACGACCCGCCGGCCGCCGCGCGGTGGCTGCGCGAGCGGGGTGCCGGCGCGGTCGTCGCGTCGCTCGGCCCGGCCGGCCTGCTGGCGGTGACCGGCGACGGGACGTGGCGGGTGCCGTGCCCCGAGCCGGTGCACGGCAACCCGACCGGCGCGGGCGACGCGTGCGTGGCCGCGCTGGCGATCGGGCTCGCGGCGGGCACGCCCTGGCCCGAGCGGCTCGCCGACGCGGTCGCGCTGTCCGCCGCCGCGGTCGCCGGCCCGCTCGCCGGCGACGTCGACCTGGACACCTACCGGCGCCTGGCGCCCCGTGTGGAGGTACTGGATGCTCACGCCGACCGCTGAGATCGTCGGCGCCGCCGCGAAGGCCGGCCGCGGGGTGGGCGCGTTCAACGTCATCCAGCTCGAGCACGCCGAGGCGCTGGTCGCGGGCGCCGAGGAGGCGGGCGCGCCGGTGGTGCTGCAGATCAGCGAGAACGCGGTGCGCTACCACGGCTCGCTGGAACCGTTGGGCCAGGCCACGTTGGCGGTCGCGCGGGCGTCGACCGCCCCGGTCGCGGTGCACCTCGACCACGCCACCGACGTCGACCTGGTGCACGAGGCGGTGCGGCTGGGCTTCGGCTCGGTGATGTACGACGCGTCCACGATGTCCTATGCGGACAATGTACTGTCCACTTCGGACGTTGCGGCGCACTGCCACGCCGCCGGCGTGTACGTCGAGGCGGAGCTGGGCGAGGTGGGCGGCAAGGACGGCGTGCACGCGCCGGGCGCGCGGACCGACCCGGACGAGGCGCGGGCCTACGTCGAGGCCACCGGGATCGACGCGCTGGCGGTGGCGGTCGGCACGTCACACGCGATGCTCACCCGGGACGCTGCGATCGACCTGGACCTGATCGCCCGGCTGCACGCCACGGTGCCGGTGCCGCTGGTGCTGCACGGGTCGTCCGGCGTGCCGGACGCCGACCTCACCCGCGCGGTCGGCGCGGGCATGACGAAGATCAATATCGCGACGCAGCTGAACAAGTCGTTCACCGCCACCGTGCGGGCCTTCCTCGCGGCGAACCCCGAGGTTGTGGACACCCGCAAGTACCTCGGCGCCGGCCGGTCGGCCGTGGCCGCCGAGGTGGCCCGGCTGCTGGGCATCCTCGGGGCCGCGTAGCGCGCACATGCCATGTGGGCTATATTGCTGTCATGGCATCTACATTCGAGGTGCTGGCCGAGCCGCGCCGGCGGGAGATCCTCGATCTCCTGCGCGAGGGTGAGCGGCCGGTCGGCGAGCTGGTCGAGCGGCTGGCGCTGACGCAGCCGACGGTGTCGAAGCACCTGAGGGTGCTGCGCGGTGCCGGGCTGGTGGAGGTACGGCAGGACGCGCAGCGCCGGTGGTACCGGCTGCGCCTGGAGCCGCTGACCGAGATCGACTCGTGGCTCGAGCCGTACCGTCGCATGTGGACGGACAGTTTGGACGCCTTGGAACGTCGCCTGGACGAGATGGAGGACTGATTCACCGTGACCGAGCGTGCGACTTTGCAGACGATCGACGGGCAGCCGGTGCTGCGGTTCGAGCGCCGGCTGCGCCACTCGCCCGCCAAGGTGTGGCGGGTGGTGAGCGACCCGGCCGAGATGGGCCACTGGTTCCCGGCGACGGTCGAGGCCGAGCTGCGGCCGGGTGCGCCGATGCGCTTCACGTTCCCGGCCGATGCCGTGGTGGAGGGTTCGTGGGACGGCGAGGTGCTCGAGGTCGATCCGCCGAAGGTGTACATGTTCCGGTGGAACCTGGACGTGCTGCGGATCGAGCTGATGCCCGACGGTGACGGTTGCCGGCTGGTGTTCACCCAGACGATGGGCGGCGGCTGGGTCGGCAAGCTCGGCGCGGGCCGGACGGCGGCCGGCTGGGACTCGTGCCTCGACGCGCTCGTGGCCCAGCTGGACGGCGAGAAGCCGGCGCCGTTCGACGACTGGCTCGGGGCGATGGGGCGCTACATCGACGAGTTCGGCCTGGGCGAGGGTTCGGTGCGGCCCGTCGACGGTGGTTTCGAGCTGCGGTTCGGCCGTGACCTCGTGTGGAAGCCGCCGGCCGACGTGTGGGCCCTGATCGTCGAGGACCACGATCCCGAGGTCGGCGGCGAGCCACCGCTGCGCGCGACGAACGCGTATGTTCCGGCCGGCCGGGTGACGGTGACCGAGGAGCCGCACGAGCTGGAGTACGAGTGGCTGCACGACGGCGCGCCGGCCGGCCGAGTTCGCTGGACGATCACGTCGGACGAGAAGCTCGGCGTGCGGGTGGAGCTGACCCAGACCGTGCCGGCGTCCCTGGCCGATCTCCGGGCGACCGCGTTGGCCGCGTGGCACGTGCACCTGGACCTGTTCTTCGCGGCGGTGCACGGCGAGATCCGCCCGTGGCCGAAGGACCGCACCGAGGAGCTGACGAAGCACTACGCCGAGACGCTGACGTGACGGCATTGGCCTCCGGCCCCCGGTAACCAGCCTAGCGATCGGCACCGACAGTTCCGGCGATCGCTTCGGGAGTCCCGGTACCTCAACTCGCCGCGGACGCCGCGACGGGAACGGAGGCCCGGCGGTTGGGAGTCGGCGCCGGGGTGAACTGGAAGTCGGCCGGATCGACCTTGCGGGTGCGCAGCCGGTAACGCCAGCTGAACCCTGGCCAGAGTGCCCGGTTGACCCCGTTGCTGTCCAGAAACCAGGTGTCGCAGCCGCCGGTGCTCCAGACTCCGCGAACCAGCCTGCGCTGGATGTCGGCCTGGAACCGGTTCTGCGCGCTGCGTCTGACCTCGATGGCGTCCGCCTTCGCACGTTCGGTGCATCGAATGGCCTGGGCGATGTAGCGGATCTGAGACTCGATCATGAAGACCGTGGAGTTGTGGCCGACGGTGGTGTTGGGGCCGAGGAGGAAGAACAGGTTCGGGTACCCGGCGGTGGTGATGCCGAGATGGGTCTCGTTCCCGGTGGCGCGCCACTGGCTGGCCAGGTCACGACCATCCCGGCCGGTGATGTGGAGCCGGTGGAAGGCGTCGGTGACGTGGAACCCGGTACCGAAGATGATCGCGTCGACCTTTCGGTCGACCCCGGCGGTGTCGACCACGCAGTCCTGGCCGATCTCGGTGATCCAGTCGGTGACCAACTCCACGTTGTCGCGGCACAGCGCGGGGTAGAAGTCGTCGGACATCACCACCCGCTTGCAACCCAGCTTGTAGTTCGGCGTCAGCTTGGCGCGCAGCGCCGGATCGGAGATCGACTTGTGCATGTGCCGGGTGGCGATCGCCTGCCCACCCCTGATCAGGACGGGAAGCCAGTTGAACGGGATGGCCCGCGACTCGAGTAGCCAGTAGAGCAGGGTGCGGTAGGCCCGCTTGAGGCCCGGCACCCAGCGCAGGGCGGTGCGTAACCACGTCGGGGTCGGCGCCTCGGTCTTGGGTAGGACCCACGCCGGGGTGCGCTGGAACAGGTGCAACTCGGCGACCGTCTCGGCGATCTTCGGAACGAACTGCACGGCGCTGGACCCGGTGCCGATCACCGCCACCCGCTTGCCCCTGAGGTCGAGGTCGTGGTTCCACCGTGAGGAGTGGAACACCGCACCCGTGAACCGGTCCAGCCCGGGCAGTTGGGGGACGTAGGGAACGTGCAGGGAGCCGATACCGGTCACCAGGAATTGGGCGACATAGACCTGCCCGGTGCTGGTGGCCACGTGCCAGCGCCGCTCGTCGGCGTCCCACCGTGCCGCGGTCATCTCGACGCCGAACCGGATGGAGTCGCGTAGCCGGTACTTGTCCGCGATCCGCTTCAGGTAGTCCAGGATCTCCGGCTGCAGGGGATAGGTGTGCGTCCAGTCCGAATTCTGCTCGAAGGAGTACGAGTACACATACGACGGGATGTCGCAGCCGCAGCCGGGGTAGGTGTTGCCCCGCCAGGTACCGCCGAGATCGTCGGCCTTCTCCAGGACCACGAAGTCGGTTCGACCGTCCATTCGGAACTGGATGGCCATACCCAGACCGGAGAATCCGGCGCCGATCACCACGGTCCCGATCTCGATCCGGCCGGTATCCGTCCGCTCGCCCATGCGCCTCAACCCTTGTCGTCGGTGCACCCGAGCTGACCCTAGGTCCAGTGGGTAACTCCCTGGTTGAGCTGGCTTGGTTCCGGGCGTTTCGCCGGGCCGGCCTGTGCACAAGCCGGCTCGAGAGGCCGCCTGTCCACAGGCTCGCCCGACATCGCCCGGAACTGTCGGTGCCGATCACTACGCTGGATACCGGGGGCCGGAGGCCGCGCCTCACACCGCCGCGATCGCCTCCCGCCACAGCCCCAGGCCCTCGTCGATCTGGTCGGCGTTCACCACCAGCGGCGGGATCATCCGCACCACGTTCCCCGCCGCGCCGCAGGTCAGCAGCAACAGCCCCGCGGCCGCCGCGGCCTGCTGCACGCGCGCCGCCGCGGCCGGGTCCGGGTCGCCGTCGCGGTTCACGAACTCGTTGCCCAGCATCAGTCCCAGCCCCCGCACGTCACCGATCGCCGGCACGTCCGCGGCCACCTTCGACAGGCCCTCCCGCAACCGGGCACCCATCACCGCCGCGTTCTCGACCAGACCCTCCGACCGCACGACATCCAGCGTCGCCACCGCCGCCGCGCACGCGACCGCGTTCCCGCCGTACGTCCCGCCCTGCGAGCCCGGCCACGCCTTCGCCATCAGGTCCCGCGGCGCCGCGATCGCCGACAGCGGGAAACCGCTGGCCAGCCCCTTCGCCGTGATCACGACGTCGGGCCGGACGGAGAAGTGCTCGTGGCCCCAGAACCGGCCGGTCCGTCCGAAGCCCGTCTGCACCTCGTCGACCACCAGCAGGATCCCGTGCCGGTCCGCGCGCTCCCGCAGGCCCTGCATGAACTCCGTGTTCGCCGGCACGTACCCGCCCTCGCCCAGCACCGGCTCGACGAAGAACGCCGCCGTCTCGGCCGGCGCCGTCAGCGTGGCCAGCACGTAGTCCAGCTCCCGCAGCGCGAACCGCGTCGCCTCCTGCTCGCTCCAGCCGTAGCGGTACGCGGTCGGGAACGGCGCCACGACCACGCCACCCATCAGCGGCGCGAACCCGGCCCGGAACTTCGTCGCGGACGTGGTCATCGACGCCGCGCCGATCGTCCGCCCGTGGAACGACCCGTGGAAGACCACGACGTTGGCCCGGGCCGTGGCGTGCCGGGCCAGCCGCAACGCCGCCTCCACCGCCTCGCTGCCGGAGTTCACGTAGAACAACGCGTCCAACCCGGCCGGCAGGACCTCCCCCAGCCGCTCCGACAACGTCAGCAGCGGCCGGTGCATCACGGTCGTGTACTGGCCGTGGATCAGCTTCGCCGCCTGCTCCTGCACGGCCTTGACCACGGCGGGATGGCAGTGCCCGGTGCTCGTCACCCCGATGCCGGCGGTGAAGTCCAGGTACCGGCGCCCGTCCTCGCCGAACAGGTACACCCCCTCGCCCCGTTCGGCCAGCACCGGCGTCGCCTGCTTGAGAATCGGGGACAGCTCAGCCATCAGCACTCCTCCAGTAGATTGTCGACAATCCTACGGATGAGGTTAGGCCACGGCTAGTGACCTCGGGCGATCCACTCCTCGACGTGCGGTGCCTCGGCGCCGATCGTCGTGTCGTCGCCGTGGCCGGCGTGCACCCTGGTCTCCGGCGGCAGGGTCAGCAGCTTGTCCCGGATCGAGTCGACGATCGTCGGGAAGTCCGAGTACGACCGGCCGGTGGCGCCCGGACCGCCGTTGAACAGCGTGTCCCCGGTGAACACCACGCCCAGCGCAGGCACGTGGAAGCACACCGCCCCGGGCGCGTGGCCCGGCGTGTGCAGCACCCGCACGTCGACCCCGGCGACCGTCAGCACGTCACCGTCGGCGAGGGAGTCGGCCGGCCGGGCGTCCTCGTGCGCGAGCCGCCAGAGCACGTCGTCGGCCGGGTGCAGCAGGACCGGCGCGTCGACGAGCTCCGACAGCGCCGGCGCGGCGTTGACGTGGTCGTCGTGACCGTGCGTGCACGCGATCGCCAGCACCTCCCGGTCACCGACGGCGGCCGCGATGGCGTGCGCGTCGTGTGCGGCGTCGATCACCAGCACCTGGCGGTCGTCGCCGAGGAGCCAGACGTTGTTGTCGACGTCCCAGCTGCCGCCGTCGAGGTTGAACGTCCCGGAGGTGACGACCTTCTCCACGCGGGCAGCCATCAGAAGACCACCACCGAGCGCAGCACGTCGCCGTGGTGCATCTTGGCGAACGCCTCCTCGAGCTGGTCCAGCGCGATGGTCTCGGTGACGAACCCGTCGAGGTCCAGCTTGCCCTGCAGGTAGAGGTCGATGAGGTACGGGAAGTCGCGCGAGGGCAGGCAGTCGCCGTACCAGCTGGACTTGAGCGAGCCGCCGCGGGAGAAGAGGTCGATCATCGGCAGCTCCAGGCGCAGGTCCGGCGTCGGCACGCCGACGAGCACGACCGTTCCGGCGAGGTCGCGCGCGTAGAACGCCTGCTTCCAGGTCTCCGGCCGGCCGACCGCCTCGATCACGACGTCCGCCCCGAACCCGCCGGTGAGCTCCCGCACCGCCTCCACCACGTCGCCGGCCCCCGCGTTGACCGTGTGCGTGGCGCCGAACTTCCTGGCCCACTCGAGCTTCCGGTCGTCCAGGTCGATCGCGATGATCTTGGTGGCGCCGGCGAGCGCGGCACCCGCGACCGCGGCGCTGCCGACGCCGCCGCAGCCGATGACCGCGACGCTGTCGCCGCGGGTGACCCCGCCGGTGTTCACCGCGGCGCCGATGCCGGCCATGATCCCGCAGCCGAGCAGTCCCGCCGCGGCCGGCGACGCGGCCGGGTCGACCTTCGTGCACTGTCCACTGTGGACCAGCGTTTCTCGACGAAGGCGCCGATGCCCAGCGCCGGGGAGAGCTTCGTGCCGTCGGTGAGCGTCATCGGCTAGGCGGCGTTGAACGTGTTGAAGCAGTACCAGGGCCGGCCGCGCAGGCAGGCGCGGCAGGTGCCGCACACGGCGCGCCAGTTGAGGATCACGTAGTCGCCCGGCTCGACGCTGGTGACGCCCTCGCCGACGGACTCGACGACGCCGGCCGCCTCGTGCCCGAGCAGGAACGGGAACTCGTCGTTGATGCCGCCCTCGCGGTAGTGCAGGTCGGTGTGGCAGACGCCGCAGGCCTGGACCGTGACCACCGCCTCGCCCGGCCCCGGATCGGGCACGACGATCGTCTCGATCTCGACCGGAGCGCCCTTCGACCTGGCGATGACGCCCCGAACCTGCTGAGCCATGGCCACCTCGTCCTTTCCTGCACTGGTGCGTACGTGTACTTGTACCAGCCGGGCGCGCTGACCTGGTGGATTGAGTTTCGCGGCCAGCCGGAATTCCGCTGAGGACAGGATCTGTCCGCAGTGGCTGCGAGGCTCGTGCCATGACGACCTTGCACAGCTACTTCAGCTACCGCGACGCCCCGGCCGCCCTCGCGTGGCTGGAGCGAGCGTTCGGCTTCGAGACCACGTTGCGCTGGGACAACGAGGACGGCGTGCTCGTCCACGCCGAGCTACGCCTGGGCGACGCGTCGATCGTCCTCTTCGCCGACGCCGGCCTCGACTACGACCGGCCGCGTCCGAAGTCCAACGATGCCGTCGG
>NZ_DASWSJ010000049.1:0-10776 GCF_036402745.1 Actinophytocola sp. | reverse complement strand
TGTCGGCACGGCGGCGTCAGGTCCGGCCGCGGCGGCCGATTCCGCCAGACGCCGGGTGTGTTCGACGATCGCGCGCCGGGCAGTTTCCGCGTTCAGTTCAGTCATGGGAGTGTCCTTGGTGTCTGGGTAGCCGGTGATCGTTCACTGAGCGCCCGCCCCCTGCGGGCGCCTTCGACTACGCGTCGAACGACGATAGCCGGGATCGACAACCCCATCACAATTTTCCATCTTTCAGGCTGAGCATGCCGCCGGGGCACGCGTCCGGGTCACCGCTGGGGGTCACCCGCAGTGGCGTGGTGGCACTGGCCGGCCTGTGGACAACTGCCGGGACGAGCCGGGCGGCCGCGGCCCCAGGGAAAGCACTGAGCGGCGCGCCCCCGAAGGGAACGCGCCGCTCAGCAAACCCGATCACACAGTGACGTCAGCGGAGGTCAGCGACGTCAGAGACGGTCACAGGTCGAGAGTCCAGCTGTCGATGTAGCCGGTGTCCAGTGAAGCGGCGTCGCGGACCCGGAGGTTCCAGGTGCCGTTGGCTGCCTCGCTCGACAGGTTGACGGTGTAGGTCTGGTTGATGTTGTCGGCGCTGCCGCCCGCACGGTTGTGCAGGTTGTAGACCGACCCGTCCGGCGCGACGACGTCGACGACCAGGTCACCGATGTAGGTGTGCACGATGTGCACCTCGACGGTGGCCGCGGCGCCGCCGTTACCGGTGCAGCCGGAGATGCTGATCGGGCTGCTCACGGTAGCGTTGTCGTTGATCGTGTAGTTGGTCCCGTTGGTCGCCGCAGGGCAGGGGTTCGGCGGCGGCGGGGGCGGGTTGGCGGCGGTGCCGGTGTAGAGCAGCAGGTTCGGCGAGCCGGTGCCCGGGCTGGTGATCTTGTTGGTCGTGGCGCTGGCCTTCAGCGCCGACTGGACGGCCGCCGGGGTGGCGGTCGGGTTGGCGGCCAGGTACAGGGCCGCGGCGCCCACCAGGTGCGGGGTGGCCATCGACGTGCCGCTGATCGTGTTGGACGCGGTGTCGTTGGTGTTCCACGACGAGGTGATGCTCTCGCCCGGCGCGAAGATGTCCGTGCAGGTGCCGAAGTTCGAGAACGAGGCCCGTGCGTCGGAGCTCGTCGAGGCGTTCACCGTGATCGCCTCGGCCACGCGGGCCGGGGTGAAGTTGCAGGCGTCGGCGTTGGAGTTGCCAGACGCGATGCCGTAGACCACACCGTCGTTGATCGAGTTCCGCACCGCGGTCTCGGTCGCCGCGTCCGAACCCGAGGCGCCGAGGCTCATGTTCGCCACGGCCGGGCCGGAGGTGTGGTTCGTGGTCACCCAGTCGATGCCGGCCGCGACACCGGCGAACGAGCCGGAGCCGGCGCAGTCGAGCACCTTGACGGCCACCAGCCGGACGGCCTTCGCCAGACCGTAGGTGGAGCCGCCGATGGTGCCGGAGACGTGCGTGCCGTGGCCGTTGCAGTCGGTGTTGTTGCCGTCACCGGTGGTGTTGGTGCCCCACACGGCCCGACCACCGAACTCCTGGTGGGTGGTGCGGATACCCGTGTCGATCACGTACGCGGTGACGCCGCTCGCGGTGGTGGTGTACGTGTACTTGCTGTCCAGCGGCAGGTTGCGCTGGTCGACCCGGTCCAGTCCCCACGACGGCGGGTTCAGCTGGTCCGTGGTCATCCGGACGGTCCGGTTCTGCTGCACGTACGCCACGCTGGGGTCGGCGGCGAGCTGGCGCGCGGCCTGGTCGCTCATCGTGCCCGCGAAGCCGCGCAAGGCGGACTTGTAGGTGTAGGCGACCTTGCTGCCGTACTTCGCGGCCGTGCTGGACACCTGGGCGCCGACGCCTTGCGCGGACACCGCCGAGTCCTTGAACACGACGACGTAGCTGCCCTTGATCGCGTCCGCCGAGTTGGCGTACAGGACTTGGCCCTCGGCGGCCTGCGCCGTGGACCCGAGGCTCACGCTCATCACGACGGCGGACGCCGCGGCGAGCGAGGCGCCGAGAATCCGTCTCTTCGAGATGACCCGGGACTCTCCCATTACCTGGTCTCCTTTGCAGGGCACAGCGGACCCCCCGCCCTCGACGGGGTCGACTGTGGATGGGGGATGGAGTGGGTTGTTCGCAAGCGAACGCACTCAACATTCGTCGTGGGATCGCGGTCACGCAAGAGAGTCGGCCGCGTTCGCTCTGCGACTTATGAACGTTTTGGCGACATGCTGGGAAGAAGTTGATCCAGGCGGCCCAGCGAATTCCTCCACCTGCCGCGTCCCGTCACGCACCGGCGCGGAGATCGGAAGCGGAGTCGCACTCAGTGAACGCCGCTGATCGGGTTGGTGCCGACCCGGTCGATGCCGGCGACGACCTGCGCGGTCGTGTGCCGGACCGAAGCAGCTCGGCCCGAGAACCCGGCCGAGCTGCCACCTGGCGGTACCTCAGTCGCCCCGGCGCACCGGGCCCAGGATCGCCTGCTCCTTCTGGGTGGTGACCAGCCGCAGCGGCTTCCACAGGTTCCGGCCGAGCGCGACGACCTGGTCGTCGGCCAGCGTGGTCAGCTGGTGCACCATCGGCGGCGGCAGCCGCCAGATGCGGGCCGCGAGCTGGGCCTGGCCCACCGGCAGGCGCTGCAGCAGCACCAGGTCGGCGGCGTTGGCCGTGGCGCCGGCCTGCGGGTGCATGTAGGGCAGCACGTACACCGTGGTCTGCCACGGCGAGCGCGGCGGGAACAGCTCCTGCGGGGTCGGCCCTCCGTCGTGCACGACGAGCAGCGGCCCGTCCTCGGACGGCCGGGGCAGCTCCACCGGGGTCAGCCGGCGGATCTGCACCAGCGGCGCCGGTCGCCCGTCCGGCCCGTTGCCCGCGGCCTTCTGCAGCACCTGCCACGCGGCCGGCCGGCCGGTGGCGACGACTACCCAGGCACCCACGGCCATCGCCCGCAGCGCCACCTGGCGGGCCATGTACAACCCGCCGACCAGCACGATCCGGGTAGGTGCCGGGCGCAGCGCCGAGATGGTCAGCGGCTCGCCCTGCAGGCCCGAGCCGAGCATCATGCCGCCGCGGTCGCCGCTCGGGCTCACCGCGTCGAGCATGGCGGCCTCGACCAGGAACTCCTGGCTCAGGCCGGTTCCGGCCTGCGTCTCCATCAACCTGCTGGATCCACTCACGACGCCCTACCTTTCACAGGCTCGGTCGCGCCGCGCGCGGTCGCCCGGTGACACCGATTCGCTCGCTCGCTCATGCCCGGCCTCCCAGCGGCAGCGTGGCGGCCAGGCCCGCGACCTGCAGGCCGCGCAGCGGGGTGAGCGTGATGCCCAGCCGGTCGGAGATCGTGGACAGCCGCCCGTCGGCGTACTCGAGCTCGGCCGGCGTGCGGGCGCTGACCCGGACCAGCCCGCGCAGCCCGACCTTGTTGTCCTCGCCGCCCGGGGCGATCGACACGGCGACCGTCGAGGACAGCGCGCGGACGCCGGTGAGCGCGTTGAGGCTCTGCGCCGCCTTGCCGCGTGACCAGCCGGTGATCGCGTAGCTCGCGTGCCCGACGCCGGCCGCGGTGACGCCGGTCCACCGCTCGCGCAGGCCCACCCGCTGGTTGGAGCCGGCGACCGCGGTGAGCTCGGCGGCCGAGATGCCGGCCTTGAGCAGCTCGTCCGGGTCGAGCGGACGGGTCGGCACACCACGCGACTCGAGCGCGTTGCGCACCCGGGACAGCGCGCCGATCAGCGCCCGGTGCGCGCCGAGCACGCCGCCGCCGCGCTCGCGCACGGCGGCCGGGCACCGGCGCGGGTCCAGCCGGACCGCGACCCAGGTGGTGCGCCGCGCGGCGGCCGGCAGCGGGCCGAGCACCTCCATGTAGGAGGCCAGCGCAGGGGAGTTCGGGGGCAGCGCGGCGCTGCCGGGGTAGCAGTGCCAGATGACCTGGATGGCGTCGAGCACGACGCCGCGGTCCTCGAGGCACGGCGCGAGCGCGCCGAGCGGCAGGTTGGGCGCGCCGCCGACCTGGGTGACCAGCGCGGGCGCCGGGTCGACCAGCAGCACCGCGGTCCAGGTGCTCTCGTGCCAGGCCAGGCCCAGCGGGCGCCGCTCGTGGTCGGTGCCGTGCGCCACGACAAGGTCCGGCACGGCCAGGCGCAGCAGGCTCACCCGCGGGTCGTCCGGACCGGTGACCTGGGTGCCCTCCTCGTCGGCGATGCTGTCGATGCTCACCGGCGTGGTGGGCTTGCTCACCCTCGTGTGCGAGCGGAACGCGTACTTGACGGTGAGCTTGATCCACTGGGTGAACCAGCGGCCGCGCCAGCGGATGGCGGCGATCAGCAGGCCGATGACGGCGATGCCGATGGCCACGTAGACCATGATCGCGTCGTTCCTGATGGCCAGCAGCACCAGGCCGATCGCGACCGCGATCTCCAGCACCACGAGGTTGGACACGGGCAGCGCGCCCAGGCTCGCGCCGCTGGTGCGGCGGCGGGCCGACAGCGGCGGGCGGGGTGGCTGGCCCGGCGGCCGCGGTCCGGCGCCCGGCCCGGTCGGCGGCCCACCAGGTCCGCCTGGTCCGCCCGGCCCCCCTGGTCCGCCCGGCCCCCCAGGCCCTGGTCCTTGCGGTCCGTTCCCGCCCGGACCGCCACCGCGGCCCGGCGGTCTCGGCGGCTGCCCCGGCGGTGGCGTCCTGCCCTGCCGTGGTGGAGTGCTCACCGACATCCGCTCGATCTTCCCCTCGTAGCCGTGCTGCGGGCGGTTCGATTGTGCCGGTTCGTGGAGAACCGACATGCAACCGATGCCTGTGGGTCTATCCTGCGAAACGGTACCGCGAGCGGGGAGCAGTAGAGGCGAGAATGCCATCGACACCAACCACCAAGTCCCAGGTTCAGGCGTATCGCTTCGTGCTGCGCCGGATGCAGTCAGCGCTGGTCCGCAAGGACGCCGTAATGCTGCACGACCCGATGCGCACGCACAGCAGAGCCACCATCGTGGGGGTCTGCCTGGCCGCGCTGGGTCTGCTCGGCTTCCTGATCTGGGGGATCCTGGCGCCGAAGCCGAAAGTCCCGGACAAGGACGGCATCGTCATCGGCAAGCCGTCCGGGCAGGTCTACGTGTTCCTCGCCCAGCCGCAGGCCAAGCTCATCCCGACGTTCAACCTCGCGTCGGCGCGGCTGATGCTCTACGCGCGGTCGCTGGGTAACCAGGACCAGAGCAAGCAGGTGGGCGGCAACAGCGGGCCGGTCAACAAGGGGTCCCAGCAGGTGGTGGCGCCGTCGCTGATCGACGACAACGAGCTGCGCGACATCCAGCGCGGCCGCAAGGTCGGCATCCCGGACGGGCCGGACCTGCTGCCCAGCAAGGACCAGCGGATCGACCCGTACTGGACGGTCTGCGACCAGTACATCCTCGACAAGGACCTGCCCGACCCGGCCAGCCAGAACAAGGTGGAGACCACCGTCATCGCCGGCGTCAACGACCTCGGGCCCGAGCTCAAGGACAACGAGTCGCTGCTCGTACGGGCCCCCAACAAGGAGGTCTACCTCGTCTACCGCACGCCGGCGACGGCGAACCTGCCGAACACCAACACCGTGCGCGCCAAGGTCAACATGGCCGACCAGTACGTCCGGACGGCGCTGAACATCGACGAGAAGGACATCCGCAACGTCACCACCGGCCTGCTCAACGCCATCCCCGAGAAGGCCGAGCTGGTCAGCCCCGACATCGCCGGCCGGGGTTCGCAACCGAGCTTCGCCATGGGGGACAACCTCGCCGTCGGCGCCGTGTTCAGCGTGCAGCCCACCGGTGAGGCACCGGCGTACTACGTCGTCCTGGACAAGGGCATCGAGCGGATCAGCCAGACCACGGCCGACCTCATCCGCTACTTCGACAACATCGGCGCGCCCGACCCGCCGCGGCTCTCGCCCGAGGTGGTGAGCCGCAGCCCGGTGATCGACGACCGCATCGACGACCTCACTTTCCCTGCGCGGCGCACGGAGGTGCTGCAGCCGGGGAACTACCCGGTCGCATGCCTGGGCTGGACCGTGTCCGGCGAGGGCGACAGCATGATCGAGCGCACGTCGGTGCACGTCGGCAAGGCGGTGCCGGGGGTGCCGAGGGACTCGGCGGGCAACTCGGCGTCGGTGGACGTGTCCACACCGAGCGCGGACGGCATCCGGGTCGACCACTTCTACATGCCGCCCGGGCGGGCCGCCGTGGTCCGCCAGGCCACCTCGGCGCAGGACTTCCGGACCGGGCAGATCACGCTGATCTCCGACCGCGGCGTGAAGTACGGCGTGCCGGACGAGGCGACCGCCCAGGTGCTCGGCCTCGACGACCAGAGACCGGCGTCGCGGGAGATCATCAAGCTGCTGCCCGACGGGGCGTCGCTGTCCGCGCGGGACGTGGAGCAGAGCTTCGACTCCGTGCCCTACGGCTCGGGTGAGTACCCGTCGACGTCCGCGAACGCCGGGCAGGGCGGCAGCGGCCAGTCCGGCGGCGGATAGCGCGACTTCCGGCGGTACGGGAACCCGGTCGGCTGTCCTATCGTCGGAGCACCGACGTCCCTGCCGTCAGCCGAGAGGTGCGCCCGTGACCGGGATCAAGTTCGACGCAGACTGGGTCGGCGGCTACGCCGAGCTCACCGCGAAGAGCGCCGAGGCGCTCGGTGAGGGCGTGCAGACGATGTCCACCGACCCGCTGACCGACGAGTCGTTCGGCCAGCTCGGCCGGACCGTGCACACCACGCAGGCCTACTCGCGGGCCGCCGGTCAGCTGCGCGACCAGCTCGCCCGCGCGGTCGAGGCGCTCAAGTCCGCGTCGACGGGCCTGCAGCAGGTCTCCGCGAAGTACGTCGACTCCGACGAGACCAGCGCGTCGGCCATGCGCCGCGAGCCGGGCCGGGGCTGAGGGGGTCCGACATGGTCGCGACGCAGGAGAACGAGCCGGTCGCCGCGGAGCGGGTGCCGCAGCCGCGCCCGGCGGTGTTGCCGGCCGGCCACCAGGACGGTCAGGGGAGCCCTGGTGGCCAGGACGGCAACGACATCGCCAACGACTTCGCCGGGCACCTGGACTACCTGTCCAAGCTCGCACACGACCTCGGCGTGCCGGACCCGGTGGAGGAGTACTTCGCGCCGGTCGTCGGCCGGTGGAGCGACCTGTCCGCGGAGGCCGACCGGTGGCGGCTGGTCGGCGACGCCGCCAACGAGGTCACCGACGCGCTGAACAAGCCGCTCGGCAAGCTCGACGCGGCGTGGGACGGCGAGGCGGCGGACTCCTTCATCGCCTACATGCAGAAGGTCGGGCTCGCCGGGCACGACCTGTCCGACGCCATGCTCGGCATCGCCGACGCGCTGGACGTCACCGCGGAGGGCGTCCGCGAGATCGTGCGGCAGCTGGCCGGGGTGCTGGGCGAGACCGCGGAGACGGCCTCGGAGGGCATGGTCATGCCCGTCCAGGGCGACGAGCGGACCCGGCAGTACCTCGACCTGATGCGGCGGCCCACCAAGGAGCTGTTCGAGGCAGTGCGCCAGGTGCTGGAGGCGTTCGTCCAGCTGTGCGAGGGCGTCGACGGGTCGCAGGAGTTCCAGAAGATCACCATGGCGCACCCGTTCCCCGAGGAGAACTGGGCGTTCCAGCAGCCGAAGGTCCCGGAGACGCCCAAGGTTCCGGCCGACGACAAGACGAAGGCCGCCGAGCTCGGGGCCGGCGGCGGCGGAGGTGGTAGTGCCGGGGCCGGCGGGGGTGGCGTCGGCGGTGGCGGTGGCGGCAGCCTGGGTGCGGGCGCGGGCGCGCCGAACATGAGCCCCGGCGGCTACACGGTGGCGACCGAGCAGGCTCCGGTGCCGAAGCCGGAGGGGACCGCCGCGGCGGCGGCCGCGTCGGGTGGTGGCTCGGGTGCCGCCCGCGGTGCGGGCATGCCGATGATGCCCATGGGCATGATGGGCGGCATGGGCCAGCAGGGCAGCGGCGAGCACAAGTCGCGCAGCCGCCTGGTGGGCGACCCCGAGGACATCTTCGGCAAGCCGGAGAAGGCGTCGAGCCCCGTCATCGGCGACGAGGACTGACCTGTTCCCGAACGGCGCCTTCCACGCGAAGGCGCCGTTCGGCGTGTCTAGCGGGGTGCGCCTGCGCCGGCACCGCCCGGGATCGTGGTCGGTCCCATCGCGATCAGCACGGTGATCAGGGCGAGCCAGGTGAGTACGAAAGCAAGCACCCAGAAGCGGGGGTTGAGGAGCAGCCGGGTCACGGGGGAACCTCCCTCAGAAGCACGGGCGGGTTACCTACCTGGGATGGCGCTGAGCAGTTCGCGACGCCTGGTCGATGCGCGCGGGCTGCCCAGCTACAGCCATCGGTTCCGGCGGAATATTCGGTACAGGATCAGGCACGCCGCGAGGATGACCAACATGACCATCGGATAGCCGAACCGCCAGTGCAGCTCGGGCATGTAGTCGAAGTTCATCCCCTCGACGCCGACCACCATGGTGGGCACCGCGATGATCGCGGCCCACGCGGTGATCTTGCGCATGTCGGTGTTCTGCTGCAGCGAGATCTTGGCGAGCGTGGCGTCGACCAGGGTGGTGAGCAGCTCGTCGAAGCTCGCGACGCGCTCGGAGACCGTGGTGAGGTGGTCGTCGACGTCGCGGAAGTAGGAGCGGACCTGCTCGGGCACGAGCGGCGTGTAGCCCTCGGCGAGGCGGCGCAGCGGGACGGCGAGCGGGATCACGGCCCGGCGCAGCTCGAGGATCTCCCGCTTCATCAGGTACATCTGCTCGGCGCCGATCGGGCTGCGCGGGGCGAACACGCTGGCCTCGATGACGTCGATGTCGTTCTCGAAGGACTCGCTGACCGCGAGGTAGGAGTCGACGACCCGGTCGGCGATGCCGTGCAGGACCGCGGCCGGCCCGACCCGCAGCCGCTCGGGCTCCGCCTCCATCTCCTCGCGGAGCTTGGCGAGGCCGGAGTGGCGGCCGTGCCGGACGGTGACGATGAAGTCCTTGCCGAGGAACGCCATGATCTCGCCGGTCTCGACGATCTCGTTGGCCGTGGTGGGCGACTCGTGCGCGATGTAGCGGACCGTCTTGAGGACCATGAACAAGGTCTCCTCGTACCGGTCCAGCTTGGGCCGCTGATGGGCGGTGACCGCGTCCTCGACGGCCAGCTCGTGCAGGCCGAAGGTGTCCGCGATGCCCTGGATCTGGCCCTCGTCCGGCTCGTACAGGCCGATCCACACGAACCCGTCGCGGCGCCTGCGTACCTCGGCCACCGCGTCGGCGTGGCTGAAGTGGCCGGGCAGCCGCTCGCCGTTGACGTAGACCGCGCAGTCGATGACGTGTGCGTTCTGCTCGGGGGTGGCCTGGACGACGGGGCGGCGGTTGTTACGCCCTCTCAGGCCGCCGAGCGAGGGGATCGCAGGCATGTCTGTTCCTCCAGCGTGTTACGTCGAGTCGCGACGCGCCAGAGATCTCCGGCGCCGGAGCGTCCGGCCGGAACACGAGGGGCCTGCCTAGCTGACCCTGCCGGCGAGAACGCGGGTGGTACTGCAACCAGGTGCGCCGTCATGGTTATGCGGGTCGCTCACGCGTCCTCACCTCCTCGGGTCCGGGTGCGGGGAGTCACACACCAGTTGTCGAGGATACTCCACCTGGCAGACTGCCTTCCGTTCGGACGGTCGCCGTGAGTACGGAGGGCAACTGTGCAGTTCGGTCGGTACTACGAGGAGTTCGAGGTCGGTGCGGTGTACAAGCACTGGCCGGGCAAGACCGTCACCGAGTACGACGATCATCTGTTCTGCCTGCTCACGATGAACCATCACCCGCTGCACCTGGACGTCAACTACGCCGAGAACACCACCGACTTCGGCAAGAACGTCGTCGTGGGCAACTACGTCTACTCGCTGCTGCTCGGCATGTCCGTGCCCGACGTCTCCGGCAAGGCGATAGCGAACCTGGAGATCGAGTCGCTGCGGCACGTGAAGCCGACCTTCCACGGCGACACGATCTACGGCGAGACCGAGGTGCTGGAGAAGACGCCGTCGCGGTCCAAGGACGACCGGGGGGTCGTCTACGTCGAGACCCGCGGGTACAAGCAGGACGGCACGGTGGTCTGCGTCTTCCGGCGCAAGGTGCTGGTGCCGAAGCGCTCGTACGGCGAGGCGCGGGGAGGCGAACAGCCCGGCCGGCCCGAGCCTCGGGCAGACTAGGGACATGACCGCAGCGACGCTGGAGGAGATCCGTCGACGCCTGCGGTGGTTCGCCGACCAGCACGCGGCGACGATCTCCCCGCTGTACAGCCACCTCGCGGGCCACGCGGCCGACGATGACGAGGTGGCCGGTCTCCTCACCGCCACAGATGCGTTGTCGGCAGGCGCCACGCTGCTGTTCGCCGCGGTCCAGCGGGTCCTGCAGGCGGAGCCGTTCCACGAGCTCACCAACTACTACCCGTCGCTCGGCGGCAGCTACGGCCCCGACGGGGGGACGTGGCCACTGTTCCGGACGTTCGTGCTGGAGCGTGCCGACCGCGTCCGCGAGCTGATCGCGACGCGGGTCACCCAGACCAACGAGGTCCGCCGGGCGGCGCTCCTCTATCCGGCGGTCGCCATCGCCGCGAAGCAGGCCGGCAAGCCGGTCGGCCTCCTGGAGGTCGGCACGTCGGCGGGCCTGCTGCTCGGTATGGACACCTACGCCTACCGCTACCAGACCGAGCAGGCGGGCCAGCTCGCCGCGGGCCCGGCCAGGTCGACCGTCGGCCTGCACTGCGCGCTGGCGCTCGCACCGGGCGCCAACCTGCCGTCGATCCCGAAGAAGCTCACG
>NZ_DASWSJ010000048.1:0-33687 GCF_036402745.1 Actinophytocola sp. | reverse complement strand
TGCCAACCAGGCCGAGTTCGTCGTCGGGCTCCTGGGGGCGGCGCGAGCCGGGCTGGTGGTCGCCCCGATGGATCCCGCACTGCCCGAGTCGGAGCTGTCCGCCCGGCTGGAGGAGATGGGGGCGCAGGCCGTCCTCGTCGGCGCGCCCGCGCCGGTCGCACCGGCCGACGTTCCCGTGTGGACCCTGCGGGTGGACCTGTCCCCCGCCGGCACGGCGACGGCCACGCTCGACACCGGCGCGCCTCCCGTGCGACACGTCCGGGGCGCGGACCGCGAGATCTCGGCCCAGGACGCCCTCGTCCTGTTCACCGCGGGAACCACCGACCGGGCCAAGATGGTCCCGCTGACGCACGCCAACGTGGCCGCCGCCGTGCAGGGCATCTGCGGCGGCTACGAGCTGGGCCCCGGCGACTCGACGGTCGCCGTGATGCCGTTCTTCCACGGTCACGGGCTGTTCGCGGTGTTGCTGGCGTCCCTGGCCAGCGGCGGCTGCGTGCTGCTCCCCGAGCGGGGACGGTTCTCGGCGCACACGTTCTGGGCCGACGTGCACGACGCGGCCGCCACGTGGTTCACCGCGGTCCCGACGATCTACGAGATCCTGCTGACCCGCTCGGCGCGCGAGTTCCCCGGGACCGGGGTCGCGCCGCTGAGGTTCGTGCGCAGCTGCAGCGCGCCCCTCAACGCGGCCACCGGCCGGGCGATGGAGCGCACGCTCGGGGTGCCGCTGCTGTCGGCCTACGGGATGACCGAGACCGCGCACCAGACGACCAGCGAGCCGCTGCCACGGAACGGGCCGCTCAAGCACGGGTCGGTCGGCCGGGCGACCGGCGTGGACCTTCGCGTGCTCGACCCGGCCGGCGAGCCGGTCCCGGCCGGCACCGAGGGCGAGGTGTGGGTGCACGGTCCCACCGTCGCGCAGGGCTACCTCAGCGACCCGGCCGAGACGGCACGCAGCTTCGCCGGCGGGTGGTTCCGCACCGGGGACCTCGGCGCTCTGGACGAGGACGGGTACCTGTTCCTCACCGGGCGCCTCAAGAACCTGATCAACCGCGGCGGCGAGAAGATCTCGCCCGAACACGTGGAGGACGTCCTCGCCGGGTGTCCCGGCGTCATGGAGGCCGCCGTGTTCGCCGTCCCCGACCCGGTCCTCGGCGAACGGGTCGGCGCAGCCGTCGTCGTGTGCGAGGGCGAGAGCATCGGGCCCGACGAGATCCTGCGGTACTGCCGCGACAAGCTGTCCGCCTTCGAGGTACCCGACCGGCTCGACGTCGTCCCCACGCTGCCGCACACCGCCAAGGGCGCACTCGACCGGCGGGCGGTGGACGGGCAGTACGCGCACTGACGCCGAAGGGTCGCGTTATCGGGCCGGCAGCGCCTGGTCGAAGAAACCGTCCAGCGACAGGCCCGTCGCCGCGCTCACGAACGCCCGGGCCGTGAGCGATCCCGGGGCCGCGGCGTGGATCGCCACCGAGACCTGCGCCGTGGCGTCCGGGTCGACCAGGCGGACGGCCCTGGTCCCGGCGCCCGGCGGCATCACCCGCAACCAGGTGTGCGGCACGATGCTCGCACACGCACCCATGCTCACGTGGGCGTAGAGCGACGCGACCGAGTCCGTCTCCAGCTGCGGGGTCACCGTGGCCCCGCTGTCGGCGAACGCGCGGTCGATGACCTGGCGAATGGTCATGTCCTGGGTCAGCAGCGCGAGCGGCAACCGGGCGGCGTCCCCCCATTTCATGGGCTGGGTCCCGTCGACGAGCTCCTCGGCGGCCAGCAGCAGGTACCGCTCCGTGTACAGCGGCGACACCTCCAGGCCCTCCCGGTCGTCGGGGCCGAAGTGCCCGATCGCGGCGTCCAGCTCGAACGCCCGCAGCCGGCGGCGAAGCTCCATAGTAGACAGTCGGGAGTGGACCCGAACCTTGCCCAGCGGGTGCTGCGCGCGGAACGCCGCCACGGGAAGGACCAGGGTCGTCGACGCCGTGGGCTCCGTCCCCAGCCGCAGGGTTCCGGTGATGCCCGACCGCACGGCGGCCACCTCCGCCTTGAACGCCTCCTGCTCGGCAAGGATCCGCTTGGCCCACACCACGAGCAGCTCGCCCTCCTGGGTGAGGCTCTGGTAGTTGTGCCCCCGGTTGATCAGCGTGACGTTCAGCTCGCGTTCGAGCTTGGCGATCGCGGTCGACAGCGCCGGCTGCGACACGTAGCAGGCGTCCGCCGCGCGCGCGAAGTGCTTCTCCGTGGCCACGGCCACGAAGTACTCCAACTGACGGAACAGCATGATCGGATCCTTCCGCCTGGGCGCCCGACGGCCCGGACGTCGGCGTCGGGACATGACGCCAGGATCGCTGCTGAGGGGTCGCCCTGTCGTCACGGCTAGCGGCAACTCGCCCACCCGCTAGCCGCCAACAATTCTTCCGGCTAGCCGGAATGGCACGTTCCTGCTACCTTCAATGAGCGACGAACGCCGATGTGAGCAAAGCGTAAAATTACCCGGCGAGCCAAATTCGCACTATTCCGACTTTCCGCAACAAAGGCCGCGGCGCACGCGCCTGAACGGCCACTTTTCCGTCATGTTTCGATAACGGTCGGGTGGACCGGGCACGCCGCCGGTCCGGCCGGATTAGCCTCGCGGAGGCAATTCGCCAATTCCGCTCCCGGCCCGTCGCTGCGCATTCCGCGCCAGGGTGGTGAGCGGACCCCCTGACCTATGCGGCGAGGTACCCATGGTTGCGTTCAGTCGAGGTGCGGTGGCGGCGTCCGCGCTCACGATCGTCTGTTTGGGCGTGGCGGCGTGCAACAACGGCACGTCCGGCACGAGCGGCGGCCAGGGCGGTAGCTACGGCTACAACCAGGCGGCCAACGTCAACGCGTCCGGTCAGCCGGTGACGGGTGGCACGTTACGCATCGTCGGCAACGCGGACGTCGACCACCTGGACACCGCGTCGGCGTACTACACGACCAGCTACTCGCTGGAGCGCGCCTTCACCCGCCAGCTGTTCAGCTACCCGGCGACGACGGACAGGACGACGGCGTTGCAGCCGGCGCCGGACCTCGCGACCGAACTGCCGACGACGGCCAACGGCGGGCTCAGCGCCGACGGCAGGACCTACACCATTCGTCTCCGGCCGGACGCGAGGTGGAACACCACACCGGCCCGCCCGGTCACCGCGCAGGATTTCGTGCTCGGCTTCAAGCGGCTGTGCAACCCCACCCAGAACTCGGTCGGCGCGCCCGGGTACTACGAGAACACCATCGCCGGAATGCGGAGCTACTGCGCGGCCTTCGCCAAGGTTCCCCAGGACGTGGCGTCCTTCCGGCAGTTCATGACCACCCACGACATCAGCGGCATCCGGGCGGTCGACGCGACCACGCTCCGGTTCACCCTCACCGCGCCCGCCGGCGACTTCACCAGCATCCTCGCGCTGCCGTTCTCCTCGGCCGCACCGGTGGAGTACCTGTCCTACCTGCCCGACGACGCGAACTTCCGCCAGCACACGATCTCCGACGGCCCGTACGCGATCACCAAGTACGTGCCCAGCCAGTCCTATGTGCTGAGCCGCAACCCGGCCTGGACGCAGGGCGCGGACCCGTTGCGGCACCAGTACGTCGACGGCATCCAGATCACCCTCGGCCCGGACGAGAACGGCGTGCAGCAGCAGATCGCGGCCGGCACCCAGGACCTCCAGTGGGACACCACCGTGCCGACCGCGGCCGTGCCGAGCCTGAAGGCCGCCGCCGACCCGCGGCTCGGCATCTACCCGAACTACGACACCAGCCCGTTCCTGGTGTTCAACATGCAGAGCCCCAACAACGGCGGCGCTCTCGGCAAGGTCGCGGTGCGCCAGGCCCTCGAGTACGCGGTCGACAAGGTGGCGCTGGGCCAGATCTACGGCGGCCCGTCCCTGAACACACCGCTGGGCCAGGTCATCCCGCCCGGCAACGCCGGCTACCAGCAGTTCGACCCGTACGCGACGGCCGGCAGCAAGGGCGACCCGGCGAAGTGCAAGAGCATGCTCGCCGCGGCGGGCTACCCGAACGGCCTGACGCTCACCGACGTGTACCGCACCTCCGGCAAGCACCCGGACGTCTACCAGTCGGTGCAGGCCGACTTCGCCAAGTGCGGCGTCAAGGTGGTCGGCAAGCCGTCGGCGGCCTCGGACTACTACGGCAAGTACCTGTCCGACCCGACCGCGGCGCGCTCCGGCGTGTGGGACGTCTCCGAGCCCGGCTGGGTGCCCGACTGGTACGGCAACAACGGCCGCGCGATCGTCGAGCCGCTGTTCGACGGGCGGACCTACGGGCCGGGCTCGACCGACTGGGGCGACTACAACAACGCCCAGGTCAACGCCGACATCGACAAGGCGCTCGCGGCAACCAGCCAGTCGGTGGCCGACGCCGCCCTGCACGCGGCGGACGTGCAGATCATGAAGGACGCGGCGATCATCCCGTTCCAGACGCAGTCCACCCCGCTGATGCGCTCGACCCGCGTGCACAACGCGCTCTTCTGGCCGTTCTCGGCGCAGTACGACTACACCAACGTGTGGCTGAACCCGGCGAGCTGACGGGATGACCCTCCTCTCGGTACGCGACCTGCGCGTCACGTTTCCCACCGCGGACGGCCTCGTGCGGGCCGTCCGCGGGGTGTCCTTCGACGTCGAGGCCGGGCAGACGCTGGGCATCGTCGGCGAGTCGGGGTCCGGCAAGACCGTGTGCACCCAGACCCTGCTCGGGCTGACCCGCGGCGCCGAGGTGACGGGCCAGGCGCTGTTCGACGGCCGCGACCTGCTGTCCATGCGCGCCGACGAGCTGCGCGCCGTGCGCGGCGCGCGGATCTCGACGATCTTCCAGGACCCGCTGTCGAGCCTGCACCCGCTCTACCGGGTCGGCTGGCAGATCGTCGAGATGATCCGGGCGCACCAGCACGTCACCAGGAAGGCCGCGCGCGGGCGGGCGATCGAGCTGCTGCGGATGGTCGGCATCCCCCAGGCCGAGACCCGCGTCGACGACTACCCGCACCAGTTCTCCGGCGGCATGCGGCAGCGCGCGATGATCGCGATGGCGCTGGCGCTCGACCCGAAGCTGATCATCGCGGACGAGCCGACCACGGCGCTGGACGCCACCGTGCAGGCGCAGATCCTGGACCTGCTCGGGCGCCTGCGCGACGAGCTGGGCACCGCGCTGATCGTGATCACCCACGACCTCGGGGTGGTCGCGGAGATCGCCGACACGGTGCTGGTGATGTACGCGGGCAAGGTGGTCGAGGTCGCGGACCGGCGGACCGCCTACTACGAGCCGCATCACCCGTATACCAAGGGACTGCTGGAGTCGATCCCGGGCGCGGCCGGCACGCACGGGAAGCTCCGGCCGATCCCCGGCCAGCCGCCCAGCCTGATCGCCGTGCCGAGCGGCTGCGCGTTCCACCCACGCTGCCGCTATGTGCTGGACAAGTGCGTCACCGACCTGCCCGAGCTGCGGGACATCGGCACGCCGGCACACCGGTCGGCCTGCTGGCTGCCGGCCCACCCGGTCGGCGTCGACGAGGCGGAAGGTGTCCGAAGTGGATGATCCGGATGTGTTGCTGCGCCTTTCCGGGGTGGTCAAGCACTTCCCGATCCGGCAGGGGATCGTGGTCAAGCGGCAGACCGGTACGGTCCGCGCGGTGGACGGCGTCAGCCTGGAGGTCCGCCGGGGCGAGACGCTGGGCATCGTCGGCGAGACCGGGTGCGGGAAGTCGACGCTCGCCCGGTGCATCACCCGGCTGCACCCGCTGACCGCCGGCACGGTCACCTTCGACGGGCAGGACATCAGCACGCTGTCCCGCCGGCGGATGCGGCCGGTCCGCCGGGAGATCCAGATGATCTTCCAGGACCCGTACGGCTCGCTGAACCCGCGGCGCCGGGTCGGGTCGATCATCGGTGACCCGTTCGCCATCCACGGGCTGGCCGACGGCCTCGACCGCAGGCGCAAGGTCCAGGAGCTGATGGAGCTCGTCGGCCTCAACCCCGAGCACTACAACAGGTTTCCCGCCGACTTCTCCGGCGGCCAGCGCCAGCGCATCGGCGTGGCCCGGGCCCTGGCGGTGCGCCCGAAGCTGATCGTGTGCGACGAGCCGGTGTCCGCGCTCGACGTGTCGATCCAGGCCCAGATCATCAACCTGCTGGAGAGCCTGCAGGACGAGTTCGGGCTCACCTACGTCTTCATCGCCCACGACCTCTCGGTGGTCGAGCACGTGAGCGACCGGGTCGCGGTGATGTACCTCGGCAAGTTCGCCGAGCTGGCGGAGGCGGACGAGCTCTACGGCCACCCGCGACACCCCTACTCGGCCGCGTTGCTGTCCGCCGCCTCGGTCCCCGACCCCGACCGCGCGGATCGCCGGGAGCGCATCATCCTCACCGGCGACGTGCCGTCCCCGGTCGACCCGCCCTCGGGCTGCCGCTTCCACCCGCGCTGCCCCAAGGCGCAGGACCGGTGCGCCACCGACGAGCCCGCGCTGGTCCCGCTCGAGAGCGACCCGCCGGCGCACCTGACCGCGTGCCACTTCCCGGTCCAGGCCGGCGAGAACCTCGCCCGGGCGGCCGGAGGCACGACATGACGGCCGAGCTCGCCATGGTGGTGAGCGAGCCGGTGGCAGGGCGCAGCCCGTGGCAGCTGGCGTGGGCGCGGCTGCGCCGCGACCGGGTGGCCATCGCCTGCTCGGCGTTCATCCTGCTGCTCTTCCTCGCGGCGATCCTGGCGAAGCCGATCAGCGCGCTCGTCGGCTATGGCCCCACGCAACAGGACCGGGCGGGCGGGATCACCCCGGACGGCCTGCCGACGCCGCCGAGCGCGCACCACCTGCTGGGCACCGACAACCTGGGGCGCGACATCCTCGTCCGGATCGTCTACGGCAGCCAGGTCTCGCTCGCGGTCGGCGTCGGCGCCGCCGTGGCGGCCGTGGTGATCGGCGTGGTCGTCGGCCTGTGCGCGGGATATCTGGGGCCGGCCGTGGACTCGGTGCTGGCCCGGCTGATGGACGTGGTGCTGTCCTTCCCGTTCCTGCTGTTCGCGATCGCGCTGGTCACCGTGGCCGGGCCGAGCGAGCTGATCGAGATCGCGGTGATCGCGTTCTTCTCCTGGGCGGCGGTCGGTCGCATCGTGCGCGGCCAGACGCTCGCCATCCGGGAGAAGGAGTACGTCGAGGCGGCGCGCTCGCTCGGTGCGGGCGACGTGCGGATCATGTTCGTCGACGTACTGCCCAACCTGGTCGCGCCGGTGATCGTCTACACGACGCTGCTCATCCCGGTCTCGATCGTGTTCGAGGCGACGCTGTCCTACCTCGGGGTCGGCATCATCCCGCCCACTCCCAGCTGGGGCAACATGATCAGCGACGCGCAGAGCTTCTACCAGGTGGCGTGGTGGTTCCTCGTCTTCCCCGGGCTGGCGCTCATCCTCACCACGCTCGCGTTCAACCTGCTCGGCGACAGCGTGCGGGACGCGCTGGACCCGCGCACCCAGCTCAGGGGGCGGTGATGCTGCGTTTCCTCCTTCGCCGGCTCCTCACCGGTCTGCTGGTGGTCTGGCTGATCAGCGTCATCGTGTTCGCGCTCTTCTTCGTCGCGCCGCACGACGTCGCGCAGCTGCTGCTGGGCAAGTTCGCCGCGCAGAACCAGCAGCTGGTGGCCACGGTCACCCACCAGCTCGGCCTCGACCAGCCGAGCTACGTCCAATATGGACACTTCATCGGCCGGCTGCTGCACGGCGACCTCGGCTACTCGTACTACAGCCACGAGCCGGTGACCACGCTGATCGCGCAGGCCTTCCCGGTCACCGCGTCGCTGGCCCTCGGCGCGGCGGTCATCTGGCTGGTCCTCGGGGTCCTGATCGGCGTGCTGTCGGCCACCCGCCCGCGCAGCCTCCTCGACCGCGGCGCCACGCTGTTCGCGCTCCTCGGGCTGTCGTTCCCGACGTTCGTGCTGGGGCTTCTGTTGCTGTACCTGCTGTTCTACCAGCTGCACGTGGCGGGCGTGGACCTCTTTCCCGGCGGCGGCTACGTTCCGCTGACCCAGGACCCGGCGCAGTGGGCGGCACACCTGGTCCTGCCGTGGATCACCCTCGCGGTCGCGACGATGGCCGTATACGTTCGGCTCACCCGCGGCCAGCTGATCGAGACGCTCGGCGAGGACTTCATCAGGACCGCGCGTGCCAAGGGCCTGCGGGAAAGCCGGGTGACCTACCGGCACGGGCTGCGCGCGGCCCTGATCCCGGTCGTCACCCAGTTCGGCATCGACGTGGCCACCCTGCTCGGTGGCGTCATCGTCACCGAGCAGGTGTTCGGCCTCAACGGGTTGGGCCGCATGTCGGTCCAGGCGGTCACGAACTCCGACGAACCGGTGATCATCGCGGTCGTGTTGCTGGCGGCGGTGTTCGTGGTCGTGGCCAACATCGTCGTGGACCTCCTGTACGCCGTCCTCGACCCGAGGATCCGCCTGTCCTGACCCGGAATCGATCAGCTAGTTGGCGCCGAGGACCGTGAAGTCCTGGCTGACGAAGATGTGGTGCGGCCAGTTGACGCCGATGTAGTGGACCTCGTACTGGCCGTTGCTCAGCTTCACCACGCGGTCGACGACGCCGCCCGGGTAGGCGGCCAGCGCGGCTTCGGTCGCCTTGTCCGCTGCCGTTCCGCTGACGATCGTGCCCTGTCCCTCGGTGTAGTTCGCCGGGATCTGACCGTCCTGCTTCGCCGGGCTCGGGGTGCCGCGCTGGAAGGGGACCACGCCTGCCGCCGAGGAAGCCGCGGCTCCGCCGCCGTCATTCGGTTGCACGATGACCTGCGTGGCCGTGATGGTCGTTCCGTTGGTCGTCCCGAGTACGAGGACGTTCTCGCCCGTCGTGATGGCACTCGCCGAGGTCGAGCTCGTCCCGTTCTGGTACGTCGTGGACGACGCCTCGTCGACGGTCACCTGCTGACCCGCCGACGTCGACATCGTGAAGCCCGACGTGGACAGGCTGTCGACCGTGCCGGCCGAGCCTCCCGCGGCCGGTCCGGACCGGGCGTTGGACCCGCCGCCGCCGGGCCCGGAGGGCGCCGACGTCGCCGAGGGGGGCGTGGCCGTCGCCGAGGGGGACGCGGTGCACGCGGCGGTCAGTCCGACCACCGCACACGTCGCCGCCGCGGCCACGATCCATCCGCTCCGTCGGTTCGACAGCAGCCGCCGTGCCTTCGACCGGCGTGGCTGCTCGGCCGGCGCGCCCGAAGCGGGACGCCCTTCGTCGGGGCTTGTCTGGTCTAGCTCGTTCATGATGGCGCTCCTCATCTACGCGACTACCCCGAGATTGCGAGCGGTTCATGTGCGTTGCTTGTAGGCGCCCTGTGCGTCCGCTGTGACCGATTGGGTCGCGGCCCGATCCGGCGTCCCCTGGTGTGGTCAGCCGGGCCGCAGCGGAAGCTCGACGAGGATCCCCGTCCCCTCCCCCGCGGGGCTGTCCACCTCGATCGATCCGCCCAGGGCCTGCACGCGGTCGCGAAGGCCCGTCAGGCCCGTGCCGCGCGCGGGATCGGCGCCGCCGACGCCATCGTCGCGAATGGACAGTTGCAGGAGACCGTCGTGCTGGTCGAGGGAGACCCGCACCGAGGAGGCGCGGCCGTGCTTGGTGGTGTTGGTGAGCGCCTCGGACACGACGTAGTAGGCGGCCACCTCGATCGGGTCCGCGAGGCGGGTCTCGGTCCGGATGTCGAGCTTCACCGGGATCGCGGCGCGGCGCGCCAGGATGCGCAGGGCCGCACCCAGCCCGCCCTCCGACAGGCTCGCGGGGTGGATGCCGCGGGCGAGCTCGCGCAGCTCGTCGATCGTCGCGGTGAGCTCGCCCGCGATCTCGCCGAGCTGGGTCCGCAGCTCGGGCAGCTCCACGGGCACGGTGGACTTGGCCACGCCCAGGGTGAGGCTGAGCGCGACGAGCCGCTGCTGGGTGCCGTCGTGCAGGTCGCGCTCGATGCGGCGGCGGGCCTGGTCGGTGACGGCGACGATCCGGGCCCGGGAGGCGGTGAGCTGCGCGCGGCTGTCGGCGTTCGCGATCGCGGTGCCGACGAGCTCGGTGAAGGCGGCCATGCGCGGCTCGGCGTCGGCCGGGAAGTACCCGTGCGTGACCCCGGCGACGACCGTGCCCCACAGCCGTCCCTCGACGGTGATCGGCACCGCGACCGACGACCGGATCCCCATCAGGCGGACGGTGGCGTCGACGAACGGACCGGAGGCCTGGCTGTAGTCGTCGCAGCGCGCCGGGCGGCCGGTGCGCAGGACCTCCGCCACGGCCAGGGGCGGCTCGGGCTTCCAGCGACTCCCTATCGGCAGCTCCTCCTGGTTCTCGCCGACGCGGGCGAGGACGGTCACCTCACCGTCGGGATCGGCGCGGACGATGAGCGACGCGTCGGCCCCGAGGATGTGCCTGACCTCCTGCGCGACGGCCGGGAACACCTCGGCCGGCGGTACCCCGCGGGCGACGAGCGTGGCGACCCGCCGCAGCGCGGCCTGTTCCTGCGCGAGCCGGCCGAGCTCGTCGCGGCTTTCCTCGAGCTGGGCGCGGCTGTCGGCGTTCGCGATCGCCGTCGCGACGAGCTCGGTGAAGCCGGCCATGCGCTGCTCGGCGTCGGCCGGGAAAAGCCGCCGCCCCACGATGACGATCGTGCCCCACAGACGTCCCTCGACGATGATCGGCGCCGCGACTCCCGACCGGGCGCCCATCCGGCGGATGGCGTCACCGGACGCGCCGGAGGCCTGGCTGTAGTCGTCGGAGCGCGCCGGGCGGCCGGTGCGGAGGACCTCCGCCACGGCCAGGGGCGGCTCGGGCTTCCAGCGGCTCCCCACCGACAGCTCCTCGGGCGGGTCGCCGCCGACGGCCACCACGGTGGTCGCGCCGTCGGGCTCGAGGCGGGCGACGGGCGTGGCGTCGGCGCCGAGGACGCTGCCGACCTCGTGCGCGACGGCCGCGAACACCTCGGCCGGCGGTACCCCGCGGGCGACCAGCGTGGCGACCCGGCGTAGCGCGGCCTGTTCCTTGGCGAGCCGGCGGATCTCCTCGCGGCTCTCGGCACTCGCGGCAGCGAGGGCTTCGGCCGCCCGGCGGCGCGCGGCCAGGCCGACGACCCAGCTGGCCGCACCGGCGACGAGGAGGAACGCGGCCAGCGCCACCACATTGGTGGGCTCGGCGACGGCGAAGTCGCCGAGCGGCGGGATGAAGTAGTGATCCAGCAGCACCGCGGCGGCGACCGCGGCGGCCAGCGCCGGAACCAGCCCACCGATCAGCGCCACGACCACCACGGCGAGCAGGTAGAGCAACGTCTGGCTGGGCAGGTTCAGCAAGCCGCGAAGCGCGGTCATACCCAGGGTCAGCAGGGAGAGAACGACCAGCCCGGTCAGCGCCCCGGCGAGCATGCGCCGCGGGGAAAGCTTGGCGTGCCGGGCAGGGAGTCGGCTGCTCGTGGGGGGCGGCTGAGGGGCGAGGTGCATGTCGGTCGCCCTTCCTGGGCGGGAGCGCCGATGCCCGGTCCCTCAGCGACGAGATGGTGGTCGCAGCGTACCCCGCAGGCGTAGCCGCCGACGGGTGAAGCTGAGCCCGACAGGCCGCGGAACCGGACGAGCCACAGCCCCGGCAACGCGGTCGCCGCGATCCGCGGCTCCGGGTCCCGCGCGAGTGACTGTGACGCACGTCACTCGTGCTCGGGCGACGGGTTTTCCTCCGGCGGCTGGTCTTGATGTGGACCGAACCCGACCGCCCAGGAGTCTCCGATGTCTGTTTCCGCTCCCGTCCCAACCGCCGTCGTCACAGGCGCCAGCCGCGGCTTCGGCCACGCGATCGCCGCCGCTCTCGTCGCCGCGGGCACGAACGTCGTCGGCATCGCCCGCGGCGAGCACGCCTTGCGCGCGGTGCGCGACGAGCTCGGCGAGGGCTTCACGCCCGTGGCCGCCGACGCCACCGACGAAACGCTCGCGCACGACCTGATCCGCGAGCACCACCCCCGGCTGCTCGTCCTCAACGCCGGGGTCCCGCCGCACCTGGCGCCGGTGCACGAGCAGACCTGGGAAACCTTCAGCCGCAACTGGCACGCCGACACCCGGCACGCCTTCACCTGGACCCGGGCGGCGCTGCGGGAGCCCCTGGCACCCGGCAGCGTGGTCGTCCTGATGTCCAGCGGCGCCGCCCTGGCCGGATCCCCGCTCAGCGGCGGATACGCGGGCGCCAAGGCCACCATCCGGTACCTCCGCGAGTACGCGGCCGACGAGTCGCGGCGGGCCGGGCTGGACATCAGGTTCGTCGCGCTGTTCCCGAAGCTGACCCCGGCCACCGGCCTCGGCTCGGCCGCCGTCGCGGGCTACGCCGCGCGGCAGGGCGTCGACCGGGACACCTTCGTCGACGGACTGCAGCCCGTCCTCACGCCGGACCAGGTCGCCAAGACCGTCGTGGAGCTCGCCGCCGATCCCGACAGCGCACCGGAGTACCTGCTCACCGGCACCGGACCGCGCGCGCTCCCCTGAGCCGCCTGCCTAGGGTGGAGGGCACCGCACCATCGAGAGAGAAGCGCCGATGCCGACGGACACCGAGTTCGCCGCCCTGGCCGAACCGTTCCGGCCGGAGCTGCTCGCGCACTGCTACCGCATCCTCGGCTCCATCCACGACGCCGAGGACCTGGTGCAGGAGACCTACCTCCGGGCCTGGCGCGGGTTCGGCCGGTTCGAGGGCCGCTCGTCGCTGCGGCGGTGGCTCTACAAGATCGCCACCATGGCCTGCCTGACCGCGGTGGAAACCCGCGCACGGCGGCCGCTTCCGTCGGGACTGGGGGCGCCGTCGGACGATCACCGGGTGGCCGTGGCGCCCCGCGAGCCGTCGGTGGCGTGGCTCCAGCCGGCGCCCGACGCGTTGGTCGGCGCGGTGGGCGGCGCGGTGGCCGGCGCCGGCGACCCGGCGGCGATCGTGGCCGGCAGGACCGGCGTGCGGCTCGCCTTCATCGCCGCGCTCCAGTTCCTTCCCGCCCGGCAGCGAGCCGTTCTCACCCTGCGCGACGTGCTCGCGTTCCGGACGGCGGAGGTCGCCGAGATGCTGGGCACGACGACCGCGGCGGTCGACAGCGCGCTCCGCCGCGCCCGCGCCCACCTGGCCGCGGCCGGCCCCGTCGAGGACGACCTCGCCGAGCCGGACGAGGAAACCCGGCGAACCCTCCTCGACCGCTATGTCGACGCGTTCTCCCGAGCCGACCCCGACGCGCTGGTGAGCCTGCTGCGGGCCGACGTCGAGCTGGAGATGCCGCCGGTGCCGACCTGGTTCACCGGACGGCGGGCGGTCATCGGGTTCCTGGCCACCCGGGTGTTGCGCGACAAGGACTTGTGGCGGATGGTGCCGACCTCCGCCAACGGCCAGCCGGCCGTCGTGGTCTACGAGCGCACGAGCGAGGGCGAGTACGAGGCCCACGGCGTCGAGGTCCTGACCCTGAGCGGGGCGCGGATCGCCCGCATCACCGCGTTCAACGACCCCGGCCTGGTACCGACGTTCGGCGGCACGCCCGGGTGGGCGGGCTCGAGGGCGGCGCTTCCACGACCACCGCGGTGACGGCCGCCAGGATCACCCCCGGGACTCGGTGAGGGCGGCGAACGCCTGCCCGTCGACGTGCTCGACGACGCCACTTCTGCCGCCCTCGCCACCGGCGGCGGGACGGCCCGGCTGACGGCGTACGCGCGTAGCCTCGGCGACATGGTCACCCGGATGGATCGCACCGAGCCGGCGATCGTGGCAGCCACCCCGGGCGACCCGCGTTACACGACGTCTCCCCGGGCGACGGCCGCTCTTGCCTAGGCCGACGGCTCAGTTGGCGATGCTGTTGGGGCTGGTGCTCGCCGTCGCCGTGGTGGTGACGCTGGGGGTGACCGGCCGGGTGACGTTGGCCTACGAGCGAGTCGCCGGGCGATCGGCGCCGGTGCTCGAGGACGTGCCGGGACCGGAGACCGGGCCGGTCTGCCCGATCGACGAACGGTACGTCGACGAGCAACCCGAGGGCCTGCGCCCCGACGTCCTGGACGCCTGGCGCCGGCTGCGGGCCAAGGCCGGGGAGCAGGGGGTCCGGCTGTGCCTGCAGGACGGCAAGCGCAGCGTGCGCCAGCAGGAGCGGGAGTTCACCGAGGCCGTGCGGCGGTTCGGCACCCGGGAGCTGGCCGAGAAGTACGTCCTCCCACCGGAGAGGTCCATGCACGTCAAGGGAATCGCGGTGGACGTGCAGCCGCTCGCCTCGGCCGGCTGGGTGGAGCGCAACGGGCCCGCGCTGGGGTGGTGCCGCCGGTACCAGAACGAGCCCTGGCACTTCGAGTACGACCGGAACTACGCCGCCGCCGGATGCCCCGCGTTGCTGCCGAGTGCCACCGGGAGCTGACCACCACCGCGCCAGCGGTCCCGGTCAGCCGGTCGAGAAGGCCCGCGTGACGGTGCGCAGCGCCCGCCGTACCCAACCGTGCCGGCGACGCGCACGATCCCACCGCACTCGCCTCGACCTGGAACCACGAGATCAGATTGTTGCTGTAGTTCGGGTAAACCACGGCCTCGTGCGGCTACTCGCCGAATGCGGCAACCGTCACGGCCGATCGTCGCGCCGTGCGGCCAACGAGGCCCAGCAATGGTCATCGGGCAAGCTGAAGATCATGGTGTCCAACTCGGCTTCGTAGGCGAAGGGCACCGAGTCGATCTCCTGTCGCCAGGCCGTGAACATGGCCATGAGCTGCGCGTTCACGTCCTCCATGCTCGAGTACGTCGTCGAATTGGTCATCCACGTTACCAATCGAACGTGGTCGCGACGGCGACGACGCCACGCCGCGATGCTCCGGCAAGCGGCGCTTCCGGCCGGTACCCGGCATACAGAACGTCACCAGCCGTAACGATTTCGCAACCATGACGCGTCACCCTGGGCAATAGCTAGCACACGAACAGCTACCACCAGGGGGCACGATCATGAGCTACGACTCGACGACGGCCGCTGCTCTCCCGGCCCAGGTGACGCGGAAAGGTGGGCTGGAACATCGATCGACGGTGCTGGGCCTGCTGGCGGTGGTCGTCGTGGTGGACCAGCTCGCCAAGGGTTGGGCCTGGCGGCACGCCCCTCTGACCCAGATCAACTACGGCGGCAACATCTTCGTGGGAGCCACGATCAGCCACTGGTACGCCGACCCGGTCACCGGTGCGCTGCTCGACCTGATGGACTTCGGTTTGTTGAGTGCCGCCGCGTTCGTCATGATCCGCCGCCGGCAGCCGGCCCTCGTTCTCGTTCCCGGCGCCATGATGGTGGGCGGCTGGATCAGCAACCTGCTCGATCGCCTGGGAATGCACTACGTGACGGCCCCGGGCAGTGTGCGTGGAGCGGTTGACTTCATTCCGCTCGGTCCGATCCGCTACAACGTGGCGGACGTGTTCATTTTCTGCGGGACGCTTCTGTTCATCCTCGCCGTGACCGTGAGCGCTTGGCGTACGAACCGGTCCGCGACCGCGTCCCGACCCCCGCCGACGAGGCACCGTCGGCGTCGGACCTGGCTGTCGGGGATCGCCTCCGTGGCTTGTCTTGTCGTCGTCGTCGGGTTCGGCGCGGTCAACTACGGCGGCGTGACCACGCCGAACCCGGCCTCCGGCCCAACCATCACCCGATGACCGGCCGAGAGTAGAGACCCGCTCAGCGACCGTGCATGAACCGTTCGAACGCGCGCTGGGTGGCCGCGGTGCGGGCCGCCGCGGCGAGGACGGTCTCGGCGAGAACCCACAGCCACGTGTCGAGGTCGACCTTGGTGCGGCTCAGCACCACGCCACCGACGACCTGCCGCACCTCGGTGTCGACGCCACCACGGTCGCTCTCCCGCAGCCCGAGATCATGATGGTCGCCGTGGACGAGCACGGCGACCACCCGCCGGTCCCGGCCGGCCAGCCGGTCGCCGAGCCCGCGCCGGTACTCGACCTCGACCATGCCGGCGGGCAGCGCCTCGGCGAGCGCGCCGGTGAGCACCCGCGCGAAGGACCGCACGTCGGCCTCGTCGGTGCGCAGCATCGCGGCGACGACCTGCACGTCGCCGAGGGGCCCGAGCCCGCTGGGATCGGTCGTCATCGGGAGTCGATGAGCGGCAGCACCAGCTGTGGCGCCTGGATGTGGTGGTCGGCGCGCAGCGGGCGCACCGCGGTGCCGATGGCGAAGAACTCGGTGGTGTGCCCGCCCCACCGGTGCCCGTGCGAGCGCAGGTCGACGCCGACGATGCCCTCCGCGTGCAGCTGCTCGGCCTCGGTCTGCATGCGGCTCATCGCCAGCTCGCGGGCGTCGTAGAGCGCCTCGGTGAACTGCGGCAGCTCGACGTTCTGCCCGATGTTGCCCATCGCCTGCCAGAACCGCTGGTGCGTGACGTGGTAGACGCAGGTGCCCATCACCATGCCGAGCGGGGCGTAGCCCGCCTGGATCAGCGTCCAGAAGTCCTGGCCGGACAGGTCCGAGGTGAACGGCAGGCCGCGGTTGTTGCGCCATGGCAGACCGTCCGGCGTGTGCGGTTCGTCGGCGGTGACCGCGGTGCCGACCGCGATGAACTCGGCGAGGTCGCTGCCGAACTCCTTGAACTCGATCTCCAGCCGCACTCCGACGATCCCGTCCGCGCCGAGCTGGTCGGCCTCGGCCTCCATCCTGGTCATCGCCAGCTCGCGGGCGTGGTACATCGCCTGGGACAGCGTGGTCAGCTCCTGGTTGCGGTTCCAGCGGCCAACCTGGAACCCGACGTGGTAGATGCTCGAGCCGAGCACCAGGCCGACCGGCCGGAACCCGGCCTCCCGCACGAGCAGGAACTCGTTCACCGAGAGATCGGAGGTGAACAGGCTCGTGGACTGCCCGGGGCGCATCTCGGCGAGCCTGCGCATGGCGTCCGCGGGGACGCCGATCCCGAGTGGGGTGTTCTCGACTGCGGTCATGACGTGCTCCCGGACGGAGTGTGGTGCAACGGAAGGATGGTGAGCGGCCGGCCCGCGGCGGGCGTGGCCGTGGTGGCGAACCGGGCGATGGCGGTGCCGAACACCGTCGCCTCGGCGACGTGGTCGCGATGGCGCTCCGACGGTTCGACCGACCACAGCCGCAGCCCCATCGACGAGACGATCGCCCCGTCCGCGCCGGTCGCGCGGGTCTGCCGGGCCAGCCGTGCGCGGGCGTCGGCCCGGGTGTGGCCGATGAGCTGGGTGTAGCCGTCGACCTCGACGTTGCCCGCGCCCCACGACGCCTGGGCGCGGGACTGCCAGTCGTCGTGCCGGACCGCGACCGAGATGCCGTAGACGAGGACGGCGGGCACCCATCCCGCGGTCATGAGCTTGGCGACGTCCTGGCCGGACAGCGCGGTGGTGAACACCCGGCCGGGACGCTGGTGACCGGGGGCCCGCACCGCTGTGCCGAGCGCGGTGAACTCCACCGCGCCACCGAGCGGCACGGTGGCGAGCGTGATGCCGACGATGCCGTCGGCGCCGAGCGCCGTCGCCTCCTGGGTCATGCGGTCCAGCGCGGTGGCGTAGCCGAGGTTCAGCGCGTCGAGGTAGGGACCGAACCCCCTGGGGCCGAGCGGCGCGGCCACCGGGCCGCCGGCAACCCAGCCGCCAGGACCGGGCCAGTAGGTCCCGCAGCTCGCGCCGACGAGGCTGATCTGCTGGACCATCGAGCCCATCACCTCGCCCGCGGGCTCCAGCCCGGCCACCCGCAGGCCGGCCGCGGCGGGCACGGACAGCAACGAGGTCCACGGCCCACCCTGGGCGGCCCGCTGCACCCGCTGCGCCGCGACCGGTGGCAGGCCCGTGCCGTTCCAGCCGGTCATCGCACATCTCTGACGGCAGTCATAGGATTTCCCTTTCCACCACCCACGTTCCGCCGCCAGGATGAGAAAACGCTGAGCGCTTCCTGAGGCCGCGCGATGAATCAGCGATCGCGCACGAGCGCGGGCGCGCGGGAGCCGAGGAGGCCGTGGCGGACCTGCTGCACCGCACACACGAGCCAGCCCGCCCCGACCATGCCGACGAGGCTGACCAGCCGGTACAGCACCACCGCGGGAAGCGCGGCCGCCGCGGGAATGCCGCCCGCGACGAGGGTGAGCACGAGCGCGGCGTCCACCACGCCGAGCCCGCCGGGCAGCGGGGACACCCCGGAGGTGGCCATGCCGGCGGTGTAGGCGACGAGCAGGAGGGGCAGGGTCAGGCCGTGCAGGCCCAGCGCGGCCGCGCACGCCGCGAGGCACGCGGCGTCGAACGCCCAGTTGAGCAGGCTGTAACCGCTCGCGACGGTCCAGTCCCGGCCGCGCGGCCGCACCAGCTTCAGCTCCGCGAGCAGGCCGTCGAGCGCGTCGGTGCCTGTGGCGGATGGCCGGCGGCGGACCGCGTTCACCAGCCGCAGCAGCCCCCTGCCGGCGGCGGCCGCCGTGCGGGGATGCCGGGCCAGGTGCCGGACGGCGGCGGTGCACGCGACGATGCCGGCGACGGCGAGCGCGAGCTGGAGCCAGCCGGCCTGGCTGCCGGCCAGCAGCGAGCCGAGCACGCCGAGGCTCAGCAACGCGGCGGTGGACACCAGGCCGCCCGCGGCGAGGCTCCAGGTGGCGGCGGGTCCGCTGACCCCCCGCCCGCGCATCCAGCGATACGTGTAGCCCGTGGAGAACGCGACACCGCCCGGCAACGTCGCGTGCACGGAGTTGGCGACGAGAACGGCGGCGACCATGGCCCGGACCGGCACCCGGAACCCGGCGGCGCGCAGCAACGTTCGCCGCAGCTGGGCGAACACACCCATCGACGCCGCCGCGGCGAGCGCCGCGACCAGCAGCCAGCCGTAGTCCACCGTCCACAGTGAACCCAGCGCCCCGCCCACCTCGGGACGCAGCACCGCCACCTCGACCACGAGCAACACGACCACGACGCAGGCGGCCACGAGGCGCCACTTCCGCGCGGTCGCACCGCGTGCGGCGGGTGCTCGCGTCGACACAGCGCCTACCGGCCGATCGACCGAGGTCGTCATACCCCGAGTCTGCCCCCCGGACCTGTGTGGCGACTGAGCGCGGCGTCGATACCGGCCGTGGTTTCCAGCCAGCAGGGGGGCAGGACGGCCGCTAGCCGTGACGACGGAGGCGGAGCGCGCTGTGATGCTGGACGCAGTTCAGCTGTATCCAGCGGAGGTGAACCGATGTCCGTGACTCCGGCCCGGCTCGAGGGTTACGGCCCTGCGCCCGTCGACCATCTCGTCCTGGCACTCCACAAGTCCCGCGTCACCCGCGCGCTGCGCGCCAAGCGCGACTGCAGTGAGCGCTGCGACTTCACCGGCGCCCTTCACGCCGAGAAGAACCTGAACGAGGAGCTCGAACTCCTCGGCCGCCTGCTCCAGCCCTGAGCCGCCCTCAGTATCGGTCGAGCAGCCAGCGGCCGAGGGTGCGCAGCCGGTCGGTGAGCGCGGTCGGTTCGATGACGTCGAGGTCGAGGTTGAGGTAGGCGAGCCACCGGGCCGCCCAGTCGAGGTCGTCGGTGCCGAGGCGGAGCTCGCACTCGTCGCCGTCGTCGAGCACGGTGGCCACGCTCGGGTCGACGAGCTCGCGGACGAGGTCGGCCGACGTGTGCACCCGCACGCGGACGCGGTGGCGCCATGGCCCGTGTGCGACCGTGTCGGAGACGAAGGCGGCGGCGTCGGAGGGCGGCTCGGGTACCGGGAAGTGGGTACCGAGCGGTTGGACGTGATCGACGCGGTCGAGGGCGTAGACCACCCATCCCGTGGCCCCGCGTGGGCATGCGACGAGGTACCAGCGTTGGCGCAGGGTGACGAGCCGGTGCGGCTGCACGTCGGTCGGCGTCGCGTCCGCGGTGTCGTGGCGGCGGTGCCGGATGCGGATGGCTTCCTCCGCGCGGCAGGCGAGCGCGGCGGGGATGAGCACGTCGCGGTCGGCGCGGCGCCGGGACTGTCCCGGCTGTGCCTGCACGTCGGCGAGCGCGGTGAGCCGGGTGTGCCAGCGCGACGGCACGACGTGGGTGAGCTTGGCCAGGGCCGTGACGGCGGCGGCTTCGAGGCCGTCGACGGGGACCGTTGTACGCAGGCCGAGGGCGACGGCGGCCACCTCGTCCGCGTCGAGGAGCAGCGGGGGCATCGTGCGGCCGGACGCGAGCCGGTAGCCGCCGGCCCGGCCGGCCTCGGCGTCGATGCGGTAGCCGAGCTCACGCAGCTGCGCGACGTCGCGGCGGGCGGTTCGCTCGGTGACGCCGAGCCGGGCCGCGAGCCGGGTGGCGGAGATGCCCGGGTGTGCCTGCAGCAGTGAGAGTGTCTCGAGGTGGCGATGGGTTGTGCTCATGGGGCGAGAACCCGATCCATACCCTGACAGTAACTGTCCTGGTTTGGTGCCATGCTGGTCCGCATGACTCAAATGTCGTTGCTCCGTCCCGATGGACTCGTCCGGTCGCCCGCCTTCAGCCACGTCGCGGTGGTGCCGCCGGGCGCCACGACGATCTACGTCGGCGGCCAGAACGCCGTTGACGGCGACGGCAGGCTCGTCGGCGGCGATGACGCCGCCGCGCAGACCCGGCAGGTGATGAAGAACCTGCACGTCGCGCTGGCCGCGGGAGGTGCGAGCGTCCACGATCTGGTGATGATCACGATCCTGCTGGTCGAGGGCGTCGACCTCGCCGTGGCGTATCCGGTGGCGGCCGCCGAGCTGGCGGGCGCCGCGCCGCCGGTCGTGGCCGTGCGGGTGGCCGGGCTGGCCGTGCCCGGCGCGCTGCTCGAGGTCAGCGCGGTCGCGGCGGTGATCTCGTGACCGCCGGGTGGCGCCGGTCCGAGGTCGGGCGCACCCGCGACGCCGGCTGGCAGATCGGGGTGTCGAAGACGGTGGACCGTCCCGTCGAGACGGTGTGGTCCTTCATCACGTCGCCGGCGGGGGTGGCGATCTGGCTGGGCGAGGGCGTCACCGTGCTGTCGGAGCCAGGCGCGGGCTACGAGACCACGGCCGGCGTCCGGGGCGAGACCCGCAGCTTCCGCGAGCTCGACCGTCTCCGGCTCACCTGGCAACCACCCGACTGGCCACACGACACGACACTGCAGCTGACGGTGACGTCCGCGGGCGAGGGCCGCGCGAGGCTGGGGGTCCACCAGGAACGACTGGCCGACGCCGCCGAACGCGAACAGCAGCGCCGCCACTGGCAGGGCGTCATCACCGCGCTCGTGGAAGCCCTGACCGCCGCCTGACCCACAACCGGGTGCGAGAACGAGGAACTCGGTGACCCCGCGGCGCGGTTCACGCTGCGGGCGGCGTCGGCCATTTGCAGCGCCCGAGCTCAGAGGACCACGACGCGCTCCGCTCGCGCCGCCTCTTGAGCCATGGGTAGATGGACCTCGAGGCGGTTCAGGAGCCCGTCTCGTGGCCGGTGGTCATCCGATCGACCGCGCGTCGCGACTCGACGATCTTGACGGCCACGTGGGCCACCAGGCGGTCGTCGGGGTTGGTGAGGTCGAGTGGGGTGAGCTGCTCGATGCGCTGGATGCGGTAGGAGACCGTGTTGACGTGCACGCGCAGCGCGCGGGCCGCCTGCTTGAGGCTCTCGTGCTGGTTGAGGTACGTCGACAGGGTCGCGACCAGGTCCACCTTGTGGCTCGCGTCGTACTCGAGCAGCGGGCCCAGGATCTCCTCGGCGAAGCGCCACAGCTGGCGCATGTCGCCGATCTGCAGCAGCAGCCGGTAGATCCCCAGCTCCTCGTACGGGATCACCTGGTCGGCACGGCCGATCCGGGTGCCGACGTCGATCGCGTGCTGGGCCTGGCGCAGCGCGACCGGCGCCTGCGCCGGCCGGTCGGCCAGCTCGCTGAGACCGCAGGTTGCCTTGTGGCGCGACAGCTTCCTGCCGTCCGCCAGCACGCGGTCGGCGAGCTCCCGGCCGGCCTCGCGCAGGATCAGCACCACCTCGGCGCCGCGGGCGACCGCCAGGAGCCCGCCGGCGGCGAGGCTGCCGGCCAGCTCGTCGGCGACACCCGGCGACTCGTCGGCGGCACCCGGCCGCAGCACGGCGATCCGGTACGGCTGCGGGTCGGCGAGGCCGAGCGAGAGGGCCTTGCGGCTCGCGTCGGCGCCGTCGAGGAAGTTGCCGGACACCAGCGCGTCCACGATCGCTCCCTGGTACCGCTGGCCGAGGTCGGTGCTGGTGCGCTCGTTGGCCAGGGTGAGCGCGAACAGCGTCGCCGCGTAGCTGGTGGTCAGCAGGTCCGCGTCGTCGGCCTGGTCGGGCCGGGCGGCGCGGTCCAGCACGACGAGGTAGCCGAGCGTGGTGTCGCCGATGGTCACCGGCGTCGCCTGGCAGCCGTGCGCCAGCGAGGAGTCCGGCATGGCCGGCAGCCGCAGCGGGCGTCGCTCGGTGGCCAGCGCGCGCAGCATCCGGCCGACGGTGACGTCGTCGGGGTTCCACTCGGCGGCGCCGGCACCGGCCTCGGCCAGCAGGGTGAACGCGGGGTCGAACAGCAGCACCGCCTGGTCGAGCGTCGCGGCGAGCACCCGGGTCAGCTGGCGCGCGTCGGCGCCGCGCACGGCCGCGTCGGCGACCTGGTCGCAGATGGTGATCATGCGGCGGTACAACGAGTTCTGCCGGGACAGCCCGGTGATCACGGCCGACGCGGGGGGCACCGGTTCGGCGCCCCGCATCGACGACTCACCCGCGGGCTCGGTCATGCCGGGCCGCCGCGCAGGCGCTCGACGAGCGGGGAGCCGTCGGCGCCGGCCGGAACCTGGACGAGCACGCCGGAGACGAGGTCACCCAGCTTCGCCACGACGTCGGCCACCGCGTCGACCACGTTGCCGGGGTCGGTGCCCGGCAGGGTGACCGGGGCGGCCACCGACGGGTCCTCGTGGGTGCGCCGCAGGATCGTGGTCAGGTCCTCGAACGGGGCGAGCGCGGCGAGCACCGGCACGTCCACGCCGCGGGTGCGCAGCTCGGCCAGGCAGCGCTGCGTGCCGGGCAGGTCGTGGATCACGTCGGTGAGCAGGAAGTGCGCGCCCGCGGCCACCTTCGCCTCGGCGCGGTCGAGCTCGTGGCCCCGGTCGCGGGCCGAGGTCCGCAGCGCGGCGCCGATCACGAACCGCGTCCGGTCCGGTGTGGACACTCCGCGCCAGTCGACCCCCTCGTTGAGCCCGGCGAGCGCCGCGACGAGCCGCACCGAGTCCACGTCCCAGGGCGAGCCCGGGTCCGGGTAGTCACCCGCGACCCGCGGCGCACCGGTCCGGCAGACCACCAGATGCAGCCCCAGCGCATGCGCGCCGAGCAGGTCCGCCTGCAGTGCGGCGAGGCTTCGGTACGCGGTCTCCACCTGCAGCAGCACCTCCGCGTGCAGCCGCTCGCCGAGCAGCACACCGGCGGCGATCGGGCTGACCCGCCGCGCCGGCGGTCCCGGGTCGGTGATCGCGAGCAGGTCGGCGCCGGCCGCGGTGAGCCGCTCGGCCCGGCCGACGAACTCGCCGAGCTCACTTCCGTGCGGCGCACGCAGGCCGGCGAGCACGACGAACCGGTCCGGATACGGCCAGCTGACCTGTTCGGGCTCGGGTGCGACCAGGGTGACCAGGGCGCGGTCCGGGCCCGGCGCCGCGGGCCGGACGACCGGGGCCAGCCCCGCGACCGCGTTCGCCACCGCGCGGATGTGCGCCGGCGTGGTGCCGCAGCAGCCACCGACCACCGCCGCGCCGCTCGCGACGAAGCGTTGCGCCGCCTGGGCGAAGTAGTCGACGTTGTGCGCGTATCGCAGGCGACGACCGATGCGCCGGGGCGTGCCGGCGTTCGGCTGGACGGACACCGGAAGCGCGCAGTTGCGGACCAGCTCGGTGACGACGTCGTGCAGCACGGCCGGACCGACCGTGCAGTTGGCGCCGAGCGCGGCCAGGTCGAGCCGGCCGAGCACCGCGGCGGCCGCGGCCGGGTCCTCGCCCCGCAGCGTCCGGCCGTCCTCGCCGAACGTCAGCTGCGCCATGACCGGGAGGTCGCACTCGGCGAGCGCGACCTCGACCGCGTCCGCGAGTGACTCGGTGTCGCCGAAGGTCTCCAGCACGAGCACGTCGACCCAGTCGGCGAGCGCGGCGATCTGTTCGCGTAGCACGGCGGCCCGCTCGCCCGGCGGCACCCGACGGACCAGGTTGCCCCCCAACGCCGGCCCGACGCTGCCGGCGACCAGCGCCGAACCGTCCGCCACCGCCTCCCGGGCCAGCCGCGCACCCGCGATGTTGATCTCGACGACGCTGTCCTCGAGGCCGAACCTGGCCAGGCGCAAGCGGTTCGCGTCGAAGGTGTTGGTCTGCACGAGCTGCGCGCCGGCCGCGAGGTAGGCCGCGTGCAGGTCGCGCACGAGGCTGGACCGGGTGAGGTTGAGCTCGCACAGGGAGCTGTCGAGGGGCACGCCGGCCGAGTGCAGCATGGTGCCCATCGCGCCGTCGCACACCACCACATGGTCGCCCTCACCGGGCTGCCACGCCGGTCGGGCGATGCGCCGCATGCCGTCCACCCCGGCCTCCTGACCTCGTCGTCAGCTAGCAACAGAGAGACAGACCTGTCTAGCGCAGCCTAGCGCTCTTCGGCTCGTATTGCGAGGTACGCATTGACCGCCGGAGGCGGGAGAGCTAGCCTGCAATGGCAGTCGGAGACAGACCGGTCTCAACCTTTCGACTCGGACGCATCGCACTCCACGTTGATTCAAAGGAGAAGACGACTCATGAGTGCTTATGACCCGAGGACGGACACCGGCATTCCCACCGAGCCGGTCGGCTCGCTCCCGAGGCCGACCAAGTTGCAGGAAACCTACGCGGCCTACGACGCCGGTACGGCGACGCGGGACGAACTCGAGGCAGAGCAGGACAAGGCGGTCCGCGACTCGATCGCACGCGGCGAGGCGACCGGGGCACCGATCATCTCCGATGGCGAGCAGCGCTGGTCCAGCTTCGCCACCTATCCGGTCACCGACACGTTGGCGGGTACGGGTCTCGCCGACCACCTCGGCGCCGGTGGCCAGTTCTTCGCGATCTTCGCCGACGGCCACGGCCGGCAGCTGCCCAAGCTCACCAGTGGACCGTTCCGGTACAAGACGTTCGCCGCGGACACGCTGAAGAAGTCCATCGGTCTCACCAGCAGGCCGATGAAGCAGGCGGTGATCGCGCCATCCATGCTGGCGCTGCTGTACCCGCTGGACGAGGAGGTCCCGGACTACCCGCGGGCACAGTTCGAGGAGGACCTCACCAACGAGTGCGAGAAGGACATCCGGCAGGCGTTCGCCGCGGGTGCCGCGCGGGTGTCGATCGACTTCACCGAGGGTCGACTGTCCACTCGCAACGATCCACGCAACCCGTGGACCGGGCGCAACCTGCTGCCGCACTTCATCGAGCTCAACAACCGGGTGCTCGACCGGTTCACCCCGGAGGAGCGGGTGAACATCGGCATCCACACCTGCCCGGGCGGCGACCGGGACTCGGTGCACAGCGCGGACGTGGACTACAACGACCTGCTGCCGACGATGTTCGACATGAACGCCGGGTACTTCCTGATCCAGCTCGCGAGCGAGCGGGACCGCGACCGGGTCTACAAGATGCTCGGCGAGCACCTCCGTGACGACGCGAACGGCGTGACCCAGATGGCCTACGTCGGGGTGATCAACCCGCTGAACCCGCGGGTGGAGAGTCCCGAGGAAGTGCGGGACTCGTTGGTGCGGGCCGCGAACTTCATCCCGAAGGAGCGCATCGGCGCGACCGACGACTGCGGGTTCTCGCCGTTCAGCATCGACGAGAAGCCCAACCACGGCTCGCCGGACTTCGCCCGGGACGTGGCGTTCCAGAAGATCGCCAACCGGGTGACGGGCGCCCGGATGGCGGCCGAGAAGCTGGGCGTGAGCTGACCCGGCGCTGAGCCGATCCGCCGGGGTGGCGGCTTCCGTTGCCCCGGCGGGTCTTCCAGTTATTCGGCGTCGATGCCGTGCGCGCGCAGCAGCAGGACGGCGAGCTCGCGGGACCGGGCGGCGGCCTGGGTGTCGCCCTCGTGGGCGGCCATGATCGAGCCCTTCATCAGGATGTGCCACTGGCGGGCGAAGGAGTCGGCGTTCTTGATGCCGGCGGCTGCGGCGAGCCCCTTGAGGTAATGCCGGATATTGGCCAGGTACTGCACGCTGGCCTGGTAGACCGCGTTGTCCTTGCCGGCGGTCTCGATCATGGTGGTGAGGAAGGAGCAGCCCTCGAAGTCCGACTTGGCGAACCATTCGCCGAAGACGTCGAAAATGGCGAGCAACTGTTCCGCCGGCGTGGTTCCTCGACGTTGGCTCTCGGCCTGCAACCACTCCTCGGTCCAGAGCCGTTCGCGGCGTTGGAGGAAATCGAGAATCAGATCGGTCTTGGACGGGAAATTGCGGTAGAGCGTCATCTTGGCGGCGCCGGCCTTGGCGATAACCGCGTCGACACCGACGGACGCCGTACCTTCCCGGCTGAACAGCTCGTAAGCGGCGCGCCCCACCCGCTCGCGTCCGCTGTCCTTGTTCCCGTCGTCCACTACTGCCATTGTCGTCCGGTCCTCGCTTCTGGATTAAGGTCAATGATACTCGCTTCGGCGCTATTCCAAGTCCTCGATGCGCGCGACGATTAGGGTGACGCGCCTGGCCCCGCTCGCCCTCGCGACGGGCGCGGGCTCCGGGCTCGCGGCGGCCGCGCTGTCGCTGCTGGTCGACGGCGTCACCGGCGCCGCCCAGCACGGCGGGGTGTTCCTGGTGGCCGCGCCGGTGCTGGGCGGGCTGGGATACGGGCTGCTCGTGCACCTGTTCGCGCCCCGGACCCGGGGGCTGGGCATTCCCGAGCTGATGCTGGCCGTCGCCGGGTCGGGCGAGGTCGGCGCGCGGGCGGCCGTGGTGCGCACGATCGGTGCCGCGCTGTGCGTCGGCACCGGCGGGTCGCTCGGCCGGGAGGGCCCGGCGGTGGTGGCCGGCTCGGCGATCGGCTCCGCGCTCGGCCGGCGGGCCGGGGTGGCCGCGCCGGAGGTGCGGGTGCTGATCGGCTGCGGGGTGGTGGCGGCGACGGCGGTGATCTTCGACGCCCCGGTCACGGGTGTGGTGTTCGCGCTGGAGCTGTTCCTGGCCAGGACGCTGGCCGCGGAGATCACCGGGGTGGCGGACGGCGGGGTGGTGGACGGCGGGCCGGCACCGGCCCCGCCGAAGCGACCGGTCGCGGCCTGGTGTCGCCGCGCGAGAAGCGCGTTCGTGGTGCTCTCGCCCGTAGTGGGACTGCTCTCGGTGGCCGGCTTCGCCGCCGCCGCCGTGCGGCTGGTCGTCCTCGGGACGGAGCCGTTCCTCGACGTGCGGCCCGGCGAGGTCGCGCTCACCGCCGCCCTGGGCCTCGGGGCGGTCTGCGGGCTGGTCGGGGCCGGCTTCGGGGCGCTGGTCTACGTCGCCGAGGACCTCGTCGACCGGGTGTGGCGGGGCCCGCCGTGGCTGCGGCCCGCCGCCGGCGGGGTGCTGCTCGGGCTCCTGCTGCTCGCCCTGCCGCGGCTCTACGGGATGGGCAGCCCGGTCATCGGCGAGGCGGCGGCCGGGACGTTGCCCCTGGCGTTGCTGCTGGTGCTGGCCGCCGGCAAGGCCGTCGCGGCCGGTTTCACCCTCGCGATCGGCGGGGTCGGCGGCGTGCTCATCCCGCTGCTGTTCGTGGGGACCATGCTCGGCGCGGCCTGGGGCACCCTGAGCGACGGCTCGACCAGCGGGTACGCGCTGGTCGGCATGGCGGCCGTGCTCGCCGGCGCGGCACGGATCCCGGCCACCGCCGTCATGCTCACCGTCGAGCTGTCCGGCCAGGTCATGCCGGCGGTGGTCGGCGCCGCCCTGGTGGCCGCCGGGATCAGCCGGCTGGTGTCGCCCGGCACCGTCTTCACCCGGAAGCTGCTCCGGCGCGGGATCCGGTGGTGACCATGTTATTGGCGGTAATTGTGCCGCGTACACAACCCGGGCCTGCCAAATTTGTGCCGGGAACCGGCTTATGACGCCGCCGGCCGCGCCGCATGATTGGGAGCGGAAAGAATGGAGCTCGCCATGACCGCAACCCAGGTCCGTTCCGCGGCATTCGACTGGCCGCGCGGTTTCGATCGCATTCCGGACGCCGACTGGGTTCGCCAACCCGTCGGCGAATTCGGGCTCAGCTATGACAGCGTGGGTGCGCACAGCTGGTACAAGAATCTGGAGCCGACCGTCGCGCAGGTACTCGCCGCGCTCGGTGAGAACAAGCTCCTGGTGGACTACTCGAGCGGCACCGGAATCCTTGCCCGGCGCCTGCTGTCGAGCATCGACTACCCGGTGGGAATTCTCAACGTGGACGCGTCGCCGAAATTCCTGCGGGTGGCGCTGGAGAACTTCCGCGACGACGAGCGGGTCGGGTTCCGGCTGCTGAACTACCTCAAGGAGAAGAAGCGCCTGCAGTCCCTCGACGAGGTACTCGACGGGCACCTGCAGGCCGACGCCATCACCTCCACCAACGCGATCCACCTGTACTACGACCTGGCCGACACCCTCGACTCCTGGGCTCGCGTCCTGCGCCCCGGCGGGCTGACGCTCACCGGCTCGGCCAACCTGCGCAACCCGCTGCGCAGGTCCGGCGACTGGATCATCGACGAAACCGTCGCCAAGGTCAACGAGATCGCTGCCGACCTCGTCGCCCGCGAGCCCGCGTTCGAGCAGTACAGGGAGACGCTCGACGACAGCGCCGCGATGGCCGGCCACACCCGGTTGCGCGAGAAGGTGTTCGTCCCGGTGCGCCCGCTCGAGGAGTACCTCGACGCCTTCACCACCGCCGGGTTCAGCGTCCTGCATGTCTTCGACGCCACGATCTACGCCCAGGTCGACGAGTGGTGCCAGCTGCTGCACACCTACCACGACGGCGTGCTCAGCTGGGTCGGCGGATCGCCCAAGGTGGACGGTCGGGAGCCGACCGAGGAAGCCTTGCGGGACCGCAGGTTCCTCATCCGCTACAGCCTCGAGAAGCTGTTCCCGGCCCAGGCGTCGTTCCCGTGCACCTGGACCTACATCACGTGCCGCCGATGAGGCCGGTACACGTCGCGGGCATCGGGATGACGAGGTTCGCGAAGCAGCCGAACCGCACCTTCAAGGACCTCGTCGCCGAGGCGGTCACCGCCACGCTGAAGGACGCCGGCCGTACCCCGGCCGACGTCCAGGCGTGCTACTTCGGCAATGCCGTCGCCGGGTCGATCACGGGCCAGGAGATGCTCGCGGCCCAGTTCTCGTTGCGACCGCTGGGTTTCGGTGACCTCCCGGTGTCCAATGTGGAGAACGCGTGCGCGTCCGCGTCGACCGCGTTCCAGCTCGCCTGGCAGGCGGTGGCCACCGGGGTGCACGACGTCGTACTCGCTGTCGGCGCGGAGAAGATGACCCATCCGGACAAGGCCCGCTCGTTCGCGGCGATCGGCGGCTCGGTCGACATGGACACCGTGCCCGCCGACCTGCCGGCCGGCCGCTCGTTCCTGATGGACCTCTACGCCGAGTCCGCGCAGCGCTACCTCGACCGGACCGGCGCCACCCGCGAGGATCTCGCCCGGGTGGTGGTCAAGGCCCAGCACAACGGCGCGCTGAACCCGGCCGCGCAGTTCGGTGCCGAGTGGACGGTCGCCGGCGTGCTCGCCGCCCGGCCCATCGTCGGCCCGTTCACGCTGCCCATGTGCTCGCCGGTATCCGACGGCGCCGCCGCGGCCCTGCTGGTGGCCGACCGGACGACCGGCGCGCCGCGGGTCACCGTGCTCGCCTCGGTCAACCACACCGCCCCGGCCGACGGCTCGCACAGCGTCACCGAGGCGGCCGCGGCGGCCGCCTACGAGCAGGCCGGGCTCGGCGCCGGCGACCTGGACTGCGTCGAGGTGCACGACGCCGCCGCGTCCGCCGAGCTGATCATCTGCGAGCAGCTCGGCCTCGCCGCACCCGGCGCGGGCGCGGCACTGCTCACCAGCGGCGCGACAGCGCTCGGCGGCCGGGTCCCGGTCAACACCGGCGGCGGCCTGCTCGCTCGTGGCCACCCGATCGGTGCGACCGGCCTCGCCCAGATCGTCGAGATCGTCCAGCAGCTGCGCGGGGACGCCGGCCGCCGCCAGGTGCCCGACGCCCGCGTCGGGCTGACCCAGAACGCCGGCGGCTGGCACGGCGACGACAACGTGGTCAGCGTGATCCACGTGTTCGGCAAAGGAGAGACGTCATGACCGAGTTCGTGTTCACCTCCGAGTCGGTGACCGAGGGCCACCCGGACAAGATCGCCGACCAGATCTCCGACGCGGTGCTCGACGCCGCGCTGACCGCGGATCCCTACTCCCGGGTGGCCTGCGAGACGCTGCTCACCACCGGGCTCGTCGTGGTCGCCGGCGAGATCACCACGCCCGCCCAGCTCGACATCGCGGGCATCGTGCGGGGGGTGGTCCGGGGCATCGGCTACACCCCGGCGTGCGGGTTCGACGCGGACAGCTGCGGGGTGCTGAGCGCGCTGGACAAGCAGTCGCCGGACATCGCGCAGGGCGTGGACACCGCGCACGAGGCCCGCGCCGGCGCCGGCGAGGATCTCGACCGGGTGGGCGCCGGCGACCAGGGAATGATGTTCGGCTACGCCACCAACGAGACGCCCGAGCTGATGCCGATGCCGATCGCGCTCGCGCACCGGCTCGCCCGCCGGCTCGCCGAGGTCCGCAAGAACGGCGACCTGCCCTACCTGCGGCCGGACGGCAAGACCCAGGTCACCGTCCGGTACGAGGACAACGTGCCGGTCGCGGTCGAGAAGGTGCTGATCTCCACCCAGCACGACGAGGGCGTGGAGGTCCGGATCCCCAGCCACCTCTGGGAGCTCGTCGTCACCGAGGTGATCCCGCCCGAGCTCTACGACGCCAAGGCCCTGCGCCGCAACTTCTTCGTCAACCCCACCGGCCGGTTCGTCATCGGCGGCCCGGTCGGCGACGCCGGCCTCACCGGCCGCAAGATCATCGTGGACACCTACGGCGGGTTCGCCCGGCACGGCGGCGGGGCGTTCTCCGGCAAGGATCCGTCCAAGGTGGACCGTTCGGCGGCGTACGCGGCGCGGTACGTGGCCAAGAACATCGTCGCGGCCGGGCTCGCCGACCGGGCCGAGGTCCAGGTGGCCTACGCCATCGGGATGGCCCGGCCGCTGTCCCTGCTGGTGGAGACGTTCGGCACCGAGCGAGTGCCGAAGGAGCGGATCGTCGCGCTGGTCAACGAGCACTTCGACCTGCGCCCCGCGGCGTTCCGCGACTACCTGCGGCTGCACCGGCCGATCTATGCCAAGACCGCCGCGTACGGCCACTTCGGCCGCACCGACGAGGACTTCACCTGGGAGCAGACCGATCGCGCGGACGCGCTGGCCGCCGACGCCGGCGTCACCGCGACCGCCATGGCATGAGGAGCTGACGTGACCATCGTCGTCACCGGGTCCATCGCGACCGACTACCTGATGGTGTTCCCCGGCCGGTTCGCCGACCAGCTCGTCGAGGGCAAGCTCGACACGGTGTCCCTGTCCTTCCTGGCCGACGAGCTGGAGATCCGGCGCGGCGGGGTGGCCGCCAACATCGCCTTCGGGCTCGGCTGCCTCGGCCACGCGCCGGTGCTCGTCGGCTCGGTGGGCGCGGACTTCGCCGAGTACGGCGCCTGGCTCGCCGCGCACAACGTCGACACCGGCCACGTGCGGTACTCGCGGACCCGGCACACCGCGAAGTTCCTGTGCACCACCGACACCGCGCAGAACCAGATCGCCACCTTCTACGCCGGCGCGATGAACGAGGCGCGGGAGATCGAGCTCGCGCCGATCCTCGCCGGGCTCGCCGACCCGCTCGTCGTGGTGAGCCCCAACGATCCCGAGGCGATGCTGCGGCACACCACGGAATGCCGCGAGCTCGGCGTGCCCTTCGTCGCCGACCCGTCCCAGCAGCTGGCCAGGATGACCGGCGAGGACATCCGCGAGCTCGTCGACGGCGCGGCGTACCTGTTCACCAACGAGTACGAGCGCACCCTGCTCACCTACAAGACCGGCTGGGCCAACGACGACGTGCTCGACCGGGTCGGCACCTGGGTCACCACCCGCGGCCGGCTCGGCGCGTCGATCGAGAGCGCCGAGCGCGCCACGGTGACCGTCCCGGTCGTGGCGCCGGCGGGCCGGACCGAGCCGACCGGCGTCGGTGACGCGTTCCGGGCCGGCTTCCTCGCCGGCACCGCCCGACGGCTCGACGAGGAACGTGCGGCGCAGCTCGGCTGCGCGCTGGCCACCCTGGTCCTGGAAACCGTGGGCACCCAGGAGTACGAGGTCGAGCCGGTGTCCTTCGTGGAGCGTCTCGCCCGGACGTACGGACCGGCGGCCGGCGCCGCCGCGCAGTCCTGTTTGGACGGATCACTCGTGAAGGAGGGCGCATGACCATCACCACCGACTTCAAGGTCGCCGACCTGTCGCTCGCCGAGTTCGGGCGCAAGGAGATCACGCTCGCCGAGCACGAGATGCCCGGTCTGATGGCGATCCGCGCCGAGTACGCCGACGCGCAGCCGCTGCGGGGCGCCCGGATCGCCGGCTCCCTGCACATGACCGTGCAGACGGCGGTGCTGATCGAGACGCTCGTCGACCTCGGCGCCGAGGTGCGCTGGGTCAGCTGCAACATCTTCTCCACCCAGGACCACGCCGCGGCGGCCGTCGTCGTCGGCCGCTCGGGCACGGCGGAGTCGCCGCGGGGTGTGCCGGTGTTCGCGTGGAAGGGCGAGTCGCTCGAGGAGTACTGGTGGTGCACGCAGCGGCTGTTCACCTTCGCCGGCTCGCGCGGGCCCAACATGATCCTCGACGACGGCGGCGACGCGACCCTGCTGGTGCACAAGGGGGTCCAGTTCGAGCGGGCCGGTGTGGTGCCCGAGCCGCTGACGTCGGACTCCGAGGAGTACCGGCTCATCCTCGACGTGCTGCGTGACTCGCTGGCCGTCGACCCCGGGCGGTTCACCCGGCTCGCCGAGGGAATCGTCGGCGTGACCGAGGAGACCACCACCGGCGTGCACCGCCTCTACGAGCTCGCCGCCGCGGGTGAGCTGCTGTTCCCGGCCATCAACGTCAACGACTCGGTGACGAAGTCCAAGTTCGACAACAAGTACGGCTGCCGGCACTCCCTCGTCGACGGCATCAACCGGGCGACCGACGTGCTGATCGGCGGCAAGGTGGCGGTCATCTGCGGATACGGCGACGTGGGCAAGGGCTGCGCGGAGTCGCTGCGGGCGCAGGGTGCCCGGGTGGTGATCACCGAGATCGACCCGATCTGCGCGCTGCAGGCCGCGATGGACGGCTACCAGGTGACAACGCTCGAGGACGTCGTCGCCACGGCGGACATCTTCGTCACGTCGACCGGGAACCTGGACATCATCACCGCCGACCACATGGCGAAGATGAAGCACCAGGCCATCGTCGGCAACATCGGCCACTTCGACAACGAGATCGACATGGCCGGCCTGACCAGGTTTCCCGGGATCGTGCGCACCGAGATCAAGCCGCAGGTGCACGAGTGGCGCTTCCCCGACGGGCACACGGTGCTCCTGCTGTCCGAAGGCCGGCTGCTCAACCTCGGCAACGCCACCGGCCATCCCAGCTTCGTCATGTCGAACTCGTTCACCAACCAGGTGATCGCGCAGATCGAGGTGTTCACGAA
>NZ_DASWSJ010000047.1:0-7063 GCF_036402745.1 Actinophytocola sp. | reverse complement strand
GCGAAGTTCATCTCGTGCGTCACGCACAGGAACGTGATGTCCGTCGTCCGCGCGATGTCCTTGAGCAGCGCCAGCACGCCGGCGACGAGCTCGGGGTCGAGTGCGGAGGTCACCTCGTCGAGCAGCAGCACCTGCGGCCGCATCGCGAGCGCCCGCGCGATCGCCACCCGCTGCTGCTGGCCGCCGGAGAGCTGCGACGGATGCGCGTCGACCTTCTCCGACAGGCCCACGAGGTCGAGCAGCTCGTGCGCGCGCTGCTCGGCCTCGACCCGGGACAGGCCCAGCGCCCGGATCGGCGCCTCGGTGATGTTCTGCAGCACCTTCATGTTCGGGAACAGGTTGAACTGCTGGAACACCATGCCGATCCGCTTGCGCAGCTGCCGCTGGTACTTCTCGTCGGCGGGCACCAGCCGGTCGCCGCGCTTCATGTGGCTCAGGGACTCGCCGTCGACGTGGATCGTGCCGCCGCTGACCTGCTCGAGGGTCATCAGCAGCCGCAGGATCGTCGTCTTGCCCGAGCCGCTCGGCCCGATCAGCGTGACGAACTCCCCCGGCCTGACCGCGAAGTCCAGCTCGTCGAGGACGACGTTGTCGCCGAACTTCTTGACCACGCCATCGAACCGGATCATGACGTCAGTGGGTTGCGACACGGCGCTCCAACCGTCGGACGAGCAGCGAGGCTGAGTAGCTCAGCACGAGGAACAGGACCCCGGCGATCGTGATCGGCTCGGGGTAGCGGAACGCCCGCGAGCCCGCCTGGTAGGCCGCGCCGACGATGTCCAGCACGCCGATGGTCAGCAGGATCGGCGTCTCCTTGAGCAGCGAGATCGAGTAGTTGCCCAGCGCGGGCAGCACCCGCGGGATGGCCTGCGGCAGGATCACCGCGAGCCACGTCCGCGCGCGCGGCAGGCTCAGCGCCTTCGCCGCCTCCCACTGCCCCGGCGGCACCGCCTCGATGCCGGCGCGGTAGACCTCGGCGGTGTAGGTGGCGTAGTGCAGGCCGATCACGATGACGCCGGTGGTCAGCGCGTCGAACTTCAGCCCGATGTCCGGCAGCACGAAGAACGCGAAGAAGACCTGCACGATCAGCGGCGTGCTCCGGATGATCTCGATGAACGCCCAGGCCAGCCCGCTGACGATGCGGACCGGCGACCGGCGCAGCAGCGCGAGCCCCAGGCCGAGCACGTAGGCGAGGATCGAGCCGAGCACGGTCGCCTCGATGGTGACGAGCAGGCCGTTCCCCACGATCTCGGGGAACACCTGCCGCGCGTAGTTCCAGTCCCAGTTCATCAGTGCACCCCGGCACCCGCGTCGGCGGTCACCTGCAGTGCCCTGGCCCGCGCCGCCCTGCTCGGCCCGCGACCGACGAGCCGGGCCGCGCGGCGCTCGACGAACCGCATGAGCGTGGTGATGAGGACCGCGAGGACCAGGTAGAACAGCAGCACGAGCAGCCAGATCAGCCACGCCTGCGAGATGAACCGGTCCACCAGCACCTCGCGGGCCTGGTAGGTCATCTCGTGCACGGTGATGATCGTCAGCAGCGCGCTGCCCTTCAGCAGCTGGATGAACAGGTTGTTGAACGGCGGCACCATCTCGACCAGCGCCTGCGGCAGGATCACCCGCCGCATCCGTTGCGCGGGCGTGAGGCTGAGCGCGATCGCGCCCTCGTACTGGGCCCGCGGCACCGACTGGATGGCGCCGCGGACGATCTCGGCGCCGTACGCGCCGAAGTTCAGGCCCAGCACGAGGATGCCGGCCATCAGCGGGACGATCTGGTAGCCGACCAGGATCGGCAGCACGAAGTAGATCCAGATCAGCTGGACCACCTCGGAGGTGCCGCGCCAGACCTCGACGTAGATCCGCGCGATCACCCGGACCGTCCGGGAGCCGGACAGCATCGCGAGCCCGAAGACGAACGACAGGACGGTCGCGATCAGGATGCCGCCGAGCGTGGCCTCGACGGTCAACAGCAGCCCGTCGAGGATCGTCTCGACGAACAACGGCACGTTGTCGAACATGTCCGGGTACCTATGCGGCCTGGCAGAGCTTCTCGGTGGTCACGTCCGCGGGGACCTGGTTGGCCTCGGTGAAGCCGAACGGCGTGACGATGTCGAGCCACTTGCCGCTGCTCTGCAGCTTCTTCAGCTCGGTGTTGAACGCCTTGACCAGGTCGTCGTCACCCTTGCGGAACACGAAGCCACCGGCCTGGATCTGCTCCTTGCCCTTGATCGTCGGCACGAACCCCTCGGTGACCTCCAGCGGCGCGGTGGGGTTGTCCTGGAGCATCCGGCGCAGCGAGATGTCGGTCAGCGCGCCGCAGTAGGCACGCTGGTCGAGCAGCGCCTGGAGCATCTCGGGCTGGCCGTCGTAGGGCTGGATCTTGTCCTTCGGGATGCCGAGGGACTCGACGACGGCCTGCTCGACCGTGCCGGACAGCACGGCGATGGTCTGGCCCTTTGCCTTGAGGTCGTCGAAGTTCGTGATCTGCTGCGGGTTGCCCTTGGGCACGAGCAGCGCGGTCGGCGTCACGTAGTCGACCGCGGAGAACTGGGCGTTCTTGCACCGGTCGGGCAGGATCGCCATGCCGGCGGCGACCATGTCGTACTGGCCGGCGTTGAGAGCCTGGATGAGCTGGCCGAACTCGACCTGGGTGGGCTTCACCTCGTTGACGCCGATGGCCTTGAACACGGCCTTGGCGACCTCCGGCGCCTCACCGGTCACCTTGCCGCCTTCGGTGTAGCCGTAGGGGATCTCGCCGGCGATGCCGATCTTGATCGACCCGGCGTCCTTGGCCCGCTGCAGCGCGCCGCCCGCGCCCGCCTCCGGCACCTTCGAGCAACCCGCCAGCAACGCGGGCCCGCCGAGTGCGACCACTCCCGTCGCCGCGCTCAACCTGAAGAAGTCCCGCCGTGTCCAGTTATCCGTCGCCATCGTTCGCCAGTCCTTTTCGTACCCGCACGTGCGTCAGCATCCTTGGTGACCACCGAACGTAGGGGCATCGTCTGACCCGGTCAAAGGTGGACCGATGATCAACGACGGCCGTTAGCAAAAAGAGACCTGGCGTTCCGTAACGCTGGCAGGAACCTGCCGACCTCCGAGATCAGGTCCCCGCGCAGGCCATTTCGGTGGTCAGGCCGGCCGGCGGCGCGTTGTGCCGGGTGAGCCCGAACGGCGCGACGATGGCCATCCAGTCGCCGCTGTTGTGCAGGTCACGCAGCCTGTTGTTGAACGAGTCGAGCAGGTCGGTCGCGTCCTTCGGGAACGCGTAGGCACCCACCAGCGGCAGCCTGCGGGCAGGCGTGAACGGCTCCACGACCGTCAGCGGGGCGCCGCTGGTCTGCACCAGGTCGCGCGAGCTGAGGTCGTCGAACGCGGCGCAGTCGGCCAGGCCGTGCCGCACGGCGTCCAGCAGGTTGTTCGGCAGCCGCAGCCGGACGATGTTGCCCGCGGGCACCCCGGCGGCCACCGCGTCCTGCTCCTCGGGCAGGTGCTCCATCACCGCGAGCTTGGCGCCGGTGGCGGCCACCTCGGCGTAGGTCTTGACACCCCGGGGGTTGCCGGCCGGCACGATCAGCGCGGTCCCGGACACGTAGTCGGGGTCCGTGAAGGTCACGCTCGCGCAGAGGTCCTTGCGGATCGCGAGGCCGCCGACCAGGTCGAAGGACCCTGCCTGGAGCCCGGCCAGCAGCTGCGCCTCCTCGTGCACGAGCACGATCTTGACGTCGGGCGCGCCGAGCTGCTCGAGCACCGCGCGGGCCACGTCGGGCACCGGCCCGCTGATCCCGCCGTCCTCGACGGTGTACGGCCGAAACGCCACGATCCCCAGCCTGACCTGCCGGGGCGCGGCGCTCGTCGACTCGGTCGCGGACGGCCGGGCGGCGGGGTCGGCGGTGGGTGTGCCGCCGATGCGGGACGAGCAGCCCGCGGTGGCCGCGGCGCCCAGAACCGTTGTGCGGTAAAGGAACTGGCGCCGCGTCCAGGCCATGTGGTCACCCCGAGGTCGTGGGAATCCCGTTCGCCTCGCGGACCACGGTCACGATCTCGTTCATGATCTCGGTGAGCTCGTAGTCCTTGGGCGTGAACACCCTAGCGACGCCGCGTTCCCGGAGTACCCGGGCGTCCTGCGGCGGGACGATGCCGCCGACCACGACGGGCACGTCCGCCGCGCCGGCCGCGCGCAGCCCGTCGACGACCTCGGGCACGACCGCGAGGTGCGAGCCGGACAGGATCGACAGGCCCACGACGTGCACACCCTCCTGCACGGCGGCGGCCACGATCTGCTCGGGGGTGAGGCGAATGCCCTGGTAGACGACCTCGAAGCCGACGTCGCGGGCGCGAACGGCGATCTGCTCGGCGCCGTTGGAGTGGCCGTCGAGGCCGGGCTTGCCGACGAGCATGCGCAGCCGGCCACCGAGCTCGTCGCCGGTCGCCCGGACCCGGTCGCGGACGGCGGCGAGGTCGCCGGACGCCTCACCGGACGCGGACGCGCCGGACACCCCGGTGGGCGCGCGGTACTCGCCGAACACCTCCCGCAGCGCGCCGGCCCACTCGCCGGTGGTGACGCCGGCCTTGGCGCACTCGAGGGTGGCCTCCATGAGGTTGGCGTCGGTGCGGGCGGCCGAGGTGAGCAGCTCGAGCGCCTTGTCCACTTCGGACTCGTTGCGCTGGGCGCGCCAGCGCTCGAGCGCCTCGACGGCCTCGCGCTCGACCTCGGGCTTGATCGTCTCGATCACGCCGTCGCCCTCCAGCGGGCTCTTCTCGGTGGTGTCGAAGCGGTTCACGCCGACGACGATCTCCTCGCCGGTCTCGATGCGCCGGCGCCGCTCGGCGAGCGAGCCGACGAGCTGGGTCTTCATGTAGCCGTTCTCGACCGCGGCCACCGCGCCGCCCAGCTCCTGCACCCGGTCGATCTCCGCCTTGGCGCCGGCCACGATCTCGTCCACCTTGGACTGTACGACCGCGGAGCCGTCGAAGATGTCCTCGTACTCCAGCAGGTCCGTCTCGTAGGCCAGGACCTGCTGCATGCGCAGCGCCCACTGCTGGTCCCACGGGCGGGGCAGGCCGAGTGCCTCGTTCCACGCGGGGAGCTGGATGGCCCGGGCGCGGGCGTTGCGGGACAGGGCGACGGCGAGCATCTCGAGCACGATGCGCTGGACGTTGTTCTCGGGCTGCGCCTCGGTGAGGCCGAGCGAGTTGACCTGGACGCCGTAGCGGAACCGGCGGTGCTTGGGGTTCTCGACGCCGTAGCGGTCGCGGGTGATCTCGTCCCACAGCTCGGCGAACGCGCGCACCTTGCACATCTCCTCGACGAACCGCACGCCGGCGTTGACGAAGAAGGAGATGCGCGCGACGACGTCGCCCATCTTGTCCTGCGGCACCTGTCCGGAGTCGCGGACGGAGTCGAGCACGGCGATGGCCGTGCACATGGCGTAGGCGACCTCCTGGACGGGGGTCGCGCCGGCCTCCTGGAGGTGGTAGCTGCAGATGTTGGTGGGGTTCCACTTGGGCACGTTGGCGACGGTCCACGCGACCACGTCGGTGATGAGCCGCAGGCTCGGGCCGGGCGGGAAGACGTAGGTGCCGCGGGAGAGGTACTCCTTGATGATGTCGTTCTGGGTGGTGCCGGTGAGCTTGCCGACGACCTCGTGCCAGTCCGCGCCCTGCTCGTCGGCCTGCTCCTGGGCGAGGGAGACGTAGAGGGCGAAGAGCCACATGGCGGTGGCGTTGATGGTCATCGAGGTGTTGGCCGCGGCCAGCGGGATGCCGTCGAAGAGCTGGCGCATGTCGCCGAGGTGGCTGATCGGGACGCCGACCTTGCCGACCTCGCCGCGGGAGAGGACGTGGTCGGGGTCGTAGCCGGTCTGCGTGGGCAGGTCGAAGGCGACCGAGAGCCCGGTCTGGCCCTTCGCGAGGTTGCGCCGGTAGAGCAGGTTGGAGGCGGTGGCGGACGAATGGCCCGCGTAGGTCCGCATCACCCACGGGCGGTCCCGCTCGTCGTCGGTCGGATACGGCATCGGACACCTCCGTTGACCCGTCGGTCTTCTGAGGGTACTGGCCGGTAACCCGCACGGCAGATGTTGTGGTGAACGCCGCACGCGCTTGCGCCGGCTTGCGACAATGGTGCCGTGGGCTACTACACCCTGTTGATCCCGCTGGTGGTCCTCGGCGTGCTGGCGCTGGTCCTGCGGTGGGCGTCCAGTCTCGACACGGACAGGGCGCACCGGAAGGACTACGGACTGCTGCGCGAGGTGGCCAAGGTGCCGTCCTCGACGGCGGCGCGCGTGGTCGAGACGCAGCTGCGGCGCGCGGGGGTGTCGGCCACCACGGTGCCCGCCGAGGACGGCGTCGGCCTGCGGATCCTCGTCTTTCCGAACGACGAGGCGGCCGCCATCGACGTGCTGCTGCACCAGAACCCTTCCTGACCGGCTTCCCGGTGACAGGCTGGGCCGGGCTGAGTCAGCGAGCCGCGTCCACCACCCCGGCCGAGCTGCCACCCCGCCGCCGAGGCTCCCCGGCGGCGATCACCTTCCCGCGCCCCGCGAACTCCAGCCCGGACGCGACCCCGATATCCGGGCTGATCTTGATGCTCGGATCCAGCGGTGACGTGTCCCGAACGTCGAACCTGTGCCCCAGCGCCCGCAGACCCGCCACCGCTGGCTCGGCCAGGAACCCCGGCTCCGCCTGGGTCGACGCCGCGTTGCGCTGGGACGCCCGCGGGGCCGCGATGGCGTCCGGCAGGGCCATGCCGAAGTCCACCCGGTTCATCAGGATCTGCAGCACCGTCGTGATGATCGTGGCGCCGCCCGGGGAGCCGACGGCCAGGAAGGGCTTGCCCTCCCGCAGAACGATGGTCGGCGACATGCTCGAGCGCGGCCGCTTGCCCGGCGCCGCGAGGTTCGGGTCGGGCGCGCTGCCCTGCGTCGGCGCGAAGTTGAAGTCCGTCAGCTCGTTGTTGAGCAGGAAACCCCGCCCCGGCACGACGATCCCGCTGCCACCCAGCTGCTCGATCGTGTTCGTGTACGACACGACGTCGCCCCACTTGTCGCTCACCACGAAGTGGTTG
>NZ_DASWSJ010000046.1:0-30837 GCF_036402745.1 Actinophytocola sp. | reverse complement strand
CGCAGGTCCAGCTCGGCCGCGTAGGAAGCGCAGCGCGAGGCGCCGTAGCGGGAGTCCAGTGTGGACAGTACCGGCACCGACGGGACCTCGGCCAGGTCCACGACGAACAGCACCCGCACGGCATCGGGCGACACGCGCAGGGCCGAGGCGTGGTTGACGCTCAGCTCGCCCAGCGGGTGCGCGGCCGCGGGACCGGCGAGCAGCAGGAGGAACCCGAGAACGGCCCCGAGCACGGCAGCGAACCTCATCGCCGTCGCCTCGCCGCGGCTGCGGCCGCGCCGATGACCACGATCAGGACGCCGCCGACCCACAGCACGCCGGGAACTCCGCCGCGCTCGCGCCGGACGGCGGTCGGCACCGGCGGCGGCAGCGGGTACGGGGTGATCGACGTCGCGATGAACAGCTCCTCCGGGCGGTCCGCCGGCACCTCGACCGCGCCGATGGCGAGGAACGGCGGGATGTCCTGCTCGGGCACCAGTGGATCCGCCGTGCCTGGCCGGAATCGCAGCAGCCCGCGGCTGGTGCCGAGCAGCACGCCGTCCGCGGTGGGCAGCGCGACCAGGACCGCGAGGCCCTCGGTGCCCGGCACGACGCGGTAGGCGCCGCCGTTCGACGTGTACGCGCCGTCCGCCGTGCCGGCCACCTGGAGCGCGCCGAGCCGTGCGGTGACCAGCACCGGCCGCCCGAGCACCGAGGCGACAGGGCCGGCGTCGTCGGCGAACGTCCGGCCGCCGTCGCCGGAGCGGTGCCAGCCCCGGGCGCTGCGCACCAGCACCGTGCCGCCCGTCCTGGTCAGCGCCAGCGGCTCGACCGGCAGCACCCGGTCCCACCGGGACAGGTCGGCCGGCGCGCGGAACAGCCCGCCGGAACCGCCGGCCAGCACGGACCCGTCCGCCGGGTCCTCGCTGACCACCCGCACCCGCTCGCCGATCGCCGCCGGGCCGACCCGCGCCCAGCCGTCGCCGAGGTCGTCGCTGCGCAGGAGCCCGCGGTCGGTGGCCTCCCACACCCGCGGCGGGTGCGGCGCGGACACGTCGAACACCGTGCCCACCGGGTGCAGCCGGTTCAGGTCGAACCAGATCCGGCCGCCGTCCACGCTGCGGTACGCGCTGCCCCAGTTGCCGTGCGGGTGCGCGGCCGCCGGGCCGGCCGGCGGCACACCGGCCAGCACCAGCAGCACGACCGCCAACGACAGCGTGAGCACCCGCCTCATGGCAGCTGTCGCACGCCGAAGCTGTCGTAGACGAGCCACGAGCCGGACGGCCGGGAGATCGTCACGACGTTCTCGCCGGCGTGCAGGGCCGACGCGGGCAGCGTCACGTTCACGGTGACCGGCCGGACGCCGCCGTACTGGTTCGGCTTCCCGTCGCCCCAGTGGTAGCCGTCGCCGCCGCCCGGTGGGAGCCCGATCGCCTCGCCGTCCGTGCCGTTCACCGCGACCCGGACGTACGGCGGGTGGAAGTTGTTGGTGTCCAGCAACCACGCGGTGAACGTCAGGTTCTTGTCCGGTGTGGACGGCAGGGTGAAGCGGAACGTGGCCGGATGGTCGCGGTTGTCCGCCCAGTTGTCCTGCGGCCCGGGCTGGATGTAGCTCCACGCGCCCTTCGGGTCCTCGCCCGCGGTCAGGTCCACGCCGTTCGGGAACGTCGTGGTGTAGGCCGCGTACCCGCCCGGGGACAGCGCGAACTCCGCGGTGCTCAGGTCCTGCCTGCCCACCATGGCCACCGGCCGGCTGACCGACGCGGGCAGCTCGGCGGCGGTCTCCGGTGCGCCGCCGGTGGTCCGCAGCGTCAGCCGGTGGGTGCCGAACGAGCCCGCGGGCGGCGTCACGACCAGCGGCACCGTCCTCGACTCGCCGGCCGCCAGCGCGACCACGGTGCCGTCCCCGCCGACCGTCCATCCGTCCGGAGTGGACAGTCGGACCGTCGGGGAGACCGGCCGGGGCAGGTTGTTGGTCACCGTCACCTGGACCGGCTGCCCGGCGCCCTCGACGAGGTCCAGCTCCGCCGGCGTGGCGAGCACGTCCACCGGGTTCACCACGGTGAGTGCCAGCTTCGTCGGCAGCGCGGAGCTCGCGCCGAGGTCGGCCGACGCGGTCAGCACCACGTCGCCGGGTGCCGTGCCGGCCGGCACGGCGACCGTGAACCGCGCGTCGAACGCCCTGCCCGGCCGCAGGTCGCCGACCGGGACGGTGGCCGGTGACACGGTGATCCCGGCCGGCGCGGACAGCCGCACCGAGCCGCGCACGGTGCGCGGGCTGTCGTTGCGTAGCTGCGCGGTGACCACTGTGGACTCACCGCGAGCGACCACGGGACTGGCCGCGCGTGCGGTCAGCGACAGCATGGGCTGCACCAGCACGGTGACGATGCCGTGTGCCTCGACCGGCACCCGGACCGTCCGCCCGTCGGCGGACAACGGCCGCACCGCACGCTCGGTGGCGTCGGCGAGCTGCGCGGCACCCACCTGGAACGGGAGCGTGACGGTCGTCGTGCCGTCCCGGCCGGCCACCTCGAGCAGCCGCACGGTCAGCCCGGGCGCGCCGTCGTCGGCCCGCTTGACGGTCTGCACGGTCACCCCGGGCCGGTCCACCGACACCAGCGAGTGCGCGCCGGGGTGGTAGGCGCCGGGCCGGCGGTCCGGCACGCCGACGCCGTGCAGCGTCGAGTGCACCTCGGCGCCGAACCTGGTGGCGGCGACGGCGTCGTGGCCGTCCGCGTGGCTGCCGATCGCGTACCGGAAGGTCACCGGACCCTCCTGCGCGATGCGGTAGTTCGTGCCCCACAGGTTGTTGTGCGTGTAGGAGAACACCGAGCCGGACTTGGGCCGGTACCGGTTCGGGTCGAGGTCCACCGTGCCGCCGTCGAGCCGGCCGGGGCGCGCCTGCCACTCCTGGGTGCGCAGGTGGTCGAACTCGACCATCGGCGCGCTCGGTGCGGAGAACAGCACGCCACCGCGGTCGTCGGACACGTCGGCGTAGCGCCCGATCGCCTGCCAGTCCAGGGCCGCGCCGGGCATCTGGTCGTCGTAGAACCGCACCGACGCGGCCGGGATCTCGTAGGTCACGTCGGGGTTGTCGACCTCGAACGGGAACGCGTAGTACGCCTCCTCGGCGGTCTCCACCCGGGTCTTGTCCACCGTGTTCGCGATGTCGATCCGCGGGATGCCGTCGGTCAGCGTGATCCGCTCGGTGAGCGCGCGGACACCGCTGACCGCGCCGCCTGCGCCGGGGTCGTGGGTGATCTCCAGCGTGGCGGTCACCGGGCCGTGCGAGACCACCCGGACCGTCGCGTCCGTCGGTGTCCACTGTCGACGGTCGGAGGTGAGCTTGTCGTTCCACTTGTTCGTCCCGGCGTCGTTGGGCCGGTACAGGAACTGGTTGACCGCGAAGGGGGAGTCCTGGTCCACGAGCTCGCGGCCGGTCCGCTTGTCCACGATGGACGTGACCGCGCCGGTCCGCTCGTCGAGCCGCAGCGTGTAGAACTCGTTCTCCATGCCGTGCTCGTCGACGCGCAGCGCCGACTCGCGCCCACCCCGGTCGTCCCGCTCGGCCGGTCTCAGGCCGTAGGTCTTGTAGCCGACCGCGGGCACGTCGCGGGCGACGAACCGCAGGGTGATCCGGCCGCCGGTGCGCGACACGACCTCGTAGGGCACCTCGCGGTCGCCGTCGGTCAGCCGGAACGGTCTGCCGCCCAGCCGGCCCTCGCCGACGCTCAGCGTCACGAGCCCGTCCCGCTGCCAGGACTGGGCGTTGAACACCGCGACCGACGGCCACGGTCCGGGGTTGGCCACCTGCCCCGCCAGGTCGGCGAGCGTCGAGTCGAGCGCCTGCTTGGACAACGTGCCGGCGTCCTCCGCGAACGCCCGCTTCACCGGCCACTGTGGATCGTCCCAGTTGGGTCCGGACGCACCCCACGTGTGCTCGGTGTACAGCTCGGCCTGCCGGTACGACTGGTCCAGTGTGGACTGACGGCGGCCGTCGGTCGGGGTGGTCATGCTCGCGAGCGCGCCGAGGGTCTCGGCGTCGGCCGTGCGGTCCTGCGCGTCACGGGTCAGCGCGGTCTCCCGGGCCGAGGACCCGGCGCCGTCCACCCACCAGTCCGACCAGTCGCCGCGGTTCACCGGGAGCTTGTCGACCCCGCGCCGCTCCAGCTCGCCGAAGAACCGGCGCGGCGTGGACACGACGACCTTGGGGGAGGAGTAGGTCTCGTTGAACCGCTTGGCGAAGTCGGAGAGCCCGAGCTGCGCGGGGATGTTGTCCAGCCGGAACATCGCGAGGTAGAGGTCCTGGTCGAAGCCGGTCGCCTGCACGGTGCGCAGCCGCGCGTCGATGTTGGCCACGGACTGGCCGAAGTCGGCGACCGGGTTGCCGCCGGGGAACAGGCCGTAGCCCTCGGTGTAGTTGGTGTCGGGGCTGGTGTACCAGGTCAGCACCCGGTCGCCGTTGGGCGCCTCCCACCAGAACAGGCCCGGCTTGGTCGACTGGGGCGAGTGCGGTGCCCGGGTGGCGTTGTGCCCGACCACGAGGTACTTCACCCCGGACTTGTGCAGGGCCTGCACGTACTGCCAGCTGACCGCGGGGGAGTCGTTCTCGAACGCGGTGACCACGTCGGTGTCGAACCGCTGCTCGAACTTCTTGGCCCCGGCGTAGACCATCCGCACCATCTGCTCGCCGGTCTGCAGGTCGTGCAGGTTGTTGTCGTAGGACGCGGTGATCTCGATCTGGCCCGACCGGATGCACGCCGCCAGCCGGTCCAGCTGGCTCTGCGGCCGCTCGCGCACGTAGTTGTCCAGGGCCCACATGCTCTCGATGCCCCAGCGGAACTTCGCCGCCTCCGGGTAGTCCTTCGTGTTCTCGCAGCCGGTGACCGCCTGGTCGAGGTACTCGTTCTGCTGCTTCTGCACCACCGACTGCAGCCCCGTGTAGCCGATGTCGAGGTGGCTGCCGTGGTCGATGTGGAACTCCCAGCGGCGCTGGTAGGGCAGCGGAGCGGTCAGCTCGGCGGCGCCGGCGCCGCCGGACACGGTGACCTGCACCGGGTCCGGGCCGGGGGCGGGCACGACGGTGATCCGCTGGGTCGAGGTGCCCGGCGGGACGGTCAGCGTGGTCGTCGAGGCCTGGCCGCTCTGGGTCGCGGTGAACGTCGTCTCGGCGGCCGGGCCGTCGTTGGTGACCGACACGTCCACGAGCTGGCGCTCGGCACCGTCGCGCTGTACGAACAGGACGGTCGGGGCCAGCGAGTCGAGGGTGAGCCCCGGCGGCACGCCGCCCGCGGATACCAGCTCGATCCGGTCGTAGACCGCCCACGAGCCGGTGGCGTGGGTCAGCGTGAACACGTTCTCGCCGGCGTGCAGGGCCGCGGCCGGCACGAAGACCCTCGCGGTGGACGGGCGCACGCCGGTGTTGCCGACGTGCCCGCGGCCGGCGCCGCGCTGCAGCTGGCGCGAGCCCACCGCGGTGCCGTTGACCGACACGTCCAGCCGCGGTGGCGCGCTCTCCTGGGTGTCCAGGTAGTGCAGGGTGAGGTAGGACGACTCCGCCTGCGCCGCGGTCAGGTTCGCGCGCAGGGTCAGCGTGTGCGGCCGGCTGCCGGCCCAGCCGTCGATGGGTCCCGGCTGGATGTAGGGCAGGTCGCGGGCGGGGTCGTCGACGCCCACGGTGAAGTCGGCGTCGCCGGGGAACGCCGCCGCGTAGCCCTGCCATCCGCCGGGGCCGAGCGCGAACTCGGCGGCCGAGCCGTCCGCCGCGCCGATGCCGAACACGGCGTCCGCCGCGGCCGCCGCGGCCGGTGGGCACAGCGCCGTGACCAGCAGTGCCGCGAGGGCCGCGGACACCGCCCTGAGTGGTCCGGGTGAGGTGCGCCGGGTCCTTCTCCGCATGGGAAAGGCCTCCCACTTCGTCGTGTGGCCGTCAGCCCTGTACTGGCAGACTAGTATGCTAGTACGGTGGCAACAATGCTCCGTCCAGGCGAATCGAGCGGGCCGCGGCCGGCCACGGGATTGTTGACAGGCGACTCGTTAAAAGGTTTTACTCCGTCCATGACCGTACGGCTGCGCGGCCTGTGCTGGGACCATCCCCGGTGTGTCCGACCGATGGCGGCGGCCGCGGCGGCGTACCGCGCGGTCCGGCCGGACGTGGTCCTGGAGTGGGACGCGCGGCCGCTCGCGCAGTTCAACGACCAGCCGGTGTGGCAGGTGACCGGCGGCTACGACCTGATCTTCGTGGACCACCCGATGGTCGGCGCGGTCGCCGCGCGCGAGGCGTTGGTGCCGCTGGACTCGGTGCTGGCCGCCGGCGAGCTGGACCGGATCGAGGCGCGCTCGGTGCACGGCGGCGCGTACACCTGGGACGGTCGCCGGTGGGCGCTCGGCGTCGACGCGGCGTGCCAGGTCGCGGCGTTGCGCGCGGACCGCCTTGGGGCGGACCAGGTGCCGGCCACCTGGGACGACGTGCTGGCGCTCGCCAAGTCGGCGCCGGGCTCGGTGGCGCTGCCGCTGTACCCGAGCGACGCGATCTGCGGCCTGATGTCGTTGTCTGCCAACGCGGGCCTCGCGGCGGGGGAGCGGCCGGGCTGGCTGCACCCCGACGGCGCGGCGATGCTCGTCGAGCTGGCCGGGCTCGTCGACCCGGGGTGCTTCGACCTCAACCCGCCCGCGCTCCTCGACGTCATGGCGGGTGAGAGCGACATCGCGTACGTGCCGCTCGTGTTCGGCTACGCGACCCTGTCCCGGCCGCCGCTGCGCTTCGCCGACGTCCCGGGCGTGGACGGCCGGCCGAGGGGCGCGGTGCTCGGCGGCGCGGGGCTCGCGGTGTTCCCGGCCAGCCGGCACGTCGCGGAGGCCGCCGCGTTCGCCGCCTGGTGCATGGACACCGGCGTGCAGCGCGACGTGCTGCTCGCGGCCGGCGGGCAGCCGGGCAACCGGCTGGTGTGGGACGACCCGGGCGCCGACGACGTGGCCGGCGGGTTCCTGGCCGCCACCCGGCGCAGCATCGACGAGGCGTACGTGCGGCCGCGGGAGGCGTGGTGGCCGGCGTTCCAGCGCGACGGCGGCCGGCTGCTGGTGCGGCTGCTGCGCGACGGCGCCACCCCCGGGCGCGTCGTCGAGGAGCTCACCGGGCTGGCCGCGCGCGCCGAGGAGGCCTGCCGGTGACCGGGCCGTGGGTCGACGGCGTCGAGGACCTCGTCGCCGGCATCGGGTCCGGCAGCCGGGTCGGGGTCAGCGGCTTCCACTTCACCCGCGCGCCGATCGCCGCGCTGCGGGCGCTCGCCGGCACTGGGGTGTCCGGCCTGCACTACATCGCCTGGGGCGGCGGGCTGCCGCTGGAGCTGCTGCTCGGCCACGGCGCCGTGGCCCGGGCGACGCTGTGCTTCGCGAGCCTGGACGTGCTGGGCCCGGCGCCGCGGTTCCGCCGCGCGGTGGAGTCCGGCGAGCTGGAGCTGGACGAGTGGACCGCGCTCGGCATCATCAACGGGTTCCGGGCGGCCGGGGAGAACCTCGCGTTCGAGGTCATGCAGGAACCGGAGGGCTCCTCGCTCGGCCCCGGGTTCTCCCGGCGGCTGGCCGACCCGTTCGGACTGGACAGTCCGCCGATGAGCGCGGTGCCGCCGCTGCCGCTGGACGTCCTGCTGCTGCACGCGCAGCGCGCGGACGACGACGGCAACGTGGAGCTGGCCGGCGCCCGCGGGCTGGACATGCCGGCGATCTTCGCGGCCCGCGAGGTGTACGTGACGGTCGAGGAACGGGTGCGCCGCGGCGAGCTGGGCGCGCCGCGGTCGTTCGTGCTGCCGCGCACCTTCGTCACCCGCGTGGCCGAGGTCCCGTTCGGCGCGTACCCGACCTCCTGCCTGCCGCACTACCCGGCCGACTTCCGCGCGCTGCGGGAGATCGTCGACGCCGGGCCGGCCGGGCCGCTCCCCGGCCCGGCGCTGGTGGCCGCGCCGGCGCGGCGGGCGGTGCTGAGCGCGCGTGCCGCGCTGCCGGCCGAGCGGGTGAGCGCGGCGCTGGCCGCGACCCCCCGGGCGGCGCCGGCTGAGTACACGGCTGAGTACACGGCGGAGTACACGGTGGACGAGCTGATGGTCTGCGTGCTGGCCCGCACCATCGGGCCGACCGGGATCTGCTCGGTCGGCGCGGCGAGCCCGCTGCCCACCGCCGCCTACCTGCTCGCCAAGCACCTGTGGGCGCCGGAGCTGGTGCTGATGTCGCACAGCGGCGGCCTCGTCGACCCGCCCGTGCGGCCGCTGTCGCTGGCCGCGGCGGAGTTCCTCGACCACCACCTGTCGGCGGCACACACGGGCGGCGACGAGACCTACCACTGGTACTACCAGCGCGGGCTGATCACCCACGAGGTCGTCGGCGCGGCCCAGGTGGACGCGACCGGTGCCACGAACAACCTCTGGGTGGCCAAGCAGGACGGCACCCCGGTGCGGCTGCCCGGCCAGGGCGGCATGGCCGACGTGGCCAACCTGCACGCGAACTTCATGATCTACCTGCCGCGGCAGAGCACCCGCAACCTGGTCGCCAAGCTCGGCACGGTCAGCGCGCGGCGCGCCTGGCACGACCCCGAGGAGCGGCGCCGGTTCGGCCTGCGCCCCGGCCGCACGGTGGTGCTGACCGACCTCGGGATGTTCGAGTACGACCAGGACGCCGCCGCGCTGACGCTGCGCACGCTGCACCCCGGGGTGCGCATCGAGGACCTTCGCGAGCGCACCGGGTTCGACGTGCTCGAGGCCGCCGACCTCGCCACGACCGAGCCGCCGACCGAACGTGAGCTGACCGCGCTGCGCACGGTGGTGGACCCGCTGGGCGTGCGCCGGCTGGACACCGTCAGCTCGGCCGACCGCCAGCACCTCATCGACGCGCTCCTCGACGTCGAGGAGCGCATCCTGGACGATCTCGTCGCGCATCGAGTGGAGCAGTCATGACGGACACCAACGGCGGACCGCTGGCCCACGTGCGGGTGCTGGACTTCACCCAGCTCCTGCAGGGACCGCTGGCCACCCAGATCCTCGGCGACCTCGGCGCCGACGTGATCAAGGTGGAGAAGCCCGGCGGCGAGTGGATGCGGTTCTGGGGGATCCTCGCCAGCACCACCGACGGCGAGATGGACAGCTTCCTCGCGTTCAACCGCAACAAGCGCAGCGTCACCGCCGACCTCAAGGACGACGCGGTGCGCGACCGGCTGCTGGCCCTCGCCGCCGACGTGGACGTGGTGGTCGAGAACTTCCGGCCGGGGGTGATGGACCGGCTCGGCCTCGGGTACGACGACGTCGCCCGGGTGAACCCGAAGATCGTCTACGCCAGCTCGAGCGGCTACGGCCAGGACGGACCTTACCGCGACCGGCCGGGGCAGGACCTGCTGGTGCAGGCGCTCGCGGGCGCGCTGCACCTCACCGGCCGCGACGGGGACCCGCCGACGCCGTGCGGGATCGGCTTCAGCGACGAGTACACCGGGCTGCACCTGGTGGTGGGCATCCTCGCGGCGCTCTGCCACCGGCAGGCCACCGGCGAGGGCCAGCGCATCGCGGTGGACCTGTTCTCCTGCACGGTCGCCGCCCAGCAGCAGGAGCTCACCGTCTACCTCAACCACGGCGAGCCGATGCCCAGGGCCAAGGAGAACGTCGGGCACGTCGGCGGCACGGCGCCGTTCGGCACGTACCCCACCGCCGACGGGCACCTGGCGCTCGCGATGATGCCGTGCCCGGAGCTGGGCCGGATCCTTGGCGTCGGCTGGCTGGACGAGTTCGACACCAACGACAGGATGTTCGCCGAGCGCGACGTCATCCACCGCAGGCTCGCCGCGCACTTCGCCACCGACACGACCAAGAGCTGGCTGGCCCTGCTGGACGCGCACGACGTGTGGTGTGCCCCGGTGCAGGACTACGCGGCCCTCGACGACGACCCGCAGGTCCGGCATGCCGAGCTGCTGTGGACGGTCCCGCTCGGCGAGGACGGCGCGAGCTTCCGCACGGTCGGCTCGCCGTTCACGTTCTCCGCGACGCCGGTGAGCCTGCGGCGCGGGGTCCCGCGGGCCGGCCAGCACACCGACGAGGTGCTCGGTGGCTGACTGGGTGGACCTGCCTCGCGGGTGGCGCGGGCTGGCGCTGCGCTCCGCCGAGGTCGAGGTGGTGCTGCTGCCCGGCAAGGGCTGCGACGTGTACTCGTGGGTCGACCGCCGGTCCGGGGTGGACGTCCTGTTCAAGACGCCGTGGGGGCTGCCGCCCGCGGCGCCGGGTGCCACCGGCGACTCGATGACCGGGTGGCTCGAGCGCTACCCGGGCGGCTGGCAGGTGCTGTGCCCCAACGGGGGAGCGGAGGCGACCGCGCCCGGCGGGGTGCGCTGGGGCTTCCACGGCGAGGCCTGCCTGGTGCCCTGGGAGGTCGTGGACACCGGGCCCGGCTGGGCGGAGCTCACCGTCCGGCTGCACCGGGCGCCGCTGCGCCTGCGGCGGCGGATCACCCTGGCCGGGCCGCTGCTGACGATCGACGAGTCGGTCACCAACACCTCGCCGGACGAGCTCGAGCTGATGTGGAGCCACCACCCGGCGTTCGGGGCGCCGTTCCTGGGGCCGGACTGCGTGCTCGCGACGAGCGCGCGCACGCTGGTCGCCGACGACGAGGCGCCGGGCACGCTGCTGGCCGCCGGCTCGACCCACCCGTGGCCCCTCGTGTCCACGAAGGACGGTGCGGCGCTCGACCTGTCCGTGCTGCCGCCGGCACCCGCCGCGCAGCTCGCCTACCTCACCGACCTCGACGAGGGCTGGTTCGCGATCACCAACACCCGGCTCGGGTTCGGCGTCGGCATGCGCTGGCCGACCGAGGTGTTCGGCCACGCCTGGTTCTGGCAGGAGCTGAGCTCGAGCCCGGGCTACCCGTGGTGGCGCGAGGCGTACGTGTGCGCGGTCGAGCCGGCGAGCACGATCCCCGGCCAGGGTGTGGATGCCGCGCGGGGCAAGGGTTCCGGCCTGCTGCGGCTGGCCGGCGGGCAGCGGCGGGACGTGCGGGTGGAGGCCGTGCTGTTCCCCGCCACGGGCAAGGTGTGCAGGATCGGCCCGGGTGGTCTCGTGGAGACCGAGACCCAGGCCGGAGAGCCGGAAGGAGCGTGACTCGATGACGGAACGGTTCGGCGGCAAGGTGGCGGTGGTCACCGGCGCGGGAGCCGGCATGGGTGCCGCGGTGGCGCGCCGCCTGGCCGCGGAGGGCGCCGCGGTCGCGGCGTTCGACCGCGACGGCGCGGCCGCGGCCGAGGTCGTGAAGGAGATCCGCGCGGCAGGCGGAACGGCCGAGCCGTTCGAGGTCGACATCAGGGACTCCGCGCGGGTGGCCGCCGCCATCGGGTCGGTCACCGAGACCCTCGGCGGGCTCGACGTGCTGATCAACGTGGCCGGCGTGGTGCGTTACGGCGAGGTGCCCGACTTCGCCGAGGAGGAGTGGGACCTGGTGCTCGACACCAACCTCAAGGGCACCTACCTGACCGCGAAGTACGCGATCCCGGCGATGCGGGCGCGCGGCGGCGGCGCGATCGTCAACTTCGCCTCGGTGCAGGCGTTCGCGAGCCAGCAGCTCGTCGCCGCGTACTCGGCGTCGAAGGGCGCGGTCGTGGCGCTGACCAGGACGCTCGCGCTCGACCACGCCAAGGACAACATCCGGGTCAACTGCGTGTGTCCCGGCTCGGTGGAGACGCCGATGCTGCGGTACGGGGCCCAGCAGCTCGACGACCGCGACCCGGCGGAGGTCATGCGGGAGTGGGGCGGCCTGCACCCGCTCGGCCGGCTCATCCAGCCCGAGGACGTCGCCGGGCTCGTCGCGTTCCTCGCGAGCGACGACGCCGCGGTCATCACCGGCGCGCCCCACCTCGTGGACGGCGGCCTGCTGGCCAAGCTGGGCGTCTGACCCGGCCGGGCCGTCCACATCGGACTCCGCGGACGGACGTGGAATGCTGCCGCTTCCCTGTTCGTCTCTTGCGCACTAGCATACTAGTGTTCTACCCAATCCGACTACCTCGCCGACGGGGAGCTGTGCGGCGGGCCGATGGGGGTTCGATGAAGATCGTCGACCTGCGGGCTACCACGGTCACCATGCCGCTCGAGGCGCCGCTGCGGCACGCCAACGGCGCGCACTGGGGCAGGTTCGTGCGCACGATCGTGGAGGTCGAGACCGACGACGGCATCGTCGGGCTCGGCGAGATGGGTGGCGGGGGACAGAGCGCCGAGGCGGCGTTCGCCGGGCTGAAGCCCTACCTCGCCGGCCACGACCCGTTCCGCGTGGAGGAGCTGCGGTTCAAGCTCGCCAACCCCACGTCCTCGTTGTACAACAACAGGACGCAGCTGCTCGCCGCGGTCGAGTTCGCGTGCCTGGACATCGTCGGCAAGGCGCTGGGCTGCCCCGTGCACGCGCTGCTCGGCGGCCAGGTCCGCGACGAGGTCGACTTCGCGAGCTACCTGTTCTTCCGCCATCCCGACGCGGCGACCGGCGCGGGCGAGGTCCGCACGGTCACCCAGCTCGTCGAGCACGCGCTCGACCTCAAGGCCCGGTACGGCTTTCGCAGCCACAAGCTCAAGGGCGGCGTGTTCCCGCCCGACCACGAGCTGCGCTGCTACCGGGCGCTGGCCGAGGCGCTGCCCGGCGACCGGCTGCGTTACGACCCCAACGCCGCCCTGTCGGTGCACGACGCGATCCGGTTCGGCCGCGCCATCGAGGACCTGGACAACGACTACCTCGAGGACCCGACGTGGGGCCTGCACGGCATGCGTCAGGTCCGCGCGGCCGTCCGGGTCCCGCTCGCCACCAACACCGTCGTGGTCAACTTCGAGCAGCTCGCCACCACCGTGCGGGACCCGGCGGTGGACGTCGTGCTGCTGGACACCACGTTCTGGGGCGGCATCCGCGCGTGCGTCAAGGCCGCGGGGGTGTGCGAGACGTTCCAGCTCGGCGTCGCCGTGCACTCCTCCGGCGAGCTCGGCGTGCAGCTCGCCACGATGCTGCACCTCGGCGCGGTGCTGCCGAACCTGTCGCTGGCCGCGGACGCGCACTACCACCACCTGGCCGACGACGTGCTCACCGGCGGCAAGCTCTCCTATGCCGGCGGCCGGATCCGGGTGCCGGACGGCCCCGGTCTCGGCGTGGAGCTGGACCGGGACAAGCTCGAGCGCTACGCCGAGCTGTACCGCGAGCTCGGCGACTACCCCTACGACCGCGACCCGGGCCGGCCGGGCTGGTTCCCGCTGGTGCCCAACCAGTCCTGGGCCGATCCCGGCCTGTTGCCATGAGGTCGGTAAACCGTTTTAATAGCTCGAGCGTACGGACGAGGAGGTCCACATGCGAATGACCAGATTGCTCCCGGCCGTGCTGGCGCTGGCCGTCGTCTCGGCGACCGGCTGTGCCAACGCCGCCGACGACGGCAAGGTCAAGGTCGGCTACGTGGTGAACTTCGGTTCCCACGAGTGGTACCAGAACGTGATCAAGGGCGCCGAGGACACCGCGAAGGCGCAGGGCCTCGACTTCGAGTGGGCCGACGCCAACGTCGATCTGTCCAAACAGATCACCCAGTGCGAGAACATGCTGACCCAGGGCGTCGACGTGCTGATGCTCTCGCCGGTCGACCCGGACGGCCTGTCGAGCGTGATGAGCCAGGCCGAGGAGTCGAACACCCCGGTGGTCACCGAGTCGAACACGGTGCCCGGCGCGAAGACCGCGGTCGGCATCCACAACCTGGAGGCCGCCAAGCTGCTCGGCCAGTGGGCGGGCGACTACATCACGAACACCTTGCACACCAAGGCGAAGGTGCTGATCGTCGGCCTGCCGACGCAGGTGGACACCCGGGACCGGGTCGACGGCTTCAAGCAGGGCCTCGAGGCCAGCGGCGCCGACTACGAGATCGTCCAGGAGGTCAACGGCGGCGGCCTGAAGGACCAGGCGCTCGACGTGTCCGCGGACGCGATCACCGCCCACCCCGACGTCAACATGATCTTCGGCATCAACGACGACTCCGCGCTCGGCGGCACCCAGGCCTACCAGGAGGCCGGGCTGGACGTCGGCAAGCTGACCACGCTCGGGTTCGGTGTGGAGGGTCGGGCCGGCAAGACCGCGCTGTCCTCGGGCGGGCCGTACAAGGCGGGCCTCGGCATGTTCCCGGAGTTCGTCGGCCGCACGCTGATCGAGCAGGCGAAGGCGGTCAACGACGGCAAGGACGTCCCGGAGCGCACGGTAACCCCGGCCACCGTGCTCACCGCCGACAACCTCGCCGACTTCTACACCAAGGACGGCAACGACTGGAAGATCGACTACACCGCCGTCGAGGCCTTGCTGGAGAAGCAGAAGTGACCGACGCCGTGGCGCCCGTCCTCACGATGCACCACATCTCCAAGCGGTTCCCCGGGGTGCACGCGCTGGACGACGTGGACTTCGAGGTGCGCCCCGGCGAGGTGCACGCGCTGCTCGGCGAGAACGGCGCGGGCAAGTCCACGCTGATCAAGATCATGGCCGGGGTGCACGCGCAGGACGACGGCGTGTACCTGGTCGACGGCGAGCGGGTGGAGCCGGGCAGCCCCCGGGCCGCGCACGCCAGCGGGGTCAGCGTGGTGTTCCAGGAGCTGAGCCAGGTGGAGAGCCTGTCGGTGGCGGAGAACGTGTTCTTCGGCCGGCTGCCCAAGACCCGCTACGGCACCGTCGACCGGTCCACGCTGCACCGGGAGACGACCCGGCTGCTGCACGTCGTCGGGCTGTCCATCGACCCGGCCGCCCGGCTCGGCTTCCTGTCCGTCGCCCAGCGCCAGCTCGTGGAGATCGCCAAGGCGTTGTCCATGGACGCCAAGGTGATCGCGATGGACGAGCCGACCTCCGCGTTGAGCTACGCGGAGATCGAGACGCTGTTCGCGCTCGTCGGCCGGCTCACCGAGCAGGGCGTCGGGATCGTGTACGTGTCGCACAAGCTCGACGAGCTGTTCCGGATCTGCGACCGGATCACCGTGCTCCGCGACGGCCGCAAGGTCGGCGAGGAGCGCACCGGCGACGTCACCCGCGAGCAGCTGGTCCGGCTGATGGTGGGCCGTCGCCTGGACAGCCTGTTCCCGCGCGTCGAGCGCACCGTGGCCGACGGGCCCGCGTTGCTCGAGGTGCACGGCCTCACGTCGGCGATGATCCGGGACATCACGTTCTCCGTGCGGGCCGGTGAGGTGGTCGGCTTCTCCGGGCTCATGGGCTCCGGCCGCACCGAGCTCGCCAGGGCGCTGTTCGGGCTCGACCGGGCGACGGGCCAGGTGCTCCTCGGCGGCCGGTCCGTGCCGCGTGGCTCCTCGGCCAAGGCGGCCGGGCGCGGCATCGGCTACGTGCCGGAGGACCGCAAGGAGCACGGCCTGATCCTGGTCTCGACCATCCGGGACAACATCACGCTCACGATCCTGCGCCGGCTCTCCCGCGGCGGCCAGGTGAACCGGGCCAGGGAACGCGGCGTGGCCCGCGACGTCATCGAGCGGCTGCGGATCAAGGCCCGCTCGGCCGAGCAGCAGGTCGCCGCGCTCTCCGGCGGGAACCAGCAGAAGGTGACGCTGGCGCGCTGGCTCGTCAAGGAGGACCTGAAGGTGCTGATCCTCGACGAGCCGACCCGGGGCGTCGACGTGAACTCCAAGGCCGAGATCTACCGCCTCGTCGCGACGATCGCCAAGCGTGGGGTGGCGGTGGTGGTGATGTCCTCGGAGATGCCTGAGCTGCTGTCGCTCTGCGACCGGATCTGCGTGCTGCGCGACGGCGTGCTCGTCGACGAGTACGACCACGCCGACGTGACCCAGGAGAAGCTGATGACCGCGGCAATCGGACACGCGCTGGGAGATGGGTAGATGAAGGTCCGGATCAACCACCTGGCGCGGGCCGCCGCCAGGTACGAGCAGGTGCCGCTGCTGCTGGCGCTGCTCGCCATCTGTGTGTACCTCACGGTCGCCACCAACGGGATCTTCTTCACCACCGACAACATCACCAAGGTGCTGCGCGCGTCGTCGATCGAGCTGATCGCCGCGCTCGGCATGACGGTGGCGATGGTGGCCGGTCAGGTCGACCTGTCGATCGGCTCGCTGCTCGCGGTGGTCGGCGTCGCCTCGGTGACCGTCTACAACGCCACCGGCAGCGTGGCGGTCACCGTCCTCGGCGGACTCGGCGTCGGCGTGGTGGTGGGCGTCGTCAACGGCCTGCTGGTGACGAGGCTCGGCATCAACGCGATCATCACCACCCTCGGCATGATGGCCGTGCTGCGCGGGATCGGTTACCTGACAACGAACGCGCGCGCGGTCCAGACCGAGGGGGACTCCTTCAAGGACATCGGCGTCGGGTACGTCGGGCCGGTCCCGGTCCCGGTGCTGATCGCGCTCGGCGTCGTCGTGCTCACCTACTTCCTGCTCAACCGCACCGTGTTCGGCCGCTACCTGTACGCGGCCGGGGGCAACCCGGAGGCCGCGCGCTCCGCGGGCCTGCCGGTGCGGCGGATCTACGTCATCGCGTTCGTCATCGTCGCGCTGGCCGCGGCGCTGGCCGGGCTGATCACCGCCGGGCGGCTGAACTCCTTCCAGCCCACGATCGGGATCGGCTTCGAGCTGAACGTGATCGCGGCGGTGATCCTGGGCGGCACCCGGCTCTCCGGCGGCGAGGGCACGGTGTCCGGCACCGTGCTCGGCGTGCTGATCCTCGGCGTGCTCAACAACGGGCTGGTGCTGCTGGACGTCAACACGTTCTGGCAGGAGGTGGTGCGCGGCACCGTGATCATCCTGGCCGTGGCCATCGACGAGTACCGTAAGCGCAGGCGCAACCAGAGGTTCCGGGAGGAGCCGCCGGCCGAGGACGCGGAGGAGGACAGCGAGCGATGGCGCGAGGTCGAGTCTTCCACGACGGCACGCTGACCCGCCCGCGGCTCGACCACCCCGAGTGCGTCGCGGTGCATCCGGACGGCAGCGTGTGGTGCGGCGGCGAGCGCGGCCAGATCTACCGGATCTCCGCCGACGGCACCACGCTCGACGAGGTGGCGAGCACGGACGGCTTCGTGCTCGGCATCGCGTTCGGCCCGGACGGCCTGCTCTACGCGTGCGACCTCGCGCACCGCGCGGTGTTCACTGTGGACACCGCCTCCGGCGCCGTCGCCACGTTCACTGACGGCGGCGAGCGGCCGTTCGTCACGCCCAACTTCGCCGCCGTGGCACCGGATGGCACGGTGTACGTGTCGGACAGCAACCAGCAGGGCGAGCCGGGCGGCGGGGTGTACCGGTTCGCGCCGGACGGCTCCGGCGGGCTGTGGAGCAGCGCACCGCTCGACTTCGCCAACGGCCTCGCGCTCGCGCCGGACGGTTCGGCGGTGTACGTCGTCGAGTCGTTCCTGCCGGGGGTGAGCATGATCCCGATCGGCGCGGACGGCGCGGCCGCCCCGCCGTCGCCCGTGCTGTCCCTGCCGGGCACGGTGCCCGACGGCATCGCGTTCGGCCCGGACGGCCGGCTCTACGTCGGCTGCTACGAGCCGAGCCAGGTGCTGCGCGTGGACCTCGCCACCGGCGCGGTCGAGACCGTGCTCGCCGACCCCACCGCGCACCTGCTGTGCCACCCGACCAACCTCGCGTTCCGCGGTCCCGAGCTGTTCACGAGCAACCTGGGACGCTGGCACGTAACGCTCATCGACCAGCTCGAGACTCCCTAGTCCAAAGGGAGTTCAGTGGACGGAAGCAGGGGTGGCTTGAGGGTCAGCATCACCGATGTCGCGCGACAGGCCGGGGTCACTCCGGCCGTGGTCTCCCGCGTGCTCAACAGCGACCCCAAGCTCCAGGTCCGGGCCGAGACCCGGGACCGGGTGCTCGCCGCGGCCCGCGAGCTCGACTACACGCCGAGCCACGCGGCGCGGGCGCTGCGGCACAGCAAGGCGGGCGCGCTCGGCCTCGCCGTGCACGACATGGCCAACCCGCTCTACGGCGAGATCATCCTGGGCGCGCAGAAGGCCGCGGCCGACGCGGGGTTCGTGTTGCTGCTCGCCGACATCGACGGTCTCGCCCGCGGCGACGACACCTTCCACCGGGCCGTCCACGGCGGCGCGATCGACGGCCTGCTGCTGCAGCGTGCCGGCACCGCGTCCGACCGCACGATCATCCAGACCGCGAGCGCGCGGATCCCCACGGTCCTGCTCAACGACCGGTCCACCACGCTGGCCAGCGTCGCGCTCGACGACCTGGCCGGCGCGCGCATGGCCACCCAGCACCTGCTGGACCTCGGTCACACCCGCATCGCGCACCTCAAGCTCGGCGGCACCCAGCGGTCCGGCCGCCGGGTCCGCGGCTGGCGGGACGCGCTGACCCGGGCCGGCGTCACGCCGAACCCGGCCTGGCTGGTCGCGGGCGGCCACACGGTCGAGGCGGGCCTGGCCGGCATGCGCGAGCTGCTGTCCCGGCGCCCGCTGCCGACCGCGGTGGTGGCCGGCAACGTCCTCGCCGCGATCGGCGCGCTGACCGCCGCCCGCGAGGCGGGCCTGGACGTGCCGGCGCGCCTGTCGGTGATCGCCTTCCACGACGTGCTCTACGCGGCCCACCTGGTGCCCGCGCTCACGACCGTCGCCCTGCCACTGCGGGAGCTGGGCGCCGCGGCGGTGGCCCTGCTGATGGAACGCCTGGACGGCAACGAGGCCCGGCAGGTGGTGGTGCGGGACCCGGCGCCCGTGCTGGTCACGCGTGACTCCACGGCGCCGCCGGCGTAGCGGGTCAGGGCGCGGGGAGAGGCGTGCCGCCGCGTTGTCGCAGGTACTTCGTCATCAGCCTGGACTCCGCCTGCTGGCTCTCGACGATCTTCGTGGCCAGGTTGCGGACGTAGCCCTTGCTCGCGTGCTGGGCGCCGTACTCGGCCATCTCCAGGCCGCCCTGGTGGTGGCGGAGCATCAGCTGGAGGAACAAGACGTCCAAGGCGCGGCCGGACACCTTCCGCAGCTGGTTGAGCTCCGCCGTCGTGGCCATGCCGGGCATCGTCTGGACCGTGCCCGTCGTCGTGCCGCCGGTGCCGTTGCTGTGCGCATGGGTGCCGCTCTCGGACATCCACGCCATGTGGCCCGCGCCGGGCGCGGGGAGGTCGGGCTGCTCCCACACGGTGAGCCAGCCGGCCAGCTCGCTGGACTGGGCCAGCTGGGTGGACTCGATGTCGAACGCGATGCCGCGCAGCACGGGGTCCGTCGTGCGGTCGCGCTCAATGCCGGCCATCGTCACGGCCTGCAGGTGGTGCATGCGCATGTCCTGGGCGAACCCGACGTCGACCGACGAGGTGTCGGGTGGGGCGGTGGCGTTGCCCCTCGACAGGGTGATCATCACGCCCCCCGCGGCGCCGACCAGCAGCATCACCAGCATCGCGGCGACCAGCACCAGGACCCGGCTGGCCGAGCGCGCCTCCGGCCGGCCGTCGTCGAGATCGTCGTCTAGGTCGTCATCGGGCCCGTCGTCGAGCCCGACGTCGGGGTCCTCCACAAAGTCCGACTCGGCCTCGGGTGCCGGTGACACGGAGGCCGAGTCGGGGGAGCGGGACTCGCTCACTGGCTGGGCGGGGCGCTACCGGTGGCGGCGGGCGGCGTCGAACCACCGGTGGGCGGGACGGTGCCGGAGGCCGGCGGCTGGCCGGTCTCGCTCGGCGCCTCGATCGCGCCCTTGCCGTCCATCGTCACCGCGCCCTTGCCGGGCTTCTCGGCCACGAACGGCGGCGGGTTGGTCGGGTCGAAGCCGGTGCCGTCGGAGTCGCAGCGGCCGCCGGGCTCGGGGGTCTGGTACTGGTTCTCCCGCAGCGAGGTGATGAAGTGCTGGATCCGCGCGTCGTCGACCTTGTCCACCTTCAGCTGGTGGCCCCAGGACTGCAGCGAGATCGGCTTGTCGAGGCCCGGGTAGGGCGACAGCATCAGGTACGGCTGGCCCTCGACCTTGGTCTTGAGCGTGGTCAGCGCCGCGCCCTTGATCTTGTCCGGGTTGTACGCGATCCACACCGCGCCGTGCTCCAGCGAGTGGACCATGTTCTCGGTGCGGACGGCCTTGTCGTAGACCGTGCCGGCGCAGTTGGCCCACGCCTGGTCGTGCGGGCCGCCGAACGGCGGGCTCTTGTCGTAGGCCACCCGCTGCTGGGCGGTGACGTGCTGGGCGCCCTTGTACTCGACCTTCTTGATGCCCGCGATCTTGACCGACGGGTCCTGGTTGTCGGCCGAGGCGATCCACTGCTCCTTCTCGTTGATCTTGGTGAAGGCATACGTGAACACACCGCCTGCCAGCAGGACGATGACGATGACGCCGATGATCATGCCCCACGGCTTGGGCTTGGTGGCGCGGGCGATCGAGTTGCGTGACCGCGCGTTCTTGGCGGCACCGCCCTTGCCCTTGGACTTGTTGGCGCCCTTGCTCTTCGTCCCGCTCGCCATGCCGGTCTCGGACCTCGTCTCGTACAGGGAAAACAGACTGCAGCGGTCAAGTGTAAGGACCCGCTGTGGGGTCCTCGTCAGGGACCGTCTACAGGCATCGCGCCAGGCCCCGGCGGGCCGGGCTCGAACGGCGGCGGGTCGGCCGGGTCGATGCCCGTGCCCTCCGCGTCGCACCGGGCGCCGGGCTCGGGTGTGGTGTACGCGTTGGCCCGTAGTGCCTGGATGAACTGGTCGATCCGGGCATCGTCGGCGTCGTCGAGCTTGAGCTGGTGGCCCCAGGACTGCAGCGAGATCGGCTGGTCCAGGCCGGGGTAGGGGGACAGCATCAGGTACGGCTGGCCGTCGACCCGCCGGGTGAGCGCGGCCAGGCCGGCGCCGCGGACCGACCCGGGGTCGTAGGCGATCCACACCGTGCCGTGCTCGAGCGCGTGCACCATCTGCTCGTTGCGCACCGGCTTCGCGTAGACCGTGCCGCCGCACGCCGCCCACACCTGGTCGTGCGCGCCGCCGAAGGGCGGGGCCTTGTCGTAGGCCACCCGCTGGCCGGGGTCGGCGTGCAGTCCGCCCGCGTACTGGACGACCTCGACGCCGTCGATGTTCTTCGACGGGTCCTGGTTGTCCTCCGCCGGCGTGAAGTCGCCGGCGGGGGCCGACGACGAGGCCGCCCCCGTCGTCGGCGCCGAGGACGGGGGCGCCCCGGCCCCGCTCGCGGTCCCGCTGGTCCGGGTGGTGCAGGCGGAGAGAAGCGCCAGGCAGGCGAGCGCCGCGACGAGGCGCGGGTGCGAGGTGTCGATGGTGATCTTCCTCCTGAGCCGGACTCCCTGGCCAAGCCTATGGCCGAGGCCACTCCTTCGGGTCCGGGCGGCCTACCTAGACTTCACAGGGTGACTCCCGCCGCGCTTGCCGACCTCGTCCGCACCGTCGCCGTGGACGTGCTGACCAGCCGAGACCTCGATCACGCCGCCCTGCCGCCCGCGGTGACGATCGAGCGCCCGAGAAACCCCGAGCACGGCGACTACGCGACCAACCTCGCCCTGCAGGTGGCCAAGAAGGTCGGCGTCGCGCCGCGTGACCTCGCCGGCTGGCTCGCCGAGGCGCTCACCGGCCGCGACGGCGTGGCCTCTGCCGACGTCGCCGGGCCCGGCTTCATCAACCTGCGCCTCGCCGCCGCCGCCCAGGGCGAGATCGTCCGCCAGGTGCTCGAGGCCGGCGGAGCCTACGGCCGCGGCGACGCGCTGACCGGGCGCAAGATCAACCTCGAGTTCGTCTCCGCCAACCCCACCGGCCCGCTGCACCTCGGCGGCACCCGCTGGGCCGCGGTCGGCGACGCGCTGGGCCGGCTGCTCGAGGCGCAGGGCGCCGACGTCGTGCGCGAGTACTACTTCAACGACGCGGGCGCGCAGATCGACCGGTTCGTCCGCTCGCTCATCGCCTCGGCCAAGGGCGAGCCGCCGCCCGAGGACGGCTACGCGGGCGCCTACCTCTCCGACGTCGCCGCCGAGGTGCTGCGCACCGAGCCCAACGCGCTGTCGCTGCCCGCGGCCGAGTGCGCCGAGACCTTCCGCCGCATCGGCGTGGGCCTCATGTTCTCCGAGATCAAGAGCAGCCTGCACGAGTTCGGCACGGACTTCGACGTCTACTTCCACGAGGACACGCTGCACAGCTCCGGCGCGGTCGACGAGGTCGTGGAGGAGCTCAAGGCGCACGGCCACCTCTACCCGGCCGACGGCGCGTGGTGGCTGCGCTCCACCGAGTTCGGCGACGACAAGGACCGCGTGGTCATCAAGTCCGACGGCGAGCCGGCCTACATCGCCGGCGACATCGCCTACCTGCGGGACAAGCGCCGCCGCGGGTTCGACCTGTGCATCTACATGCTCGGCGCCGACCACCACGGCTACATCGCCCGGCTCAAGGCCGCGGCCGCCGCGCTCGACGACGACCCGGCCGTGGTCGAGGTCCTCATCGGCCAGCTGGTCAACCTCGTCAGCGACGGCAAGCCGGTGCGGATGAGCAAGCGCGCGGGCACCGTGGTGACGATGGAGGACCTGGTCGACGCGGTCGGCGTCGACGCGGCCCGCTACGCGCTCATCCGGTCGTCGGTGGACGCCTCGCTGGACATCGACCTCGACCTGTGGAGCAGGCGCACCAGCGACAACCCGGTGTTCTACGTGCAGTACGCGCACGCCCGGCTGTCCTCGCTGGAGCGCAACGCCGCCGAGCTGGGCATCAAGGTGCCCACCGCGGACACCGAGGCCGACCTCTCGCTGCTCACCCACCCGCGGGAGGGCGAGCTGATCCGCACCATCGGCGACTTCCCGAGGGTGGTCGCCACCGCCGCGCAGCTGCGGGAGCCGCACCGGGTCGCCCGCTACCTCGAGGAGCTGGCGAGCGCGTACCACAAGTTCTACGACAGCTGCCGCATCCTGCCGCAGGGCGACGAGGAGCCCACCGCGCTCACCACCGCCCGGCTCGCGCTCGGCGTCGCGGCCCGCCAGCTACTGGCCAACGGCCTGCGGCTCCTCGGCGTCCACGCGCCGGAACGGATGTAGGGCCGTGAGCAGAGCTCGCGGAGCGAACCATCGGACACAGGGCGACCGCGAGCGGCGTCGCCGAGCCTGTGAGGGGACGTCTTGAGAGCACATCCGGCAGGGCCCAGACACGCCGAAGTCCTGCCGCCGGGCCACATCGCCACCCCGCGACCGTCCACAGCGGACGAGCTGGACGAGCTGCTGCCGGCCGTCTGGCCGCGCAACGCCGACCGGGACGCCGACGGCGTCGTCCGGCTGGCCGGCGTGGACGTCCGCGACCTGGCGAGGGAGTTCGGCACCCCGCTGTTCGTCGTGGACGAGGCCGACTTCCGGGCCCGCTGCGCCGAGCACGCCCGCGCGTTCGGCGACCCCGCGCTCGTGCACTACGCGGCCAAGGCCTTCCTGTCGGTCCAGGTGGCCAGGTGGGTCGCCGAGGAGGGCCTCTCGCTCGACGTGTGCAGCGGCGGCGAGCTGGCCATCGCGCTGCGGGCCGGCTTCCCGCCCGAGCGGATCACCCTGCACGGCAACAACAAGTCCGCCGCCGAGCTCGCCGCGGGCGTCACCGCCGGGGTCGGCGCGGTCGTGCTCGACTCGTTCTACGAGATCGCCCGGCTCGACCGGATCGCCCGCGACCACGGCATCGTGCAGCCGGTGCTCGTGCGGGTCACGGTCGGCGTCGAGGCACACACCCACGAGTACATCGCCACCGCGCACGAGGACCAGAAGTTCGGCTTCTCCCTCGCCGGCGGGGACGCCGCGGAGGCCGTCCGGCGGGTCCTCGGCTCGCCCGGCCTCAGGCTCGTCGGCCTGCACAGCCACATCGGCTCGCAGATCTTCGACGCCAACGCGTTCGAGGTGTCCGCGCACCGGGTCATCGGCCTGCTCGCGGAGCTGCGCGACGAGCACGGCGCCGACGCGCTCGCCACGGTGTCCACTGTGGACCTCGGCGGCGGGCTGGGCATCGCCTACACCGCCGCCGACGACCCGCCGCCGCCCGGCTGGCTGGCCGAGCAGCTGCGCACCATCGTGGCCAAGGAGTGCGAGCAGGCCGAGCTGGCCATGCCCAGGATCGCGGTCGAGCCGGGCCGGGCCATCGTCGGCCCCGGCACGGTCACGCTCTACGAGGTCGGCACCATCAAGGACGTCGAGCTGGGCCACGGCACGGCTCGCCGCTACGTCAGCGTGGACGGCGGTATGAGCGACAACATCCGCACGGCGCTCTACGACGCGGAGTACGACTGCCGGCTGGTGTCCCGGTTCTCCGACGAGGGCGGCCGCGGCGGCGACCCGATCCTGTCCCGGGTGGTCGGCAAGCACTGCGAGTCCGGCGACGTGGTCGTCCGGGACTGCTGGCTGCCGGAGAACCTCGGCCCCGGCGACCTCATCGCGGTGGCCGCCACCGGGGCATACTGCTACGCGATGGCCAGCAGCTACAACCGGCTGCCCCGGCCCGCGGTGGTCGCGGTCCGGGACGGTGGGACGCGGCTGCTGCTGCGCCGCGAGACCGTCGACGACCTGCTGAGCCTGGAGGTGTCATGATCCGCGTTGCGATGCTGGGCTGCGGAACCGTTGGCGCCCAGGTGGTCCGGCTGCTCACCGAGCAGGCCGGCGACCTCACCGCCCGCATCGGCGGCGAGATCGAGCTGGCCGGCATCGCGGTGCGGCGGCCCCACCGGCACCCGGACATCCCCGCGCACCTGGTCACCACCGACGCCGCCGCGCTCGTGGCGTCCGATGTGGACGTCGTGGTCGAGGTCGTCGGCGGCATCGAGCCCGCCCGCACGCTGCTGCTCGACGCGCTGCGCGCGGGCAAGTCCGTGGTGACGGCCAACAAGGCGCTGCTCGCCGAGCACGCCGCGGAGCTGTTCGCCGCGGCCGAGTCCTCCGGCGCGGACCTGTACTTCGAGGCCGCGGTGGCCGGCGCCATCCCGCTGCTGCGCCCGCTGCGCGAGTCGCTCGCCGGCGACCGGATCACCCGCGTGATGGGGATCGTCAACGGCACCACCAACTACATCCTGTCCGCGATGGACTCCTCCGGCGCGGGCTACGCGGAGACGCTCGACGAGGCGTCCCGGCTGGGTTACGCGGAGGCCGACCCGACGGCCGATGTGGACGGTTACGACGCCGCGTCCAAGGCGGCCATCCTGGCCTCGATCGCCTTCCACACCAGGGTCACCGCCGCCGACGTGTACCGCGAGGGCATCAGCGCGGTCACCCCCGCCGACATCGCCGCGGCCAAGGCGCTCGGCCGCACGATCAAGCTGCTGGCCATCTGCGAGCGCGTCGACGCGGGCGGCACCGAGTCGGTCGCGGTCCGCGTGCACCCGGCGATGATCCCGCGCAGCCACCCGCTCGCCGGCGTCGGCGGCGCGTTCAACGCGGTGTTCGTCGAGGCCGACGCGGCCGGCCCGCTGATGTTCTACGGCCAGGGCGCGGGCGGCGCGCCCACCGCCAGCGCGGTGCTCGGCGACCTGGTCGCCGTGGCGCGCAACAAGGTCGTCGGCGGGCGCGGGCCGGGGGAGTCCTCCTACGCGGCGCTTCCCGTCCGCCCGGTGTCCCAGGTGGACACCCGCTACCACGTCAGCCTGGACGTGGCCGACCGTGCGGGCGTGCTCTCCGCGGTGGCGTCGGTGTTCGCCGAGCACGACGTGAGCATCGCCGCGGTCCGCCAGCAGGGCCGCAGCACGGACGCGAGCCTGGTGATCGTGACCCACTCGGCACCCGACGCGGCGCTTCGCTCCACAGTGGACAAAATCGCCGGCCTGCCGGTGGTGCACGAGGTCGTCAGCGTGATGCGGGTGGAGGGCGAAGAACCATGACAGCAGCGGCCGGCGTGCGTCCCGGGTGGCCCGGGGTGATCCACGCCTACTCCGACCGGATCAGGCTGCCCGAGGGCGCGCGGGTGGTCACCCTGCAGGAGGGCGGCACCCCGCTGCTCGAGGCGGAGCACCTCTCGGAGCTGTCCGGCTGCCGGGTGTTCCTCAAGGTCGAGGGCGCCAACCCGACCGGGTCGTTCAAGGACCGCGGCATGACCGTGGCCATCAGCCACGCGCTCGCCCTCGGCGCCACCGCGGTGCTCTGCGCGTCCACCGGCAACACCTCCGCCTCGGCCGCCGCCTACGCCGCCAAGGCCGGGCTGACCTGCGCGGTGCTCGTGCCCAGCGGCAAGATCGCGTTGGGCAAGCTGGCTCAGGCCGTCGCGCACGGCGCGCGGATCCTGCAGATCGACGGCAACTTCGACGACTGCCTCGAGCTCGCCCGCAAGACCGCCGCCGAGTACCCGGTCGAGCTGGTCAACTCCGTCAACCCGGTGCGGCTGGTCGGCCAGCAGACCGCCGCGTGGGAGATCTGCGACACACTCGGCCGCGCGCCGGACATCCACTGCCTGCCGGTCGGCAACGCGGGCAACATCACCGCGTACTGGAAGGGCTACTCGGTCTACGCCGCCGAGGGCATCGTGCCCGCCAGGCCCAAGATGTACGGCTTCCAGGCCGCGGGCGCCGCACCGCTGGTCCGCGGCGAGCCGGTGCGCGACCCGGACACGATCGCCACCGCGATCCGGGTGGGCAACCCGGCGTCCTGGGCCGGCGCGATCGCCGCGCGGGACGCCTCGGGCGGGCTCATCGACGCCATCCCCGACGAGGGCATCCTCGAGGCGTACCACCTGCTCGCGAGCCGGGAGGGCGTGTTCGTCGAGCCCGCGTCCGCCATCAGCGTGGCGGGCCTGCTCGCCACCGCCGCGGACGGCCGCATCCCGGCCGGCTCGCTCGTCGTCTGTACGGTCACCGGGCACGGCCTCAAGGACCCCGACACGGCGCTGGCCGGCATGCCCCCGGTCGAGCCGGTCCCGGTCTCGCCCGGCGCGGTCGCATCGGCCCTGGAGCTGGGGTGACCGAGGGGATGGGCGCCATCCGGGTCACGGCTCCGGCGTCCACGGCCAACCTCGGGTCCGGGTTCGACGCGCTCGGGCTCGCGCTCGGGCTCTACGACGTCGTCGAGGTCACCGTCACCGAGAGCGGGGTCAAGGGCACGGTCCGCGGCGAGGGCGCGGACCTGCTGGTCGACGAGAACCACCTCGTCGTCCGCGCGCTGCTGGCCACCGCCGGCGCCCTCGACCTCGAGCTCCCCGGCGTTGAGCTGACCTGTGTCAACGCCATCCCGCACGCGCGGGGGCTCGGCTCGTCCGCGGCGGCCGTCGTCGCGGGTATCGCCGCCGGCTACGCGCTCGCCGACCGGGAGCTCGACGACGCCGCGTTGCAGCTGGCGGCCGGGTTCGAGGGCCACGCCGACAACGTCGCCGCCAGCCTCAACGGCGGCCTCGTGCTCGCCTGGTCCGAGCCTGGACCGACGTATCGCGCCGTGCGGTTCGAGCCGCATCCCGGGCTGCGGCCGGTCGTGCTGGTTCCCGCCGAGCGGTCGGCCACCTCGCTCACCCGCGGCCTGCTGCCCGCCGCCGTGCCGCACGTGGACGCCGCGTTCGCCGCCGGCCGGGCCGCGCTGGCCGTGCACGCGCTCACCACCTGGCCCGACCTGCTGCTCACCGCCACCGAGGACCGGCTGCACCAGGACTACCGGGCGAACGCGTGGCCCAACACCATGCGAGTGGTACGTGAACTTCGCGAGAACGGTGTCGCCGCAACGGTTTCCGGCGCCGGGCCGGCGGTGTTCGCCGCGACGCTCGACGGCCGGCTACCGGCCGTTGTGGACACCGCGGGCTTCACCGTGCTCGAGCTGCCGGTGGACCGGGACGGGGTACGAACCGAACGGATCGGAACAAATTCCAGGTAGCCGGTGTTGTGTCCGTCAGCCACGCCGGTAGACCCGGTTGTTGCACCGGTACGCAGGTCCGTCTACCCTCAGGGGCGTTCAGTCACCGCGCGTACGGGCGCCCGGTGTCGTTCCCGGGGAAATCTTTTTCCGGGTCGCATCATCCGTTCCAGGTGCCGGCTCGGCCTTCCGAGGTCGGAGTCGACGCTGGCGGATACCGAAAGCCGTGGTGACGGATAAAGCTCCGCGTTGACGACTCGTCGTCCGCAATGGCGAAACTGCCAGGTGGCCACGGTCGTGACGGCGGTCAATCAACCGGGGCATTCGCCGTGCCGAGTTCGTCGGACGGCGGTCCGCTGGTACACGGGTCCACCTAAACGGAGGCGGGGACCTGGTCAGGAAGGACATGAGTGAGCAACACTGATCTGCTGGGTAGCGAAACAGCCAATGGCACGGTGGATTCCGCGTCCGGGTCTGTCGCCGACGCGGCCGGCACCGAGACAACGCCGCGCACCAGCACAAACGGGGGTACGACCAAGCGGCGCGCCGGCCTGACGGGCATGGTGCTCGCCGAGCTCCGCGAGCTGGCCGGCCAGCTGGGTATCACCGGCACCGCGGGCATGCGCAAGGGAGACCTGATCGCCGCCATCAAGGAGCGGCAGGGCAGCTCCGGTGCTGCCAAGGCGGCGCCGGCCAGCTCCGACACGCTTCCTCTCGGCATCGAGTCCGACCGCGGTGGCGCCGGCGACCAGCCGGAACCGTCCGCGAAGGTCGCGACGAGGCCGGCGGCCGACGCGCCGAACAAGGACGCCGACCAGGGGGACGGCGAGGACGGTGGCCGCCGCGACGGCAACCGCCGGCGCCGGGCCGGCCGTGCCGCGGGGAGTCCGGAGGCCGAACAGCGGACCGAGGAGAAGCCCGCGGACAGGACCGCGGACAGGACCGCCGACAGGCAGGGCGACAAGCCCGCCGAGCGGCGTGACGACCGCGCCGGTGACCGCGCCGAGCGGGGTGACCGGGGCGGCGACCGCAACGACCGCGGCGGCGACCGCGGTCGGGACCGCAACGCCGACCGCGGCTCCGAGCGCAGCGACCGCGGCGAGCGCAACGACCGGGGTGACGGGCGGGGCGGCCGCGACCGCAACCAGGACCGCAACCAGGGGCGCAACCAGGACCGGAACCGGGACCAGAACCGGGATCGGGACAACGGCCCCGACGACGATGACGACGAGGACGGCGGCCGGCGTCGCGGCCGGCGCTTCCGTGACCGCCGCAGGCGCGGTGGCAGCAGCAGCGGTGGCGGCCGGCCCGAGAGCCCGGACACCGAGGTGCGCGAGGACGACGTCCTGCTGCCCGTCGCGGGTGTGCTCGACGTGCTCGAGAACTACGCGTTCGTGCGGACCTCGGGCTACCTGTCCGGCCCCAACGACGTGTACGTCTCGCTGTCGCTCGTGCGCAAGTACGGGCTGCGGCGCGGTGACGCGATCACCGGCATGGTGCGCCAGCCGCGTGAGGGCGAGCAGCAGCGGCAGAAGTTCAACCCGCTGGTGCGCGTCGAGACGATCAACGGGCTGGACCCGGAGCAGGCCAAGAACCGCCCCGAGTTCACCAAGCTCACGCCGCTGTACCCGAACGAGCGGCTGCGCCTCGAGACCGAGTCGCACCTGCTCACCACCCGCGTCATCGACCTGGTGATGCCGGTCGGCAAGGGTCAGCGCGCGCTGATCGTGTCGCCGCCGAAGGCCGGCAAGACCTCGGTCCTGCAGGCCATCTCCAACGCGATCACCACCAACAACCCCGAGTGCTACCTGATGGTCGTGCTCGTGGACGAGCGGCCGGAAGAGGTCACCGACATGCAGCGGTCGGTGAAGGGTGAGGTCATCGCCTCCACCTTCGACCGCCCGCCGGGCGACCACACCACCGTCGCGGAGCTGTCCATCGAGCGGGCCAAGCGCCTGGTCGAGATGGGCCACGACGTGGTCGTTCTGCTGGACTCGATCACCCGGCTCGGTCGCGCCTACAACCTGGCCGCGCCCGCGTCCGGCCGGATCCTGTCCGGTGGTGTCGACTCGACCGCGCTGTTCCCGCCGAAGCGTTTCCTCGGCGCGGCACGCAACATCGAGGACGGCGGCTCGCTGACCATCTTCGCCACCGCGCTGGTGGAGACGGGGTCCGCGGGTGACACGGTGATCTTCGAGGAGTTCAAGGGCACCGGCAACGCCGAGCTCGTCCTCGACCGCAAGATCGCCGACAAGCGCACGTTCCCCGCGGTCAACGTCGACGCGTCCGGCACCCGCAAGGAGGAGCTGCTGCTCCCGCCGGACGAGCTCGCGGTCACGGTGAAGCTGCGCCGGGTCCTGCACGCGTTGGACAACCAGCAGGCCATCGACCTGCTGCTCACCCAGCTGCGCAAGACCCGGACGAACATCGAGTTCCTCATGCAGGTGGCGAAGAACACACCGTCGGTCAATGACGACTAGGACTGCCGGCTGAGTTCGCTCTCCTCCTCGACGTCGGCCTGCCGGCACAGGATCACCAAGGTGACCAGTGCCGGCAGGCCGATCGCTATCGCGACCCAGGTCGGGATCGTGAGGCCGCCCACCAGCAGCCCCGCGCCGAAGATGGCCGTCGGGTAGGCGATTCGCAGCCACAGGCGCCGGCGGTTCGGCCACGACTCCGGGCGTACGTCGATGAGCGCGGTGACCGCCGCGGCCGCGCCGCACAGGGCGCTCGAGAGCGTGGCCTGCCAGTCGGCGTCGATCAGCACGCCGAGCAGCGCGACCAGCCCCAGGACGGCGGACGCGAACAGGAGCGGGGTGGCCAGCCAGGCGCGCAGGGACAGTGGCCGGCCGGACAGGTCGGGTATGCCGGAACGCACCCGAGCAGTGTCGTCCCGGTGCGTGAACACCGATGGCTGACGTCGGTGAGCGTCCGGGTAGTTGCGGCGGGAGGCCGCCGGTGCGCGACGAGCGGTCGACGCCGACAGTCGCGGCGCACAGCTTCGCTGTACCGGAATATCCCCTGATAGGGGCATGTTGAACGGTACGTCTGGCCATCTGGCAGACTGTTAGGTCGAGTCCGGCTCCGGTTCACCCCGAACCAACGGGGACCCGGCGGCCAGTGAGAAAGGGCAAGATCTGTGAA
>NZ_DASWSJ010000045.1:0-3623 GCF_036402745.1 Actinophytocola sp. | reverse complement strand
GTTTTGCGCAGCAGGTTGGAGATGTGGACGCTGACGGTCTTCTCGCTGACCACCAGCTCCCGGGCGATCTCCCGGTAGGTCCAGCCGGCCACGACGTACTCGAGCACCTCCCGCTCGCGCCGGGTGAGTCCAGGCAGCGCCTGCCCGGAGCCGGCCGGATGACCGTCGGGAACAACCGGCGACACCCGTGTGCTGCGAGCGAGCGCCTCGACGTCGGCGAGCAGCGGCGCGGCCTGCAGGGACCCTGCCAGCTGATGGGCGCGGCGCAGTGCGGCAATTCCGGCCTCCCGGACGGACACATCCTGCCGCATACGAAGCAAGGCCTCGGCGGCGCGCCAGTTGGCGTAGGCGTCGTCCCAAGGTAGATCCGCCGCGGCACAAGCATCCGCGGCCCGGACCCATCCGGTTGCGGCACCCGGCTCAGCGTGGCCGCGCTGCAGCTCGGCCAGGTAGACGGCCTGCATGGCATCGACCTCGGCGCGGTAGACCAGGCCCGTCCCGGACCTCCTCGCGACCATCGGGTACCGGCGCCACAAGTCCTCCAGCACCGTCATCGGCGCGGCCAGCTCGCCACCGCGATCGCGGAGTACCTGCGCCTGATCGGCTGCGGCCCTCGCGGCGAGCGGGACCAGCCGCTCTACCAGGTAGGGCTGGACGCCGTCGGCGGCGATGCCCTCCAAGGCCGAGGCGATCCCGCGGTCGAGGTCGCCGGTCATCACGGCGAGCTCCGCGCGTACCGCCGCGAAGAACAATCCCACGTACGCGGCGGGATCGGTGCACAGCTCCTCCGCGCGGGCGAGGTGCGCCTCCGCCTCTGCGAACCGCCCTTGCCGGGACGCGAGCAGGGCCGCGGTCAGCCGGGTCAGCATGCCGGCCCAGGGCCCGGGCGTCGAGCCCAGCGCGAACCGCAATCGGTCGAGGCAGGCGCGCCAGTCCCCGCGGAGGAGCAGTTCGTGGGCTTCGTTGGCGGACAGCCACGCCGTGTAGATGTGCGGGGCGTCCAGTGATGTCATCTCCTCGCGGCCGCGGCGGAACTCGTCCGCGATCTCCCGGCCGGACCTGAACCCCATGGTGTGGCTTATCTGACTCGCGGAACGCATGTAGGCGCGGAAGTCCTCTGCCTGCAGTGCCGCCGCGCGGGCCTCGGCCTGCTCGGCCGGCGCTTCGGTTGCACCGGCGGTCAGTCGCGCCTCCGCCACCGCCGACAAGGCGTAGGAGAGTGCCTTGGCAGACCCACACGCCCGGGCCAAGCGAACGGCCTCCGCTGCGCGATTCTGCCCCTGCGGCTGGTCATGCCAGAGCTCGGCCCACGCGAGCTGTGCCATCGCCAATGCGTGCTCGGGGCTGTCCGGGTGCCCGGCGGACAACCGGACGGCCTCCTGTACGTCGTCCAGCGGTGTGAACGCCCGGCCGGTCAGCGTGCGCAGGCTCATCCGGTAAGCCAGCAGTTCGGCGGCCAGAAGCGGCTGCCGGTCGCGGTCGAGGAGCGCCAGCAGGTCGTTGACAGCAGCGAACTCCTCCTCGAGATCCGCGGTCCGCTCGGCCGCCGCCCGGATCCGCTGCAGCAGGTCGAGTCGCGTCATGCCGCCCGGCGGCGCCGCCGCGACGAGGTCGAGCGCTTGGCGGAGCAGCCTGAGCGCTTCGGCGTTTCCACCTGCGCGCTCGGCCGCGTCGGCACCGTGCAGGGCCCACTGGTAAGCCTCGGCCTGCTGCCCGGCCCGCAGGTGATGCTCGGCGAGGGCAATGGCCCGCTCCAGGCTCACCTCGGAGTCACGTCCACGCGGCGCCTGCAGCGCAGTCGCGAATGCGGCATGCAGCGCGCGCCGCTTCTCGGGCAGCAGGCCCTCCTCCAAAACCTCGGCCAGCAGTGGATGGGTGAACCAGTAGGCCCCATTCGCACCGGCCTCGAGCACGCCGACGTCCACGGCCTCCTGAAGTGCGGGCAGGGCGTCCTTGCTCACTCCCGTCGCGGCAGCCACCTTCACGAGCATGTCCGAGCCGTGCGGCCTGCCTGCCACGGCGACGAGCCGGGTGAGCTCCCGTGTCTCTGCGGACAGGCCGTGCCAGGAACGGGCCACTGCCTCCCGAAGCTCGGCCGGCAGACCGGGAGGCAACGACCCGGCATCAGCCGGCAGATCGCGCACGAGCAGCGAGGTCAGATACGGATTGCCTTGCGCGCGGGCAAAGACGTCGTCGACGAGATCCTCGCGAGGAGGACGTCCGAGCAAGCCGCCGATCTGCTCGGCGGTCGCCACCCGGTCCAGGGGACCCAATCGCAACTCACGGACTCCCGGCAGTCGGCGGACGTCGGCCAGCCAGCGGCGAAGCGCCAGGCCCTCCTCGCCGGAACGCACCGTGACGATCGTCGCCAACCTTCGATCAGGCGCGCCGGCGAGCACGTACATCAGCACATCCAACGAGCTCTGGTCCGCCCACTGCAGATCGTCAGCTACCAGGACGACCGTCCGCCGGCGACACATCTCTTCCAGCCAGGCGTCGAACTCGACCGGCGCGGACCCAGCAGGTTGACCGTCCGCCACTCGCAGGACGGGTGGCGGAACGTCGTCCACGCCGGCCCAGGTCCGGACGGCCGTCGCCAGCGGCAGGAACGGCACCGCCAGGGAGCTCAGCGGCAGACAGGGCGCCCAGAGGGTGTCGGCTGTCGCGGCGACGCGTGAGCACGACGCCCGTACCAACGCCGTCTTGCCCACCCCAGCCTCGCCGGAGATCAGCAGGGTGCCGGCTCGGCCGACGGTGGCACCAGCCACCAGATCGACCACATGCGTGACGTGGTCAGCGCGTCCTACGAATGGCCCGGATCTCGACATGGGCAGCCCCCAACCGCACTCATTCTGCCACTGGCGAGGGGGCCCGTCGCTCGAGTGGGCCTACTGGCGGCGGGGGGGCGGCGGTCAGGTCTTGAGGGCCTGGTGGATCTGGCGCTGTGCGGCGTCGCCGGGGTCGTGGCCGCCGGGATGCTCGTGGCCTTTTGCGCCGGGGATCGTGGCCAGCAGCCAGTCGGTGTGCTCGATGGTCGTGTTGTCATCCTCCGAGCCGTACCAGACATCGACCGGCACCTCGATCGCTCGTGGATCGAATCCCCACGGCTTCGTCAGTGCGAGATAGTCGTCAATCCACCCGTCCAGCCCGTCGACACAGGTCGCCTGCATTCGTTCGCGCCGGCCACCGTCCGCTACTGCTTGGTCGAACTCGCCGAGGATCTCCTGGCCCCGGCGGCCCAGCTGGTCCCGCAGAAAGGCCTCGCCTCGTCTCGCGTCCGGCACCCAGTCGAGGGCGTCGAAGGGCCGGGTACCCGGTGCGGCGATTCCGGCGACCGTGCTGCAGCGGATGACACGGTCAGGGAGGAGTGCGGCACACGCGAGCGCGTGCGGGCCTCCTCCGGAAAACCCAGTGACGGCGAACCGATCCCACTCCAGCTGGTCCGCGAGCAACTCGGTGTCGGCGGCAACATCTGCGACGGATCGTCGTGGCCGGCGGCTCGAACCGTAACCCGGCCGGCCGTGCAGGAGCACCCGCAAACCGCTGTCCTCGATTGACGCAACCACGTCCGGTCGCTCCCAGCGAGTCCCTGGGGTGCCGTGGTGAGCGATCACCGGTACGCC
>NZ_DASWSJ010000044.1:0-4310 GCF_036402745.1 Actinophytocola sp. | reverse complement strand
CGCGGTGGGCTACGTCGCCGAGCAGGTCAACATCGCGCCGGCGGTGTTCGCGGCGTACTCCTGGTCGGGACGGTCGATCACCTATCACCGGTCGCAGATCCGGGACGCGTTCGGGTTCCGCGAGTTCACCCGTGGCGATGAAGACAAGCTCGCTGGGTGGCTTGCCGAGGAGGTGTGCCCGGTCGAGCTGCGTGACCAGCAGCTCCCCGAGGCCGTTCTGGTGCGCTGCCGCGCCGAACGGATCGAGCCTCCCGGCCGGGTGGACCGGATCATCGGCTCGGCGCGGGCGGTGTTCGAGCAGCGGTTCCGCGACCGCAGGCTCGCGCGGCTCGACCCGGCGAGCGTGGCCGCACTGGAGGCCCTCGTCGCCGAGGACGCCGGCGCGCCATCGTCGGGGCGGGTGCTGCTGGCTGAGCTGAAGACCGATCCGGGCCAGGTCGGGTTGGAGACCCTGCTGCGCGAGGTCGACAAGCTGGCCGCGGTACGCGCGTTGGGTCTACCGGCCGGGTTGTTCGCCGACGCGAGCGAGAAGCTGGTCGAGGCGTGGCGGGCCCGAGCGCTCCGCTCGTATCCGTCGGACCTGCGCGCGGCGCCGCGCCCGGTGCGGCTGACGTTGCTGGCCGCGCTCGGCGCTCTGCGTTGCTCGGAGATCACCGACGCGCTGGTCGAGCTGCTGATCGGGCTGATCCACCGGATCAACGCGCGGGCGGACCGCCGCGTCGAGCGGGAGCTCACCGAGGACCTGCGCCGGGTGCGCGGCAAGGAAGCGATCCTGTTCCGGCTCGCCGAGGCCGCCGTCGCGCACCCGGACGACACGGTCCGGACGGCGTTGTTCCCGGTGGTCGGGGAGAAGACGCTGCGCGAGCTGGTGCGCGAGGCCAAGGCTAACGAGCACGCCTTCCAGGCCCGGGTCCGCACGGTGTTGCGCGGCTCGTACTCCAACCACTACCGACGGATGCTGCCGCCGCTGCTCGGGGCCCTGGAGTTCGGCTGCCACAACACCAGTGCACTACGCCGCGATCCGCCAACCGACCGACCCGACGGCGTTCATCACCGGCCTGCGCGACCGGATGACCACCGCCATTGCCGGCCTCGACTCCGCCCTCATCGACGGCACCGCCGGCGGGGTGGCGATCACGACCCGTCGCGGTGAGCCGTGGATCAGCATCCCCAAGCCGACGGCGCTGCCCGAGCCGAGCAACCTGGCCGCGGTCAAGGACGAGGTGATCGCCGCTGGGGCACCCTCGACCTGCTCGACGTGCTCAAGGGCGCCGACTTCCTCACCGAGTTCAGCACCGAGTTCACCTCGGTCGCCTCCCGCGAGGTGATCGACCGCGACACCCTGCGCCGCAGGTTGCTGCTGTGCCTGTTCGCGCTCGGCACCAACATGGGCATCAAAGCGATCGTGGCCACCGGCGAGCACGGCGAAACCGAGGCCGCGCTACGCCACGTCCGCCGCCACTACATCACCCGCGACAACCTGCGCCGCGCGATCGCCCGGCTGGCCAGCGCCACGATCGCCGCGCGGGACCCGCACTGGTGGGGCCAGGGCACCGCGTGCGCGAGCGACTCGAAGAAGTTCGGGTCCTGGGCGTCGAACCTGATGACCGAGTGGCACCAGCGCTACGGCGGCCCCGGGGTGATGATCTACTGGCACGTCGAGCGACGCAGCGTGTGCATCTACTCCCAGCTCAAGAGCTGCTCCTCCTCCGAAGTCGCGGCAATGATCGAGGGCCTGCTGCGGCACTGCACCGACACCGACACCAGCTACGTCGACACCCACGGGGCCAGCGTGGTCGGGTTCGCCTTCACCGAGCTGCTCGGGTTCCGGCTGCTGCCGCGGCTCAAGAACATCGGCTCGATCCGGCTCTGCCGGCCCGACGACCAGCACTGCCACGCCACGCTCGGGCCGGTACTGACCCGCCCGATCCGCTGGGAACTGATCGCCCAGCAGTACGACCAGATGATCCGCTACGCCACCGCGCTACGGCTCGGCACGGCGGAATCCGAGCAGGTGCTGCGCCGGTTCACCCGCGGCGGGCCCAAACACCCCACCTACGCCGCCCTGGAAGAACTCGGCCGGGCCGTACGCACCATCTTCGCCTGCGACTACCTCGCCAACCCCGAGCTGCGCCGGGAGGTCCACGGCGGGCTGCAGGTGGTGGAGAACTGGAATCCGGGCAACACCGTGATCTTCTACGGCAAGGACGGCGATCTCACCGGCCCCGATCGGGAGCACGCCGAGACCTCGATGCTCGCCCTGCACCTGTTGCAGTCGGCGTTGGTGCACGTCAACACGCTGCTCGTGCAGACCGTGCTGGAAACGCCGGCGTTTCACGACCGGATGGGAGCCGACGAGCGCCGCGGGCTGAGCCCGCTGTTCTGGACCCGCATCAACCCCTACGGCCGGTTCCGGCTCGACATGGACACCGGCTCGACCTCACCGTGCCGTAAGCCGATCGCTCTATGGGACGGCAACGCTTGGGATAACTTTCGGCGCTACAGCGTCCAGGTCAGGCGCTGGGAAGGCTCGTAGCGGCAGGTCGTGCCCGTGACGACGGATCGGTCGAGGTGCATGCCGAGCTCGGGGAGCACGGCCTCGATGCGGTGGATGGCCTCCCGCAGCCGGGCGGTGACGGCTTTGCGGGCTCGTTCGGTGGTGCTGGTCCCGAGTGTCCGGGCGTGCCCGGCCAGACCGGCGGCGTGGCTCAGCTCGGTGAGCAGGGCGGCACGCTGCCGGTCCAGGTGCTGGACCCGTCCGATGTCGTGGTGGTCGTGCGCGGTGGCCAGGTCGTCGTCGAGCTCGGTGAGGCGGCGGCGGTAGGCGGAGCGCGCTGAGGCGTCGAGCAGGGTTCCGCTGTTGCGGTCATGCTGGCCGGCGCCGGCCAGCTCAAGCACGTGCACGTCGACGCCGGGTCGGGCCAGCAGCACTGCGAGATCAGCCAGGCCTTTGAGGTCGCGCAGGTAGGCCGAGGAACCGTGATGGCGTACCCGCCACAGCTCTCCTTCGCGGCGCAGCTCGGCGTCGGTGCGGTCCGGGGGCTCGGGTTGGCCGGATGGCGGCCCGATCGCCAGCCGTGCGGCCAGACCGTGCAGGCCCAGGTCGAGCGCCAGCTGCGCGGCTCGCTCGGCGTGGCGCCCGTGCGTACCGAGAAGGGCCAGCTCGACGCTGGTCTCGGCTTCCCAGGTGGCCGCGCCGAGCCGCTGGTGCACGGCCAGTGCCTGCTCCAGCCATCGCCGGGCGTCCTGGGTGCGGCCCAGCGCGCCGGCCAGCACACCGGCCCAGTGCGCGTTGCTGCCCATGAAGCACACCAGCGCTCCGTTCACCCCGCAGGAGTCGGTCATGGGCTCCAGCTCGGCGAGCAGCTGCGCGCAGATCCCGCGGTCATGCAGGCGGACCGCCGCGGTGGCCATCCCGCCGACGAAGACCGACCACAGGTAGGACCGGTCATCGCGCCATGTGTCGAGTTCCATCACGGTGTCGAGGGCTCTGCGGGCGGCGGCGAGGTCGGCGGGCTCACCGGCGAGGGCGAAGAATCCGGCGGCCACCGCGTGCGCGTGGGAAGGCACCCCGACCCACCACCTGATCGCCTCGGCGGCGGTGGCTCGCAGCCGGGCCGGCTCGCCGCGGGCCCGGACCAGGCCCAGTAGCTGCGACATCCGGACGTTGCCGGTGTCGGGTTCGCCGATCCGCTCGCCCAACGCGCTCGCCTCGTCGATCAGGTGCTCGGCCTCGTCGAGCCGACCGTCGATCATGGCCAGGGCGCCGCGGCGAGTCAGGGCCATGTAGTCGTAGCGGGGCTGGCCGAACCGTTCGACGGCGTAGAGGAAGTCGGTCAGCACCGTACGGAACCGCGTGGATCCCTCCTCGAGCAGCGCGTTGGCGGTGAGCAGCAGCCCCTCAGCATGCCGCTCCGCGTCGCCGACGCGGGCGGCCAGCTCGGCGATCTCGCCTCCGATGTCGATCCGTGCGGCGCCCCGGCCGGCGGTCCAGAGCACGTCGTGCCGGGCCAGCAGGCAGGTGGCCAGGGTGTCGGGGTCGTCCAGTGTGCGGGCCAGCGCGATCGCCTGTTCCGACAGCGGTCGGGCCCGCGCCCGCTGCGCGGGGACGGAGTGGTGCAGCTCGCGGGCCAGGCTGGCGGTGAGCTGGGCCTCGAGCGCGGTGCCGGTGTCCTGTAGTGCGGCCCGGGCGGTGTCGAGCAGGTCGATGACGGCGTCGCGGGGCATCGCGAACCGGGCGCCGAGCCGCTGCACGCCCAGCGCCACCCGCCCGAGCCGCTCCGGATCGCCCAGCGCGACCGCCCGGTCCC
>NZ_DASWSJ010000043.1:0-99254 GCF_036402745.1 Actinophytocola sp. | reverse complement strand
CCGTGGCTCAACCCGGGAGAAACGCCCCGCGACCCGCGCGAACAGCTCATCCAAGCCAGCGATCCAGGCAACCAAATCCTCATCAGTCAACACAAGATCGACAACCTACACGGCCAAGATCACGAAGTGCTGCTGGAGTACTAATGCGCCCCCGGCCAGGGGCCGGGCGGAACCGGCGGCAGGTCGACGGTCGCGTGTTCGGTTCGGTATCGGCGTAGGCCTCGGGCCTCGTAGTTCGCGAGGGCCGTCGGGCCGTCCATCGAGCAGGTGTGGACCCAGACCCGGCGCGTCGGGGGCAAGGTGGGCCAGCGTTGCGCCAACGCCCAGGCCCGGCGGATTCCTTCGGTCAGCAGGTGCCCGCCGAGGCCCTTGCCCACGAACTCCGGCAGCAGGCCGAAGTACGCGATCTCGACCTCCCCGGCACCGGAGCCGTCCAGCTCCACGTAGCCGGCGGGGGTGCCGCGGACCGTCGCCAGCCAGGTCTCGACGCCGGGGCGGTCCAGCCACTCCTGCCACTGCCGGTACGACCAGGCCAGCCGGTCGAGCCAGTACCAGTCACCACCGACGGCCGTGTACAGGTAGCGGCTCAGCGCCGGGCTCACCACCTCCGCCCGGGTCACCGGGACCGCGACGGCAGTTGCCGGGCGCAGGGCGGAGGGGTCGGTCTGCTCGAGGTACCAGGTCGTGACGTCCACCCCTCGATGATGCATGAGCCGGCCGGTCCGAAGTGGACCCATCAGGTGGCCGGTGGACGGCGCCGGCGCCGGTGGGCCCGAAGCCCGAGCGCGATGAGCAACAACTGCCCGGCCACCCCGAGCGCGGCGGCGACCGCGGCCGTGCCGGTCACCAGCACCAACACCAGCACCGCCATCCGCAGCGTGATCGGCCACGACTGGAGTGCCCGCTCCAGCAGGTCGAACCACGACTCGGCACCGGCCCGGTGCCGGCCCGACCGGCACCGGTCGGCGCAGTCGTCGGTGTGTGCCGGGGTCGGGAGGTGGACCACCAGGACCGTCCTTTCCACCCGGCCATCCGCGGGTGGATTAATCGACGGTTGGGGTTCTATACTGGACATGGTTGATACTCCTAGGATCCCAATTCTCGGGTAGCAGCCGATGCGGCTCCCTGAACCACCAGGGAGCCGCACTTTTTTTCGGTTGTCCGCTGACGCCACCCCCAGGCCGGCGTCGGCCTCGAACGGTTCCATAGTGCCCGACCCCGTGATCAACCACTCACCCCTTTCGGCACGAGCGCCGAGCGGCGCGAAATTCACGGCGAATGGTCTCAAGTGGAACAGGAGCACTGATCAGCCGCGCTGGCGGCGCACAAATCCGATTAATCGCAATCGAGACAACAGGCGGCCGGCATCTATCGGCTGCGGAAAACCGGTGGCAGTCTGCAACAATGTCATCACACGGGGTTGCCTCCCGATTAATCTCGGGGCAAGATTAATCGCGTTCATGACCAACACGATGGGGAGCGCCCATGAACGCGACCACGCGACGACCAACATTTTCCGACGACGGCTGGGTACGGTCCAGCCGGTGCGGACCGTCCGGCAACAACTGCGTCGAACTCAACGGGAACCACGGCGTCGTCGGCGTGCGGGACTCGAAGTCGGCCGGCGCCGGAATCTTGATCTTCGACCGCCGGGAATGGGCCGCCTTCCTCGCCCACACGGGCCACTGAGCTGATCAAGAAAGCACCGGATTAATCCGGAGTTTTGTGTGGTGACCGAGCGTCGCCTACTCTCGGGGAACACGGTCGTTCCTCCGAGTGATAGGTGGAGATCGAGTGGCGAAAAAAGCCACTATGCGTCTGTTCCAACTGGGGCGCGAGCTACGGAAGGCTCGGGTGGGCGCCGGCCTCACCCAGCACGACGTGGCGCGGGCCCTGGGCTGCGGGCAGGGCAAGATCCAGAAGATCGAGGACTCCACCACCGAGTCGGTCGCGACCGGCGACCTCGCCGCGATGCTCGACCTTTACCAGGTCACGGCCGAGGACAGAGCCCGGCTGACCGCGCTGGCGGCCGAGCGCAGGCGCCGCCGCCCCGACGCCGGGCCGAAGCAGCCGGCCGACTTCGAGCGCCTCATCGAGGCCGAGGCCGACGCCGTCGAGATCCTGGCGTGGCACCACGAGCGCATTCCGGGACCGCTGCAGTCCGAGCACTACATGCTCAAGCAGTTCGCGCTCGAGGGAGAGGAGAACGTGGTCCCACTGCTGCGCCGGCGACTTTCCCGCGCGATGGTGTTCACCGTCGAGGACCCGCCCCGCTATCGGGTCGTGCTGAGCGAGTCGTCACTGCACCGCATGCCGGGTGGCCGGGCGCCGGCAGTCGTGGTGGACCAGGCGGAGCACCTTTTACGGCTCAGCGACACCTACGACCGGCTGACCCTGCAGATACTGACTTTCGAGGCCGACATCGCGTTCGTCGAAACCGACTTCACGGTCCTGCACTTCGCCGGGAAACAGGATGACTTCGCCTACCAGGAAAACCTGATCAATACCAGCGCGTCCACCGCCCAGAAGGTCGTGGCGAAATGCCGGGACAACTGGCACAAGCTCCACCGGGCCGCCCTCGACCCGGACGACAGCAAGAAGTTCCTCGAACAGCTCATCGCGGATACCCGGGCCACCTGGACATGGTCGGACAACGAGTAGCGGTTTCTTTGCCCGGCCCGAACCGGATAGCATCGGAGCCAACCGTGGGAAGGACTTGATTTCCGTGCCTGAGCCGAAGTCGGAGCCGGTTCCACCCAAAGGCGTCGATCTCACCCGGCCCAGCGTCGCCAGGGTTTACGACTTCTATCTCGGCGGCACCGCGAACTGGGCGATCGACCGTGAGTTCGGCGAACGCGTCATCGAGAAGTTCCCGCTGGTCAGGAACATCGCGCTGGCCAACCGGCTGTTCCTGAACAGGGTCGTCCGGCATCTGACCAGACGCGGGGTCCGCCAGTTCCTCGATATCGGCGCCGGCGTGCCCACCGCGGGGAGCACCCACCAGGTGGCCGACGAGGTCGCCCCCGACACCCGGGTGGTCTACGTCGACAACGAGCCCGTCGCGGTGGCCCACGGCGAGCTGCTCCTGGACAAGGAGGGCGACCCCGCCCGGCACGCGGTGATCCACGCCGACCTGCGCGACCCGGACGGCCTGTGGCGGGACGCGGTCGCCACCGGGATCCTCGACCCGGACGAACCCGTGGCCCTGCTGCTCATCGCGGTGCTGCACGTGTTCCAGCCCGGCCCGGACGGCACCGACATGAGCCAGCAGGCCCTCGCCCGCTACCGCGAGCTGCTCCCACCCGGCTCCTATCTCGCGATCTCGCATGTCACCGAGGAGGACATCCCCCCGGAGCCCAGGGCGGGCCTCGCGGGCCTCAAGCGCATGTACGACACCTCCAGCAGCAGCAAGGCGATCTGGCGGACCAAGGCCGAGATCGGCGGGATGTTCGGCGACTTCGCCCTGATCGACCCCGGCATGGTCTGGACGCCGCAGTGGCACCCGGAGGAGACCGGGCCGAACGCCAGACCCATCACCTTCGACACACCCAGCCACGCCGTCATCTGGGCCGGCGTAGGGCGCAAGGCGACGTAGGAAAGCCACGTAGCGGCGCCGGGCCGGTGGACGCTCCGCCCCACCGGCCCGGCGGTCCGTTACGGGGTGATCCGGAAGGCGTCGATCATGCCGTTCGAGGTGCTGCGGTTGACGACGCGGATCGTGTGCTGCCCGCGCGGTAGGCCGCCGCGTTGCCAGACCACCTGCTGCACCTGGCGGGCGCCACTCACCCGGAGGTCCACCGTGGCCTGGAACGCGTTGTCCAGGTAGACGTCCACCGTCCCCATGTCGCTGAAGCGTTCGGACAGGTAGTCGATCCCGGTGCCGGTGAACGTGTACGACGCGGCCGCGTTGACCACCGTGCTGTGGTGGGTGTCGTCGTTGTAGTCGCCGTAGCCGCGACTGGTGGTCAGGTACCAGTTGCTGTCGTAGGTGGCCGCCGTGTCGTTGACCATCGGGTTGGCCGTCGACGCGATGCCCAGCGTGGACGCGGTGCCGCTCAACGACTTCGCGCCCTGGTTCTGGGTGCCGGTGAGCCGGGCCGGCGTGTAGTTGGTCAGCGGCTTGGCGGTCCGCTCGACCACGTAGACGGTGTTGGCCGCGGTGGCGAACTCGAACTCGGCGCTGGAGGTGGTCAGCAGGATCGCGTTGTCCGACGCGCGGCGCACCCGCACCTGCTGGGTGCCCCACGGGTTCACGACCCGCGCCGTGGCCCCCCACTGGCTGCGCAGCCCGACGTACTTGGTCTCGCCGGCCTCGCGCTCGGAGCTCACCAGGAACCCGTTCTTGGCCAGCAGGGTGAACTTGCCGACGAACGACGAGTCACCCGGCGCCGCGGGGAACACGCGGATCTTGTCGTCGTAGGACTGCAGCAGCGCCTCGTTCATCGCCGACAGGTGCACGCCGTGGTACTCGAACACGCCGTTCGTGTTGTTGGTGAACCCGTTCGGATAGTTCTGGTACTGGCGCAGCATGGTCTTCATGCCCTGGAACGTCTGGTCTCCCAGCCCCAGCCGGGCGGCCTGGATCGCGTCGTTGGCCCACACGTTGCCGTACGGGAACGGCCGGCGGTTCCACGTGTTCACCGCGGTCTGGTAGTCCGGGTAGCCGATGCCGGTGATGTTGTAGGGCCAGATCAGCTCGGCCGCCACGTTCTCGTTGTTGCGGGTCTGCGAGATCGGCGGCTGGTGCGGCACGTACGCGCTGTTCTCCGTCGGGTACGGCACCAGGTTGTTGAGGATGTTCTGCCACTGCGGGCGCAGGTCGGCGTCGACGCCGAGTTGCTGGGAGACCTGGATCGCGACCGGGAAGATGCTGCGCACCGCGGCGAGGTCGGTGATCGCGTTGCGCACGTTCCAGTAGGTCTCGTGCGAGTTGGAGCTGGCCATGTAGAACTTGCCGGCGCCGTCGACGGACAGCATGCGGGAGTAGAACTTCGCGGTCTCCCGGATGTACGGGTACGCGGTGTCACGCAGGTAGGTGCCGTCATTGGTGTAGCGGTACTGCAGGTACATGTTGTACGCGGCCTCGTAGCCGGTCGACAGGATGTTCTTGGTGTAGTCGCTGCCGACCGTGCCGCGCGCGTTGCCGTCCCAGCCCATCGTCTCCGGCACCCACAGGCCGTCGACGCCGTACCGCGTCTGGGTGTATGCCTTGAGCGCGTTGTAGTTCCGGCTGTACAGGCGGTTGAAGTTGTTCATCAGGTCGACGTGGTTGGATGCCAGGAACGAGTTGTAGACGTCGCGCTGGTTCCAGTACCAGTAGGCGTTGCTCCACTTCGTCGCGTCGCCCGTCGAGCGGAACACGCCGTTGATGAAGTGGTACGGGTAGTTGCCGTAGCCGCCGGCGGCGATCAGGTACGTGCTGAGGTAGTAGACGTTCTCCAGGTAGTCGGCGTCCCCGGACAGGCCCGAGTACTGCACGAACGACCTGCCCCAGAACGAGTGCCACCAGTTGCGGTAGTTGTTCAGCGTGGTGCTGTAGCCGGTGCCCTTCACCGCGTTGAGCGCGTTCCTGGCCTGGTTGACCGAGTTGTTGCCCGGCGCGTTGAGCCGCGTGGCGGCGGTGAACCAGATCGTGTAGCTCGACGTCGGGGTGATCGAGAGCCGCACCCGGCTGCCGTTCACCACCGACGCGGAGTAGTTCGCGCCCTCGACGGTGGCGGCGAGCGTGTAGCCGAAGTTCTGCGGGTCGGCCTGGCCGCGGCTCAGGCCCGCGCCGCCGGCGTCGGCGTAGGTGGACACCGTGCGCCACGTGTCGAGGTTGGGCACGTCGCCGCTGTTGGCGAGGTTCGCGACGTCCCAGAGCGACAGCTCGAGGGTGACGGCGGAGACGCCGCCGCGGGTGTCGTCGACGTGGATGCCCATCACCTCGGAGTTGGGCGAGCCCATCACGGTGACGGTCCGGTTCGAGTCGTACTTCGTCGTCAGCGTGCCGTCGTAGAGGGACAGGCGTTGCTGGTAGGTGCTGTAGCCGGAGTCCATCGCCGGCGTGGTGGCGAGGTTGGCCAGGCCCGCGCCGAACGCGGTCTGCTGTGAAACGTCCACACCGGACACTTGCATCGTGAGACCGTTGGCCTGCCAGGCCATCGCGCCGGTCCGGCCGTTGCCGACGGTGAGCCCGTAGGCCGGGTTGGTGTTGGGCCGGTTGTAGACGATGTCGTGTTTGGACAGATAGCCGGCGTAGTCGACGTCGAGGGCGCCGCTGGAGGTGTTGAACGCGGCGTCGGTCGGGGACGCGGCGGCGGGTGGGGCGGCGGGCAGGCCCGCCAGCGGGGTCGCGAGGACGGCAAGGGCAACGATGACCTTGGACACGGTGCGCACGACTCGGTCCTCTCCGGAGAAAAGCAGCAGGGGCGGAGATGTCACGACCAGTGAACATCCGAGGTATGTGTGTAGTCAAGACCGAAAGTCAGCTTCTTGCACGATCATGCAAGGCTGGAGATCGGATGTCTGGTTCACCCGCACCAGGCTGGGTACCTCCCGCGGCATGGCCACCTCCTCTGCCGCCGACAGGGCCGACGACACTGCCGACGACTCCGTCGCCGCGCGGTTCGACGCGCTTGTCGGCGGGCTCGACTACCCGATGTTCATCGTCACGGCCACCGACGGCGAGCGCCGGGCCGGGTGCCTCGTCGGCTTCGCCACACAGTGCGGCATCGACCCGCCGCGGTTCATGGTGTGGCTGTCGAAGAACAACCACACCCACGACGTCGCCCGGCGCGCCGGCCTGCTGGCCGTGCACGTGCCGACCTCGGCCGACCGGGCGCTGGCCGAGCTGTTCGGCTCGCGGACCGGTCACGAGGTCGACAAGTTCGCCCTGTGCGACTGGCACCCGGGCGCCGGCGGCGTACCGGTCCTCGCCGACTGTCCACAGTGGTTCGTCGGGCGGGTGCTGAGCCGGCACGACACCGGCGACCACGAGGGCTTCCTGCTCGACGTGGTCGACGCCGGCGAGGCGACCGGCGGCCAACTGTCCTTTCAGGATGTGAAGGACCTCGAGCCAGGTCACGAGGCCTGACTGTCGCGAGACAGACCAGGCAAAGTCAATTTTTTTCATGTACAAGTTGTATTCTTGCGAAATTCTGCACGACTGAGCTGGCCGCCTGCCCTCGGTCACGTTTACCGTTTTGCAGGCTGCACGACGGACTTTCGGTACTGTGGGGCACAAGCTCATGGGTGACCTGCAAATACGAGAGGCCCGCTCGACGGACCTGCCGGCGCTGACCCAGGCCATGGGCCAGCAGCCGTTCTTCGCCGACCGCCTGTCGCGCCAACAGCACGGCCTCGGCCGGCTGCTGACGGCATGGCAGGACAACCTGCCGGTCGGCGTCGTCTACCTCTGGTTGGAGCCCGCGGAGGAACCGGAGATCCGCGAGCACCTGCCGGACACCCCGCTGCTCACCCACCTCGAGACCCACGCCGAACACCGCGCCCAGGGCATCGGCACCCGCCTCATCAAGGCCGCCGAGCGGTGGCTGTACGCCAAGGGCTACGACCGGGTGGCCCTCGCCGTGGAGGTCACCAACGTCCGCGCGGCCCGCTTGTACGCCCGCCTCGGCTACCGCGAGTGGCCGCACTCGACGGTGGTCTGCCTGTCACTCACCGACGGCAATGGGCAGCGCAAGGTCGAGATCTGCCACATCATGGTCAAGCCGCTGTGACACGAAGGTGGTCATCGAACCCAGGCCGAGCGCGGAGATCATCGTCCTGGGACTGCGGTCCTCGCGCCCCTTCGCATGGGTGCTGAACAGCATGTCCGAGTGGATCCGCCAGGTCAGCCGGTCGGCCTGCCACGCGTCGAGGTACCGCACGCACAGCTCGGGCGTGATGAGCTGGCACCGGCCACGAGCGGCCTTGACCGAGGCGAGCATCCGCTTCTGCGCCGCGTCCGGGCTCATCGCCTTCACCATCGTGATGACCTTGGAGATGAACGAGATCCGCCGGTCCAGGGCCTGCCGCCAGTAGGCGGCGTCGGCGTCCTTGATCTGCTTCTTGTTGTCGAACAACCAGAACAGCCCCTCGGCCAGGCAGTCACCCAGCTCCTCGAGCCGGGCCCGCATCTCGTCGGCGAAGGGGTCGTACGGCCTCTGGAGCGCGGTCCCGGCGGTCGAGGTGGGCCGCAGGTCCTTCTCCCCGAGCAGGAAGAACCAGTCCTCGTTGTAGATGTTCGGGAAGAACGAGGTCAGCGAGCTGGCGCCGACCGCGAGCGCGCCCCCGCCGACGAACGTCTCCTGCGCGCCGCCCGCCTCCCGGTAGGCGTGGCAGACGACCGAGTTGTCCGGGTACCCGCCGATCGCGAGTCCGACCCCGGCGTAGGTGTCTGTCAGGCCGGCGGCGTCGGCGAGGTCCTTCGGCTCGGACACGATGATGTCGTCGTCCAGGAAGACGATCCGCTCCCAGCCGACCAGCCGGGCGAGGAGGAGGCCGAGGTTGCGCTTGAGGCTGGTGTCGGTCCACCGCTCGAACCGGCCGCCCCGGATCACCTTGTCGGCCTGGAACTCGGGCATCAGCCCGTCGGGCAGCTTGCGCACGTCGATCGCGACGAGGTCGACGTTGCGCCGCCGCGCCAGCGCGGCGATGGCTTCGGTCGAGGACCACTTGCTGCACAGCACGACGAGGGTGGACCGCAGGTCCTCGGCCAGCTTGATCGCGGGCTCGAGCGCGGTCCCGTAGCGCACGGTGGGCACGATGATCGCGTCGACCGGCCTGGGCCGGATCTCGTGCTCCAGCGGTTTGTGCAGCAGCCCCTGGTGCGAGCCGTGGTGGTCGGCCGAAACCGTTGCGGGAGAACGGTCAGCGGGGGCGGTATCGCTCATTTGGTCACCGGCCACTCATGTAGTTTGTACCTGGGTTTCGTCCAGTCCGGAGTGAGCACTCGTCCGGCGACGATCTGGATGCGGCTGATGATGCTGAACTCGTTCATGCCCGCGAACTGGTCACGCAGGTACTTCCCGTTGCGGTCCCGGAACCTCGCGTCGGTCAGCGCGCGGACCAGGCCGTAGGTGCCCCGGCCGAACATGCCGTTGCAGATGGTGACGGTTCGCTTGTCGTTGAACGGGTTCGGGGCCCGGTAGAAGAGCGCGACGTCCTCGAGCAGCACCACGCCGCCGTCGACCCTCCGCAACTTGGGCGCGAACAGCTGGGCCTTGGCGCCCTCGCCGACCTCGAAGCCACCCGGGTCGTCGGCATCCGGCCGGCCCAGCTGGCGCACCGGCAGCTCGACGCGTTCGAGCAGGTCCTTGGTCACGAAGTTCCAGTCGACGCCACCGAGCAGAACCAGGTGGCTGGTGTAGTCGTCGGGCTCGAGCTCGGCCGGGGTGCGGACGTAGACGTTGCTGTTCGGGTTCGCCGCGCGGAGGTGTCCGTGGAGCTCGAGCAGCGCGTCCAGGTCCGCGTACTTGTACAGGTCGACGAAGTCCGGGTCGTCGGGATCGGCGTTGGGCAGCTTGACCTTCAGCCGTTCCGGGAGCTCGGAGCCGACGATCGTGATGTCCTGGTCCGGCGTGAAGTGCCACGGGCTCTCCGCGAACGGCGTGGAGGTGGCGGTGGGCGCCTCGGTGGGGGCGTTGTTCCGGAGGCCGACCAGCTCGCGGAGCAGTTCACCGCGGCGGGTGCGCTCGTCGGCGGTCAGCTCGGTGTAGCTGAGCATCCGGTACGGGGTCTCCGCCACCGAGCGCTCGGTAGCGAAGAACGTAGCGTAGGCCTCCAGCCGTTTGCGGGGCGGCTTCGCCTGGTTGGTGGCGCTTTCCCACGACGAGATCGAGGGCACGCTCGCGCCCAGCGCCTCCGCCAGCTCGGCCTGCGTGATGTGCCTACCCGGCCAGCCGCCACCTTCGCGCAGGTCACGGAGCCGCTGCGCCAGTGCCAGCCCTTCAGGTGAGTTCACGACATCCACGTCCTTCAGCAGAACTTCAGTCTCGATGCCGAAAGGCTGAAGTATACAGATACCAAATACCAGGTGACCATCGAGCATTGCTTGACACGCATGCGACATCCCAGGTTCAGCGAGGGTCGAGCGGAACTGTACTCACCCTCCGTACACTCCCGTCGACCGCTTGCCTAGTCGCCACGCCAGCACCTATTCTTGAAGTTGTCGGTAGTTTGGTTCAGCTTAACTGAAGTTTTCTGAAGTTTGAAGAGCAGCTGACCAAACAGTGTCCGCACCTTCCGCCCACAAGGCGGAGGCTCGAGGTAGGAGCTGTGATGAAGTCCTTGTCGCACGATCTCCGACTAGCCGACTCGTCCCGGTGTGAGCGTTACCGCTTCGCCGCGACGGTCGCCCTCACATGAGCAGCCGGCGGGGTCGTCATGAGAGCCCTGTCGCCAGTGCCACTGCAGCGCACCATGATCGCAGTGGACATCGAAGGTTCCACAACTAGGAACAACTACGACACCGCGATCCTCCGCAACGATCTCTACGACATCTTCGAGGCCGCGCTGGAGGCGTGCGGGATCACCAAGGACCTGCGGGACCAGCCCACCGATCGCGGGGACGGGCTCATCGCCTTCATCCACCCCGTCGACCAGGCGCCGAAGACGCTCGTGGTGAGCACGTTCATCCCGGCGCTGCACAGGTTGCTCGGCAAGCACGCGGCCGACCACCCGAAGCGCGAGTTCCGCCTCCGCGTCGCGATCCACGCGGGGGACGCGCACTTCGACCCGCGCGGGGCGTTCGGTGAGGACGTCAACATCACCGCCCGGCTGGTCGACGCGCCGGAGCTCAAGGAGGCACTCCGGCAGACCTGCGAACCGCTCGTTCTCGTGGTGTCCGACCACATCCACCGCTCGGTGGTCCGGCAGGGCTACGACGGGATCGACGAGGAGACGTTCAAGCCGCTGGTGCAGCTCGACGTGGGCGGCCAGCCCTACCGCGGCTGGGTCCAGCTGTCGACCGAGGCGCAGGCGATCAGCCGGACGATCCCGTTGATCGACCGCGCCTACAGCCGGGCCCGCTCCGCGAGCCGCTCGGCGAGCCTGGCCGCCGGCCGCGCCCAGGTGGCCCGCCTGCGTCGGCGGACCAGCATCACGAGCAAGGTCATCGAGGACCTGACGAAGAAGGACGACCCGGACGACGACTCGACGGAACCGACCCCGACGCTGAGATCGGGTTGACCTACAGGTGGCGCGGCCTTTCCCGGCCGCGCCGAGGGGCGGTCGGCAGGTGCCGGGCGGTCGATCAGCGAGATTCCCGCTGACCGACCGTTTTTTCATGACCGCAGCCGCCCAGCGGCCGATCACGATCGCGGCGCCGCCCATTCCACGACCGCCGCCTATCCCGCTACTGCGGCCAGAAGCCAACGGCAGGCGCCGGCCGGCCGGTCAGCGAGACATCCGCTGACCGACCGTCTTTCGCAAGGGTGTCAGGCCAGGCGGACCGGCAGGCCTGCGGCCGAGTTCGAGAAGAAGGACGGCACCGGGACAAGCTCCGCAGGGTCGACCGCCAAGGACAGGTCCGGGTAGCGGGCGAACAACGCCGGCAGGGCGACCTGGGCCTCCAGCCTGGCGAGGTGGGCGCCCAGGCAGATGTGCGGGCCGCCGCCGAAGGCCAGGTGCTTGGCCGGGGGGCGGGTGATGTCGAACTGGTCCGCGGTGGGGCCGTGGTAGGACGGGTCGCGGCCCACGCCGCTGTACGGGGCCAGGATCGCGTCGCCGCGGGGGATGTCCACGCCCGCTATCGTGAGGTCCTCCAGCGGGTAGCGCGCCGGGAAGTTGCCGATCGGCGAGTCCCAGCGCAGGGTCTCCTCCACCACCCGGGACCACGTCTCCGCGTCGCCGTTCAGTGCCATGGTCAGCTGGTCGGGATGGGTCAGCAGGGCCCGGACACCGTTGACGATCAGGCCCAGCGTGGTCTCGTGGCCGGCGGTCAGCAGGAGCCAGATCGTGTCGATCAGCTCCTCCTGCGTCAGCGCCTCGGCGTCGGCCTCGCCCATCGTGATGAGTGCGCTCGTCAGGTCCTCGCCCGGCTCGGCGCGGCGCAGGTCGACCAGGCGGTTGAGGAGCTCGTGGCGGTCGCGCTGGGTGGCGACCACCTCCTCGGCCGTCGTGTTCGTGCGGAAGATGCTGTCGACGAGCTCCCGGAGCCGGGGGCGCCACTCGACGGGCACCCCGGTGAGCTCGCAGATCATCTGCATCGGCACGGGATAGGCGTAGTGCTGGCGCAGGTCGACGACGCCGTCGGTGGCCAGCGCCGGCAGGTTGTCCAGCAGCGCGTCCACGATCTCGTTGAGGCGCGGGCGAAGCTGCTCGACCCGGCCGCGGGTGAACGTGCGGGTGACGGGCCGGCGCAGCCGCACGTGGACGGCATCGTCGCTGGTGACCATGTTCGTCACCTTGATCATGCCCACCAGCGGCCAGTCGTCGGTGATGGTGCCGTCCTGGACGAGACTCCAGTTGCGCCAGTCCTTGCTGACCGACGGGTTGGTGACGAGCTCGCCGAGCAGAGCGTGGTCGGTGACTGCCCACACCGGCACCTCGCCGGGCAGGATGACGCGGACGACCGGACCTAGAGCACGCATCCGGGCTGCCTCGCCATGGTGGTCCGCACCCATGGGGTCGAGCCGGATGACGGGGACCTGGGCGGTGACCGAGTCGGTCATCGAGATGCCTCCTGCCTTGTCAGTGGTCAGCCAGGATGTGCCTGGCCGGACGGGGTGAAGCGCACTGGCAAGCTGGCGGGGCAGCGGGTCCAGGGAGACGGCAGAAGCATGACCTCGTCAGCGGGTAGTGCCAACGTCACATCATGTAGCCGGTGCAGCGCGGTGTCGACCGCTATCCGTGTGATCATCCGTCCCGCGCGCTGTGCCGGGCAGGCGTGCGGGCCGGCACTCCACGCGAGATGCGAGCGGTTCCCGATCTCCAGCCACGGGTCGTCGGTGTGCACCCGCGGGTCGGCGTTCGCGGCCGCCAGGCCCAGGATCAGCGCGTCCCCGCGCTGGATGGGCATGCCGGCGAGCTCGCAGTCCACCAGCGCGTACCGGGCGGGCATGTTCGACATCGGCGGGTCGCGCCACAGCACCTCGTCCAGCGCGTCGTCCAGGCCGAGCCGGCCACCGCGCAGCCGGCCGCCGAACCGGCGGTCGGCGAGCATCAGCCGCAGCGTCTGGGCGATCCACGTCGTGGTCGTCTCGTAGCCCGCGGAGATCATCAGCACCATCGACTGCTGGATCTCGAAGTCGTCGCGCAGGCCGGGGTGCCGCAGGAACGCGGTCGTCAGGTCGTCGGTGGGCGCCGCGCGCCGGGCGTGCATGACGCCGGTGAGGATCCGCTCGATGACCAGGGCCGGCTCCTGGGAGTTCTCCGCCGAGCTGAACAACGCGATCAGGCCCTGCCGCAGCTGCTCGCCCTGCTCCATGCCGATGCCGAACAGACCCGCGACGGTGAGCATCGGCACGACGGCCGCGTAGTCCGAGACGAGGTCGGCCTTGCCCTGGTCCTCGAACTTGCGGATCAGGTCGGTGCACGTGGACCGGATGAACCGGCTCATCCGGTGCTCGTCAAGGCTCGCGAGCCCGTCGTCGAGCGGCCCGCGCAGCCTGCGGTGCTTGTCGCCGTCGGCGAAGTAGGCGTTGTCGCGCGGGAACATCATCGGCCCGAGGCCGGAGTCCGGCGCGACGACCTGCTCGGTGTAGAGCCGCCAGTTGTTGGGGTCGCGGGAGAACAGCTGCTCGTTGCGCACGACCTGGCAGAGCTCGTGGTGACCCATCACGAGCCAGGCGTGGATGCCGGGCTCGAGCTCGACGGGCGCGACCAGGCCCCACCGATCCTGCAGCGCCTGGTAGGAGGCTTGGGGGTCGTGGGTGACCGTCGTCGCCGAGATCGGCGTCAGGTCGGTCATGTCCGACAGTCGCAGACGATGTGTAGCAGGCATTAGGCGAGCGCTTTCGACGATGCGGGGAAATGGAGGGCGTGTTCCACGAGCGAGATCAGGGCGCCCGCGGCGGAGTCCTTGCTGCGGGCGTCGCAGATGACGATCGGCGTGTCCGACAGCAGGTCCAGCGCGGTGCGCAGCTGCTCCCGGTCGTAGTACGGGGCATCCGGGAACTGGTTGACCGCGACGGCGAACGGCATCGACGTGCGCAGCTCCAGCTGGTCGAAGACCTCGAAGCTGTCCTCGATCCGCCGGGGGTCGACGAGGACGAGCGCGCCGACCGCGCCGTCGGCCAGGCCTTCCCACAGGTCCCAGAACCGCCGCTGCCCGGGCGTGCCGAACAGGTACAGCACGACCTCGGGGCTGACCGTGATGCGGCCGAAGTCCATGGCGACCGTGGTGGTGGTCTTGTCGTCCAGCCCGGCGAGCGAGTCGACGCCGACGCTGGCCGCGGTCATCGTCTCCTCGGTGCGCAGCGGGGTGATCTCGCTGACCGAGCCGATCAGCGTCGTCTTGCCGACCCCGAACGCGCCGACGACGAGGATCTTGACCGACTGGGCCACGGTCGGCGAGACGTACCGCTCAGGCACGGTCGGGTCAGAGCTTGCGGAGACCATTCAGCACCTTCTCCAGAAGATCTCGGTCGGGCAGCGCGAAGCGCGGCTGGGCGGAACGAATCGACAGATGGCCGGTGTCGACCAGGTCCGAGGCGATCACGACCACAAGGCTCACCGGCAGCCGCAGGTGCGCGGCCGCCTCGGCGAGCGACAGGATGCCCCGGCACATGTCCAGCAGTGCCCGGTGCTGGCGTCCGGCGGAGACGGGTGGTGGCGCGTCGGGGTCGACGACCAGCAGCGTCTCCGGCCGGATGGTGTTGCGCGACGGGTGGGCGCGGCCCGAGGTAATGACGTAGGGCCGCACCGGGTGGTCGCTGTAGTCATCGGCGCCGTGCACGGGGATCAGCCGCCGCGGGTGGGCGTGGACAGCGTCCGCTCGCCGATGACGAGCACCTGGGCCTGCATCTGCTGGGCGACCAGCGCCGGGTCGATCACGGGCTCGGTGACGACGGCGAGCCGGGAGCCGTCCCCGGCGCCGCGCACGAACAGGAACCCGCCGTCGAACTCCACCATCACCTGGCGCGGCCCGGCACCGGAGCCGAACTCCTTGCTCACCCCGTGGCCCAGCGAGGTGAGCCCGGCGCACGCGGCGGCGAGCTTGTCGGCGACGTCGACCGGCGTGTGGTCGGTGCGTACCTTGAGCAGGCCGTCCGAGGTCAGCACGACGACGTGCCGCACCCCCCGTACCGTCCTGATCAGCTCCAGCATCCAGCTGTTGTCGCCGGCCTGGGCCGTCATCGCTGTTCCTCCCGGGTGTTCTCGCCGTGCTCGGTGCTGAAGAAGGCGCCCATCCACTGACCGGCCTGCTCGGCGGTCTGCGCGGGCTCGCCGTTGGCCGTGCGCTCCTCCGGCCAGTCCACCGTGGAGGGGGGCACGGTCTCCCCGCGGCGGGACCGCCGTCGCGGCAGCGCGGGCAGCTCGTGGTTGCCGTTCTGGTCCGCCTGACCGGTCGGCTGCGCTGCCGGCTGGGGGGCCGGGGCGATCGGCGGCTCGGGCGCGGCCGGGGGCACCAGCGGCGGCATCGTGGGTGGTATGACGGGCCGCGCGGTGGGCGGGATGGTGGGCTCGTCGGCGTCCACCCCCGCCGGCTCCGCGAACCGCTCGGGCGTCGGCTCGGAGAACCGCTCCGGCATCAGCTGCTCGGGAACCACCGGACCGGCGTGCTCCGGCCGCACCTGCTCGGGCAGCACGGGTTCGCCGTGCCGCTCGGACCTGCGGGCCAGCGCGTGCCCACCGGCGGCGACCATGCCCGCCGGCGCGACGGGCTCGGTCAGCTCGGCGGGCACCAGCACGATGGCCCGCAGCCCGCCGTACACCGACTCGGTGACGTCGACCCGGAAGCCGTGCCGGCGCACGTAGGCGCCGACGACCGGGAGACCCGTCTGCGGGATCTCGCCCAGCTCGGACAGGCCGACCGGACGGCGGCCCGAGGCGATCTCGCGGACCTGCTCGAGCCGGCTGTCGTCCAGGCCGACGCCGCCGTCGTCGATCTCGATGACCGCGCCGCGCTGGACGTGCCGCAGGGACACGAGCACCTGCGTGGTGGGCGGCGAGGACTGGGTGGCGTTGGCCAGCAGCTCGGCGAGCACGTGGATCAGCGGCTCGACCACGCGGGCGGAGACGGCGACCCCGGGGTCGCCGGAGACCTCGACGCGCTGGTAGGCGGTGATCCGGCCGGCGGCGGCGCGCACGACGTCGGCGAGCGGCAGCGGCTGGTGCCACTGCTGGCCGGGCCACTCCCCGCACAGCGCGGCGAGGCTCTGCGCGTTGCGGGCCTGCTGGGCCGCCGCGTGGTCGACGCGCATGCTCGTGTGCAGCACGTCGGCGTCGGTCGGGTGCCGCTGCACCATCCGCGCGGCTTCCTCCTGGATGCGGTGCGCGGAGGCCTGGACCTTGCGACCGAGCGACACGACCGCCGCCTGCACGGCGTCCTGCCCGGCGCGCTGGTCTTCGCGGAGCCGGGCCAGCTGCGCCACCCCGCGGCTCACGAGGGTGGCGGACAGGTCGTCCTCGCCGAGGTCCGGCAGCGGTGGCGGGGCGGCGCCGCGCGCGATCGCCGGCAGCTGCTGGTCGACGAGGCTCTCGAGCGCCGCCCGGCGGGTCTCGGACAGCGTGGCGAGGTCCTGGTTCTCGCCGTCGAGCTGGTTCAGCTCGTCGACGTGCTCACGACCCGCACGGGCGGACAGCACCGCACCGGCGATCACGACGCCGATCGCGATCGTGCCGATGAGGATCCACAGCACCAGCCATAAGGGGTCGTCGGTGTTGCGGAGGAAGAAGGGCGAGCCTAGGACGTAAGCGGTGACGGCGCCGACGCATATCCACGGGCCCACGTGCCGCGGCCCGGCCGACGCGGGCGAAGAAGAAGTCATGATCACCTATGGCCAAGATCGGGGTGGGGACTGGACCGATACCGTTGCTCAACGAAGGCGGGCGCGGTGACGATACGGATGTCCACGCGGGTATCCGACGAATCCCACGGCGGCGACGGTGTCGCGCGGTTCCGTCCAAGCGCGACAGGTGCTATCACCGGGGACTTTCCGCAGGTTCTGGCGGGAACCGCAGGCATCCCGGGCGGGCATCCTTCTCCTCACCGTTCGCACTTCTCCGTAAGCAGCGAGACCCGAGGTTATCCCAGTGGTCAAGCGCGCCGGAACGTGCCGGCACCATCGTGCCACCCGGCGTCCCCGGTGCGAACGGCCGGGGAAAGGGGTGGTATGAAAGGATTTCTGAAACGATCGTGTGCATTGGTCGTCAGCCGCGGCTGGTACGCGGCGAGCCGGCCGGCCCCGGTTGGCAGCGTGGGCAGTAGTGGGCGACCCGCTCGCGGGTGCCGCCGCCCTGGACCGCGCCGACCACCCGGCCGCCGCAACGCAGGCAGCCGGTCCGCTCCCGGCCGTATACCCACAGGTCGCGGCCGCGGCGCGGGTCGCCGGTGGTGTTGCGGATCGGGCGCAGGGCGTTGTGCAGCAGCAGCTTCCTCGACAGCGCCACCGCCTGCGCGGTGTCCACTTCGGACACCGGGGTCCACGGTGATACGCCGAGCAGGAAGCACACCTCGGCCTTGAAGACGTTGCCGACGCCGGCCAGCACGCTCTGGTCGAGCAGCGCCAGGCCCAGCTCGCGGCTCGGGTCGGCGCTCAGCCGGCGGACGGCCTCCTCGGCGTGCGCCGCCGACCAGTCCGGGTCGAGCAGGTCGGGGCCGAGGTGGGCGACGAGCCGGCCCTCCTCACTCGTGGGCACCAGGGCCAGCTCGAGCAGCTTCTGGCCGAGCGCGAGGGTGTCGGTGGTCTCGAGCACGACGCGGGTCCAGTGGCCGAGCGGCGCGCGGCGGCCGGGGTCGCGGATGGCCCAGGAGCCGTCCATGCCGAGGTGGCAGTGCAGGCTGACCTCACCGTTCTTGCCGTCGCTCTTGCCGTCGCTCTTGCCGGCGCTCTTGCCGGCGAAGCGGAGGAACAAATGCTTGCCCACCGGTCGCGCCCGGTCGAGCACCCGGCCCGCGAGGTCCACAGTGGACAGCCGAGGATGGCGCAGCTCACCGCGGCGCAGGGGGGCGCCACCCAGCGCGTCGGTGAGCCGCCGCGCGGTCAGGTAGACGGTGTCACCCTCGGGCACCGCACACCGCCCTCGTACCTCGCACGACGCCAATGTAGGCGCCGCCGACCGCCGAGCACGGCCCAACCGGTTCAAGGCCTGTCTCGTAGATCATCGGGTGAAGTCCTGCGCCAACCACCAGAACCTCAGGGGACCGTGACGACACCCCGCCACCACCCACCCCGACACCCACACCATCCGCCGGGACGCAACGCACACTTTTAATCCCGGGGAGGCGGACTAGGTGAGATCCTGCGCCAACCACCGGAACCTCAGCGGACCGTGACGGCACCCAGCCACCACCCACCTCGACACCCACACCATTCGCTGGAACGCAACGCACACTTTAAATCCCGGGGAGGCGGACTAGCGTCCCGCCGGCCACGACGAGCACGGCCCGCACCTGGTCGATGATGTCGCGCTGGTTCGCCGCGAAGACCGGGTCGGTCAGCTCGGTCGTGTTGCCCGGGCCGAACTGGAGGACGGGCGTGTGCAGGTGCCCGCCGGGGATGCGCAGGCCCAGCGCGTCCCGCAGCAGGGTCACCCGGTAGGCGATCTCGTTGGACAGGTAGTCCCCGCCCCCGCCCTGCCGGGCGGCCGAGCCGGGGGTCGGGCCGTTCGGCTGGGTGACCGGCTGGGTCTGGCCGGCCGGGATCTCGACGACCGACGTGTGGTCGAAGACCGGGAACCGGCCGGTGTCGGCGGCCACGATGTCCTGGTAGGGCAACGTGGTCGGGACGAACTCCGGCGCCGGCAGCACGGTCGGCACGCCTGCGGGGATCGGGATCACGCCGGTGCTGGAGACGTTGTCGTTGTCGGGGTAGCCGCCCCGCCAGCGCCCGTTGTAGCGCTCGACGTCGAACCGGCCGACCCGGCCCTGGCTGATCGTGGTGAACATGTCGACCTTGCCCAGCCGCGGCAGGAACGTGCGCTCGACGACGCCCTGCGCGAACGGGCCCCACAGCACGGGGAACGTGACGGTCTCGATGCGGGCCGGCCCGGCCGCGGTCTCGACCGTGGTGCCGTCGAGGGCGAGCGCGGTCGCGCCGGACGGGTTGCTGCGCCGGATGTCGATGTCGAGCTGGAACGGGTCGAACCCGCTGACCAGGATCCGCTTGACGTCCCGGCCGGGGTAGTCGACGGAGTCCTGGCCGCGGGAGGACCGGTCGAGCGTGTCGAGCAGGCCGGCGCGCTGCGCGGGGCTCAGCGGGAACGCCGGCGTCCACTGCCGGACGGCCTTGGTGAGCTGCAGCCGGGCCCAGTACAGCGGCCGGTCGTCGGTGACCGGGAGGCTGCCGGCGGGCAGCCTGCCCTGGGCGCGGGCGACCGCGGCCGCCCAGAGCCCGCGGCCCTGCGCGCGGAAGGCCTTCGCGGCGAGGTCGGCGTCGGTCAGCAGGCACAGCGCGGGCGTGAAGACCTTCGCGAACGTGTCGAAGCCGCTGCGGCCCAACACCTCCACGGGTGCCGGGCGGGTCAGCCGCTGCTCCTCGACGGTGAGCGGCGCGGACGGATCGGCGCAGGTCGGCACGGCCTTGGGCGCCGCGGCGGCGGTCAGGGCCGGCACCAGCGCGGCCACGAGGCCGAGCACCATCACGATCGACAAGCGGGCCAACGGTTTCACCAGGACTCCCTCGCTCGGTGGACCGGTCGGCACATCCTTGTCGGCGGGCGCGGCCGGCAGCAAGGGGTCACCGGGCGACTACTCGGGCCAGTGCGTGGGCCGGCGCAGCGTCGGCGGCAGCGTGGTGGCGGCGTCGCCGCGGGCGGCGTTCACCTGGAACTGGCTGAGGAACAGGCTCGTCGCCAGCCGCGCGCCGGACACGGTCGCGCCACGCAGGTCGGCGCCGATGACGTCGGCGCGGCTCAGGTCGGCGCCGGTCAGGTCGGCGCCGATGAGGTAGGCCCCGCGCAGGGTGGCCCCGCGCAGGTCCGCGCCGCGGAGGTCGCGGCCCATCAGGTCGGCGCCCCGCAGCTCCCGGCCGCTGTCCCCGGCGCGGACCAGCTCGCTCGTCCGCAGCAGCCAGGCGTTGACCGACGCCCGGTGCGCGCCGACGTCCACCGCCACCAGCTCGGCCGGCGCGAGGCCGGTCAGCCGCTCGGTCTCCGCCAGCGCCTGCCGCAGCTCGCCGTGGACCGGGCGGGCCTCGGCCCGGGCGAGCGCCGAGGTGAGGTACCAGAGCAGCTCGTGCAGGTCCCGCATGACGGCGAACGCGGCGAACATCGGCTCGGCGACCTCGGGCGCGGAGCGCCAGTCCTTGCCGCCGAAGGACGCGACGACGTGCTGGCCGGCGCCGAAGCAGTCGAACACCGTGCAGCCGGGGAAGCCGCGGTCCCGCAGGTCGGCGTGGATGCCGCAGCGGACGTCCGCCAGCAGGTTCACGCAGGGCCGCCCCGCGGGCTTGTCGAGGGCGAAGTCCGCCGACCTCGCGAACGCGGGCGCGACGCAGCACAGGCCGACGCAGCTGGTGCAGTCGGCGCGCAGGTCGGTCACCGGGTCTCCTCGTCGTGGGGGCGACCGTCCACGATAGTCAGCCGGCCACGGCCTGCCCGATCCGCGCCAGCTCCGTCTCGGTCAGCGGCAGCGTGGGCCGCCCGGGACTGAGCCGGTTCGGCGTGTGTGGCCGGTCCGGGTTCGGGGCGAAGTCGGGGCTGCCCCAGCTGGCGGCGACCAGCTCGTACAGCGTTCCGTCCGGCCGGTAGATCCGCAGGGTCTGGGTGAGCGACACGTCCGGGGGGCCGGCCTCGTAGGTGTAGAGCTGGAACACGGTCCCGTCAGGGCGCACCAGCCGCTTCGGCGGGAGGCAGTTGCGCTCGTCGAACGCCTGCGCGTCGGCGGCGGCGAGCGGGTCGCCGTCGAAGGCGCCGACGCTGAGCCTGAGGCTGCCGGTGCTCCCGGACACGGTGACGTCGGCGCTGTAGAACCACGTGGTCGGGCCGCTCTCCGCACCGGCCACGGGCCAGACCGGATACTCGACCAGCTCGCCGACGGACTTGTCGGGGACGACGTCCTTCAGGGCGGACCTCAGCCGCGCCCGTACCTGCCCGGGCGCCAGGGCGACGGCGACCCGGCGGTCGGCCGCCGCCGACGGCGGCTCGCACAGCGAGATCGTGGGCAGGTCGTTCACCGGGGGCGAGCCGGCCGGGCCCGGGAGGAAGACGCTGGTCGGCCGGTGGGCCGGCAGGTCCGCCCGCGGCCACTCCACCTCGCCGGGTCCGGGCGGCGGGGCCGCCACGGACCCCGGTGTGGAGTCCGGCGCCGAGGGGGAAGCCGGTGTGGAAGCCGGCGGTCCGGCCGGGGGCAACGCACCCACCCCGCCGCTGAGCGCGGCGGCCGCGGCCGTGGTGCCGACGAGCAGGGTGGCCACCGCGAGCGCGGTACCGAGCTGGCGGCCCCGGCGCCGGCGCCGGCCCTGGTGCAGGACCGCGGCGAGCCCGTCGGGCACCGGCGGCGGGGTCTGCGCGGCCAGCTCCGCACGCAACGCGGCCGGCAGGTCCTCATCCCACATCGTGCACACTCCGCTCGGGGTTGTCGGCGGTGCGGTACGCCTCGCGCAGCACCACCATGCCTCGGGCCAGCTGGCTCTTCACGGTCCCCGTCGAGCAGCGCAGCGCCTCGGCGACCTGCTCGACGGACAGGTCGTGCACGATCCGCAGCACCAGCGTGGCCCGCTGCCGCGGCGACACCTGCTGCAGCGCGGCCAGCAGCGACTGCCGCTCGTCGACCCGGGCCGTGTCCGCGGGCCCGGCCCGTTCCGGCGGCTCGGCGACCAGCCGCTCGCGGGCCCGGCCGCGCCGGCGGGTGTCGAGGAAGAGCCTGGTCACCACGGTGCGCAGGTAGGCGTCGGCGCTGCCGGTGATGACCCGCGGCCACTTGGCGTAGACCCGGACGAAGCCCTGCTGGGCCAGCTCCTCGGCCTCGAGCCAGTCCCCGCACAGCGCGTAGGCGGTGCGCCGGGCAGCGTCGAACCGGGCGGCGTAGAACTCGGCGAACTCCCCGTCGAAACCCACCCGGCAGCCTCCAGCGGTCGTGGACAGATGAGAAACGCCGCAGGCCGCCGCGAGGTTGCATTCTCGGTGGCTTTTTTCTCCACGGGTGTCGCCATGGTCCCCGCGTGTTCGACTTCCGACGGTGACGTGACCCTGGCGGCCGGCACCCGCTACGCCAGACTGGTCGCCTCGCGAAGAGGGCCGTACGTGGTCGAACGGGTCACGGCAGGGAGTTGAGGAACGGCTCGTGGTTGTTCTGGAACTCCCAGCCGTAGTAGCGGTCCCAGTTGACCGACCACGTCATCAGCCCGCGGATCCCCGGCGACGCGCCACCCCGCAGGGTGTAGCCGCCGCAGCTCTGGTTGCGGGCCAGGCAGTTCAGCGCGTCGTGCACCGGACCCGGTGCGGTGTAGCCGTTGCCGGCGCTCACCGCGGCCGGCAGGCCGAACGCGATCTGGTCCTCGCGCAGGCCCGGGAACGTCTGGCCGGTCGACGCGACCGGGAAGCCCGCCTTCACCATGTCGGTCATCGCGATGTGGAAGTCCGCGCCGCCCATGTTGTGGTACTGGTTGTCCAGCCCCATCACCGGGCCCGAGTTGTAGTCCTGCACGTGCAGCACGGTCAGCGCGTCGCGCAGCGCGTGGATCACCGGCAGGTACGACCCCGTCCGGTTGTCGCCCCCGCCCGCGCCGCCGTAGAACTGGTAGCCCACCTGGACGAAGAACGTCTCCGGCGCCATCGTGAGGACGAAGCCGCTGCCGTAGCGGGACTTCAGCGACCGCAGCGCGGCGATCAGGTTCACGATCACCGGCGTCGTCGGGTTGTGGAAGTCCGTGTCGCCCGGGTTCAGGTACAGCGAGTGGCCCTCGAAGTCGATGTCGAGACCGTCCAGGCCGTACCTGTCGATGATCGCCGACACCGAGCTCACGAACTGGTCCCGGGCGGCGGTCGTGGTCAGCTGCACCTGCCCGTTCGCGCCGCCGATGGAGATCAGGACCTTCTTGCCCTGCGCCTGCTTGGCCCGGATCGCCGCGACGAAGTCCGCCTCGGACTCGACCCCGGGGCACTCGGCGGCGGGACACAGGGTGAACCGGATGTCCCCCGACGTCACCGAGGTCGGCTCGCCGAACGCCAGGTTGATCACGTCCCACGCGGCCGGCACGTCGGCCATCCGCACGTACCCGGACCCGTTCGCGAAGCTCGCGTGCAGGTACCCGATCAACGCGTGCCGCGGCAGGCCCGCCTGCTGGCAGCCGGCCGTCGTCGCGGTCACCGGTGCGCTGCGCGCGGACTCCCCGGCGGCGTTGTACGCGGCCACCGCGTAGGTGTGCGTCGAGCACGCGGCCAGGCCCGTGAGCGTGGCCGACGGCGAGGACACCGTGGTACGCAAGGACGATCCCTCGTACACCCGGTACCCCGACGCGCCGCTCACCGCGGGCCAGGACAGCGCGACCGACGACGCCGTCACCGCGCCGACCGACACCGACCCGGGCGCGGCCGGCGTGCCGGGCGTGCCGCCGCCGGGACCGTCGAGCACCACGTCGTCGGCGTAGTACGTGCCCGCGCCGTACCACCCGTGCAGGTACAGCTGCGCCGACGTCTGCCCCGCGGCCGTCGTGAACGTCAGCGACAGCTGGGCGTAGGACGCGGGGGCGTTCCAGGTGGACGGTCCGCCCGTGATCCCGAGGTACACCGGGTTCCCGCGCACCCACGCCGACACCGTGTACGTCGTGTTCGCCACCACGGACACCGTCTGGGTGCACTGCGCGGTGTCCGACGCGGTCGCCGTGGCGGCCAGCGCGTAGGACCCCGAGTGGACGGGGCTCGTGACCACCGACCCGCCCGAGCACGTCCAGCCGGCCAGCGACCCGCCCTCGAACCCGGCGTTGGTCAGCAGGTTCGCCGCCGACGCGGGGACCGCGCCGAGCAGCAGCAGCGTGAGGGCGGCGACGGCCGCGACCAGGGACCTCACGGCAGCGTGTCCAGGTGCGGCGCGACCGTGCGCGCGAAACCGTTGCCGTTGCTCACGTCCCAGTTGATCGACCACGTCATCGCGCCGCGGATGTCCGGGTACGTGCGCGGTGGCCGGAACGTGCCGCAGTTCGTGCCGCGCGCCAGGCAGTCCAGCGCGTTGGTCACCACCGACGGCGCCACCACCCCGCCGCCGGCCGCGCCGGGGCCCGCCGGCAGGCCGACCGCCACCTGGTCGGGCCGCAGCCCGTTCTCCAGCTGGATGCAGGCGAGCGCGGTGATGAAGTTGACGTTGCCCTGGCCGTAGGCCTGCGCCTGGTCGCAGCCCAGCATCGAGCCGGAGTTGTAGAACTGCGTGTGGACGACCGTGAGGATGTCCTTGATGTTCAGCGCCAGCGCGAAGTACGAGCCGCCGGTGGACTGCATGTCGATCGTCTGCGGGGCCATCGTGATGATCAGGCTCGAGCCCACCTGGTTGCGCAGGTTCCGCAGCGCCTGGCCCATGTACGTCGGGTTGAGGCCGTTCTCCAGGTCGATGTCCACGCCGTCGAAGCCGTACTCGGCCATGATCGCGCGCACGCTGTTGGCGAAGTTGGTCGCGGAGGTCGCGTCGCCGACCGAGACCCGGCCCGCCTCGCCGCCGACCGACAGGATCACCTTCTTGCCGCGGCCGTGCAGCGCCGCGACGTCGGCCTTGAACTGGTCGTTGGTGTACCCGCCGAGCGCGGAGGACAGGCCCGGGTCGACGCCGAACGTGACCGCGCCCGGCGTGCTGGCCGCCTCGGCGAAGGCCACCGCGACGAGGTCGTACTCGTCGGGCACGGCGGACAGGCGCAGCTCGGTGGCCGGGTTGACGAAGTTGTGCCAGTAGCCGGTGAGGAAGTGCTTCGGCAGGTCGGCCTGCTGGCAGCCGGCGGTGGTGCCGGTCACCGCGGTGCTGCGCGCGGACTCGCCGACGGAGTTGTACGCGGCCACCGTGTAGCTGCGGCTGGTGCACGCGGCCAGGCCGGAGAAGGTCGCCGAGGTGCCGGTGACCGTGGCGAGGACGGCGCTGCCCTCGTACACGCGGTAGCCGGTGACCGTGCCCGTGGCCGCGTTCCACCCGATCGTGATGCTCGACGAGGTGGTGCCGGCCACCCGGACGTTGGCCGGCGTGCCCGGGACGCCCGGCTGCGGGTCGGTGCCGCCCGCGCAGTCGGCGCCGTTGACCCGGCAGCTCAGCGGGCTGCCCGGGCCGGCGCCGAGGAAGCCGAAGGTGGTGGAGGCGCCGGGCGCGAGGCTGCCGTTGTAGTCGCGGTTGGTGAACGTGTGGTGGTTGCCGCTGGAGGTGAGCAGGGCGTCCCAGTAGCTGCCGACGGTCGTGCCGGCGGGGAGGTCGAACTCGACCCGCCAGCCGCCGATCGGCGTGCTGCCGCCGTTGGTGACGGTGAACCGGCCCTCCCAGCCCGAGCCCCAGTCGGAGACCTTGACGAACGCGGCCCGCTCGCCGGCGGCGCTGGCAACGGGCGCGACGGTGCCGAGGCAGGCGAGAATCGTCGCGACGAGCAGGACGAGGGGACGCTTCATGACGACCTCCACGAGGGCGCGCGGTGAGCAGGGGGGCACCGCGCGTTACATATTGTCTAGACCAATGCCGCCTCATTGTCTAGTCCAATGTGCCGGCCGTTCACCGGCACCGAAGGGGATGTTCGGCGTCGCCGGCACCGGGAATACCTCGCCGGACACGGTCGTTGAGCGGGGTAGTTGAAGACGCAACTAGTTGAGGATGATAAGTGATGCAGTTCGGGATCTTCACGGTCGGCGACGTGACCACCGACCCGACCAACGCCACCACGCCGAGCGAGTACGAGCGGATCAGGTCGATGGTGACGATCGCGCTCAAGGCCGAGGAGGTCGGGCTCGACGTGTTCGCCACCGGTGAGCACCACAACCCGCCGTTCGTGCCGTCGTCGCCGACGACCCTGCTCGGCTACATCGCGGCGCGCACCGAGCGGCTGGTCCTGTCCACCTCGACCACGCTGATCACCACGAACGACCCGGTGAAGATCGCCGAGGACTTCGCGATGCTCCAGCACCTGGCCGACGGCCGGGTGGACCTCATGATGGGCCGCGGCAACACCGGGCCGGTCTACCCCTGGTTCGGGCAGGACATCCGGCAGGGCATCCCGCTGGCGATCGAGAACTACGCGCTCCTGCACGACCTGTGGCGCAAGGACGTCGTCGACTGGCAGGGCCGGTTCCGCACGCCGCTGCAGGGCTTCACCTCGACGCCGCGCCCGCTGGACGGGGTGCCGCCGTTCGTGTGGCACGGCTCGATTCGCAGCCCGGAGATCGCGGAGCAGGCCGCCTACTACGGCGACGGCTTCTTCGCCAACAACATCTTCTGGCCCAAGGAGCACTACATGCGCCTGATCAGCCTCTACCGCGAGCGCTACGCCCACTACGGGCACGGCACCCCGGAGCAGGCGATCGTCGGCCTGGGCGGGCAGGTGTTCATGCGGAAGAACTCCCAGGACGCGGTCGCCGAGTTCCGGCCGTACTTCGACAACGCGCCGGTGTACGGGCACGGGCCCTCGCTCGAGGAGTTCACCGAGCAGACGCCGCTGACCGTCGGGAGCCCGCAGCAGGTGATCGACCGGACGCTCACGTTCCGCGAGTCCTTCGGCGACTACCAGCGCCAGCTGTTCCTGATGGACCACGCCGGGCTGCCGCTGAAGACCGTCCTGGAGCAGCTGGACATCCTCGGCGAGGAGGTCGTCCCGGTGCTGCGCAAGGAGTTCGCCATCGGGCGGCCGGCCGGGGTGCCGGACGCGCCGACGCACGGGTCGCTGCTGGCGGCCAAGCAGGAGGTGAGTGTCTGATGCGGACTCTCGCGGTGGTGTCGGCCGGCCTGACCGTGCCGTCCTCCACCCGGTTGCTGGCCGACCGCCTCGCGGCGGCGGTCGGCGGCCAGACCGACGTGACGGTCGAGGTGGTGGAGCTGCGCGACCTGGCGGGCGAGATCGCGAACAACCTGGTCACCGGGTTCGCCTCGGCGAAGCTGGCCGCGGCCCTGGAGAAGGTGACGCGGGCGGACGGCCTGGTGGCCACGACGCCGATCTTCACCGCGTCGTACTCGGGCCTGTTCAAGTCGTTCTTCGACGTGCTGGACCACGACGCGCTGACCGGCAAGCCGGTCCTCATCGCCGCCACCGGCGGCACGGCCCGGCACTCGCTGGCCCTGGAGCACGCGCTGCGCCCGCTGTTCACCTACCTGCGGGCCGTCGTCGTGCCGACCGCGGTCTACGCGGCGTCGGAGGACTGGGCCTCGGCCGGCGACGACGACCTGTCGCACCGGATCGCGCGCGCGGCGGGTGAGCTGGCCGAGCTGATGGAGGGCCGGCCGCCGGCGCAGGCGCCGACCCAGGAGACGGTGATCCCGTTCGAGCAGCAGCTCGCGGCCCTGCGCATGCCGCCACCCACGTCCTGACCCACCTGACCCACGCACGCTGCCCCGGCGCCCAACGGACGCCGGGGCAGCGATGTGCGGGTCAGAGCGTGGTCTCCCCCGGCAGGCCGAAGAAGTCGTGCCACTTCTGGCCGCCCAGGAAGCCCGCCCCGGTGGAGATCGCGGTGTAGACGTCGGCCAGCGAGTTGCGGGTGAACGTCACCGCGTCGTCCTTGCCGTCGCCGTTGAAGTCACCGGTGTAGGGGAACTCGCCGGCCAGGCCGAAGAAGTCGTTCCACTTCACCGTCGTCCCGCTGAACCCGTTCGTCTTGTTCGACAGCGCCACGTAGACATCGGCCGCCGCGTTGGTCGTGAACGTCGCGATGTCCGCGGCGCCGTCGCCGTTGAAGTCGCCGATCCGCGGCGACTCGCCCGGCACCGCGAAGAAGTCGTGCCACTTCACGCTGGCGCCGAAGCCGGTCCCGGTGGACAGCGCCACGTACACGTCGGCGAGCGAGCCCTGGGTGAACGTGACGATGTCCGCCTTGCGGTCCCCGTTCACGTCGCCGACGCCCGGGTACTCGCCGGCCAGGCCGAAGTAGTCGTGCCACTTCACGCCCGGCCCGAACGACGTCCCGTTCGACAGCGCCACGAAGACGTCGCCGGCCGCGTTGCGGGTGAACGTGACGATGTCGTCCTTCCCGTCCCCGTTGACGTCGCCGACCGCGGGCACCTCGCCGTTCAGCGCGAAGTAGTCGTGCCACTTGATCCCCGGCCCGAACGACGACCCGTTCGACAACGCCACGTAGACGTCCGCGAGCGCGCCGTGGGTGAACGTCACGATGTCGTCCTTGCCGTCCCCGTCGAAGTCACCGGTCAGCGGCGTCTCGCCGGACAGCGCGAACCGGTCGTGCCACTTCACGGTCGTGCCGTCGAACTGGTTGGTCCCCGCCAGCGCCACGTACACGTCGTCGGCCGGGCCGTGGGTGAAGGTGACGATGTCGTCCTTGGTGTCGCCGTTGAAGTCGGTCGACGAGCCGGTGAACACCCCCGCCGCCGAGGCGCCGCCGTTGACCAGGTCCAGGTAGTAGCCCCAGTTCCAGTTCGGGCCGGGGTCGGTGTGGTCGTTGCCGGGAACCTCGTTGTGCCCCACGATGTACTGCCGCGTCTTCGGCAGCCCGTGCCGGTCCGCGAGCCACCGCGTCAGCGCCGCGGACGAGCGGTACATCGCGTCGGTGAACCAGGACGGGTTGTCCACGAACCCCTCGTGCTCGATGCCCAGCGCCCGCGGGTTGGCCGACCGCACGTGGTAGGCGGTGTCGCCGTCACGCACCATCTGGGTGATCTCGCCGTCGGACGACCGCACCACGTAGTGCGCGCTCACCTGGGCCGACGGGTTCTGGAACCAGTTGATCGTGCCGGCGTAGGAGCCCTGCGTCACGTGGACGACGATCAGGTTGATCGCCGCGGACCGGCCGGGGCTGTAGTTGTTGCCGTTGGCCGGGACCCAGAGCGAGTTCGGGTAGTCCATGCCCTGTGCGGACACGTCGGGCACCCGCGCGTACCTCCCGCGCTCCGGCGCCGACGCGTGCGCGGCGACGTCGACCCGCTCGCCCTCCGGCGTCCGCGTCTGCAGGCCGGTGCGCAGCAGCTCGTACACGTGGTCCGTGTAGGACCTGGCCACCGAGTCGGTCGCGCCGCTGTAGCCGGCCACCACCGGGTACCACGCGGAGATCCGGTCCCGGCCGCTGAGCTTGAGGTCGTCGGCGATCGACCGGAGCACCGCCGCGCCACCCCGGATGTTGGCCGTGCCGTCGGCTTTCAGGTCCGCGACCGGCTCGCCGGTCAGCGACGCGGCCAGCTCCAGCGTGTGCCGCTCCGGGTTGCTCACCAGGTGCATCACGCCGAACCCGTTGTCCTGGCTCGGTTCGCCGCGATGGCCGTCCAGGTGGGTCTCGCCGTAGCCGACCGCCACGACGAGGTCACGGGGCACGCCGAACTCCGCGGCCGCCGCGGCGAAGGCTTCGTTCAGGGTCCCGCCGGGGGCCGGCGCGGCGGTGGCCGCGGGCGAGGGCGAGGGCGCCAGGCCGATCGCCGTGCCGATCGCCGTGCACACGGCGACCCCGAGCGCGAGTAAGCGTCGTCTCATGTCTGCTCCCGTCAGAAGCTGGTCTCGCCAGCGAGGCCGAAGAAGTCGTGCCATTTCTGGCCGCCGGCGAACCCGGTGCCGGTGGATATCGCCGTGTAGACGTCGGCGAGCGAGTTGTGCGTGAACGTGACGACGTCGTCCTTGGCATCGCCGTTGAAGTCGCCGGGGTAGGGGAACTCGCCGGCCAGGCCGAAGAAGTCGTTCCACTTCACCGTCGTGCCGGAGAACCCGTTCGTCTTGTTGGACAGCGCCACGTACACGTCGGCCGCGGCGTTGGTCGTGAACGTGACGATGTCCGCGGCGCCGTCGCCGTTGAAGTCACCGATCCGCGGCAGCTCGCCGCCGACCGCGAAGAAGTCGTGCCACTTCACGCTGCCGCCGAAGCCGGTGCCGGTGGACAGCGCCACGTACACGTCGGCCTGCGAGCCGCGGGTGAACACCACGATGTCCGCCTTGCCGTCCCCGTTCACGTCCCCCACGCCCGGGTACTCGCCGGCGAGCCCGAAGTAGTCGTGCCACTTCACGCCCGGCCCGAACGACGTCCCGTTCGACAGCGCCACGAACACGTCGGCGGCCGCGTTGCGGGTGAACGTCACGATGTCGTCCTTGCCGTCCCCGTTCACGTCTCCCACCGCCGGCACCTCGCCGGACAGCGAGAAGTAGTCGTTCCACTTGATGCCGGGCCCGAACGACGACCCGTTCGACAGCGCCACGTAGACGTCCGCGAGCGACCCGTGGGTGAACGTGACGATGTCGTCCTTGCCGTCCCCGTTGAAGTCACCGGTCAGCGGGGTCTCACCGGCCGGGGAGAAGAAGTCGTGCCACTTCACCGTGGTGCCGTCGAAAGCGGCACCGGTGGACAGTGCGACGTAGACGTCGGCGGACGCGTTCTGGGTGAAGGTGACGATGTCGTCCTTGCCGTCGCCGTTGAAGTCGGCCGGCGAGCCGGTGAACGCGCGCGGGCTGATCATCCCGCGGGCCTCGTCCAGCATCGACCGGGCCCGACCCTCGGCCTGGTCGTAGCGCTCGGGACAGCACGAGCGCTGCACGCTCTGCGCCAGCAGGCCCGCGGTGTACTCCGGGTGCAGCGGCTCGTTGCGTTGCGCCTGCACGTAGAACTGGGTGGCCGCGTAGGCCACGTCCATGATCTGCTCCGGGGTGCCCCAGCCCTGGCTCGGCCGCTGCTGGAACACGCCGAGCGAGTCCTTGTCGCCGCAGTTCAGGTTGTTCATGTGGGACTCGACCCAGCCCGCCTCGAACGCGGCCAGCATGACCTTGTCCGACACGTTCCGGTCGAGCCCGACCTGGTAGACGATCCGGATCACGTTCGGGTCGTGGTTCGCCGGGATGCTGGAGCAGGCCAGCGGCCCGATCGCCGCGGGGATGTGGTCCCCGGGCGCGGCCGGGTCCTTGGGCGGGGCGGCGGAAGCGGGCGGCGCCAGCGCACCCGCCGCGAGGGTCGTCGCGGCCGCCACGAGCAGCAGCCGCCGGATCGGGCCGAACCTGATCATCGACATCGTCCTTTCCCGGACAGCAGGGGGTAATCGATTACAGGCAGATGGACCGGCGCCGCCGGGCCACCCGGAGGAGCTCAGCTCAGGCTGGGGCGGGGGATCTGGCCGGCGGCGCCGAACTGGTCGTGCCACAGCGCGGACGCGCCGAACGCGGACCCGGTCGAGGTCGCCGCCCACACGTCGCCCGTCGTGCCGAGGGTGAACGCGAGGATGTCGGCGCGGCCGTCGCCGTTGACGTCGGCCAGCCCGGGTGCCTCGCCGTCGAGGCCGAAGAAGTCGTGCCACTTCCACGCGTTCTGCACGAACCGGCCGCCGTCGGACAGCGACACGAACACGTCGGCCGCGGCACCCCGGGTGAAGGCGACCACGTCGTCGCGGCCGTCGCCGTCGAAGTCCCCGGTGCCGGCTAGCTCGCTGCCCACCGCGAAGTTGCCGTGCCACAGCCAGCCGTCCTGGACGAACATCGCGCCGCTGGACAGCGCGACGTACACGTCGGCCTGGGCACCGCCGGTGAACGTCGCGATGTCGTCGCGGCCGTCGCCGTCGAAGTCGCCGACCGCCGGGTGCTCGGCGCCGATCGCGAAGTTGTCGTGCCACTTGACCCCCGGCCCGAAGCCGGTCCCGGTGGACAGCGCGACGTAGACGTCGGCCGCGGACCCCCGGGTGAACGTGATGATGTCGGTCAGGCCGTCCCCGTTGACGTCGCCGACCTCGGGGTACTCGGCGTCGACCGCGAAGAAGTCGTGCCACTTGGCCGAGGGGCCGTACCCGGTCCCCGTGGACAGCGCCACGTAGACGTCGGCGGCAGACCCACGGGTGAACGTGATGATGTCCGCCCGCCCGTCGCCGTTGACGTCGCCGGTGCGCGGGATCTCGCCGTTGACGGAGAAGAAGTCGTGGCCCTTGACGGCCGGGCCGAACGCGGCGCCGGTGGACTGCGCGGTGAACACGTCCGCGTCCGGGCCCTGGGTGAACAGCACGGCGTCGTCGCGGCCGTCGCCGTTGACGTCGCTGACGATCCGGGCCTGGGTGCGCGCGTTCACCACCCCCGAGGCCGGGCCGGCATTGCCCGCGCGGTCGACGGCGACCACCCGGTAGTAGCGCGTGGTGTTGGCCGGCAGCGGGCCGTGCCGGTACGTCGTCGCGGTCGTGGTGCCGACGAGGTTGCCGCTCGTCACCGGCACGGCCGGGTCGGTCGAGGCGTAGACCCGGTAGGCGGTGACGCCGACGTTGTCGCTCGCCGGGCTCCAGGTCAGCGGGATCGCGTGCACCCGGCCGGGGGCGACGGCGAGGCCGCCGACCGCGCCCGGCGGGGCCGAGTCGGTGAACGGCGCGACGATGTTCAGCGCCGTGTACCGCGCCGCGGTCCACTGTGGACCACTGGGCGCGAGCCGCACGGTGATCGTCGACTTCCCCGCGGTGAGCGCGGCCGGCAGGGTCAGCTCGTCGTCGAGCCAGCGCTGGACGGTGTTGCCCAGTGGCTGGACCCAGGTGCCGGCGGCGGCGCCGTCGACGGTGACCGTGGCCGACTGGTAGCCGGCGTTCTGGTCGCTCGCCCGCCGCAGCCGCACGCCCTGGTTGCCCGGGTCGACGGCGAGCCGGAAGCTCACCGCGCCGGCGGTCGCGCGCACCTGGCCGGTCACCGACTCGCCGTCGTCGTCGCCCTCGTAGACGCTGGTGAGCCCGTACTGCGACGCCGCGCCGGACTCGGTGTAGCCGTGCGCCGAGCGGCTGGCCGCGTCGCCGGCGACGATCGTGTCGGTGGTGCGGGAGGCGACCGTCGGGCGGGTGTAGAGGAACGCGGTCGAGCTCTCGTCGACCTGGTAGTCGTTCTGCGGCCCGTGCTCGATGCCGAACCGCAGGCCGGAGGTGTAGGGGATGGCGTCGCCGATCTGCAGCCGGTACATCGAGTCGCACTCGACCGCGCACGAGCCGGCGCGCACCCGGTGGCCGGTGTTGCCGGTGAAGACCCCGGTGTACTCGCCGCGGTTGAAGTACCAGCCGGACTCGTAGTAGTCCTCGGTGCCGGTGCCGTGGAAGGCCGGGCTCAGCGCACCGTCCACATAGGATCGCTCGTCGCCCTCGAGGTAGCCGCGCTCGTTGCCGCCCGGGATCTGGTTGTGCACGACCTGGGTGACGCCGACGAACCGGCCGCGGCCGGGCTGGTCGGCCATCAGCCAGTCCCGGGCCGGCGTGGTGGCGCCGCGCCGGGACTGGGTGGTGAAGTGGCCGGCGCCGCCGGTGGCGCCGAGCTCGGTGGCCCACTTGGCGTCCGGCGCGTGGGTGATCTCGGCCTGGATCCCGGCGATGGTCGCGCCGGTGGTGTTGACCAGCGACACGGTCGCCGAGGACGCGTAGGGCATCATCCACCAGGCGCTGTACCAGCCGCCCGCGGCCGGGTCGACGCCGAACATCAGCGACCGCACGTCGCGCTCCCCCAGCGGCGCGCCGAAGAACTCGCCGACCGGGGAGTCCACTGTGGTCCGTCCGTCGAAGGTCAGCCGCAGCCGCAGCCCGTTGAGGTTCGCCTCGGTCGCGGCGCCGTCCGGCACCCGCAGGCGCAGCCCGGTGATCGCGGCCGGGCCGGACAGGCTCGCGAGCGTCGCGGTGGCGCCCGCCCCGGGCGAGACGGTGGCGGTGGTCGTGGTGGCGCCGGGCTGCGCGGGCTTCGGGTCGAGCCGGCCGGCCTGGCGCAGCGTGTTCACCACGTCGGTCGCCGGGTCGGCCGGGTTGAACCGGGTGACCCCGGTGGCATCGGCGAGCTCGCGGTGGCCCACGTGGTAGAAGAGCGGGTTGTTCGTGGTGGTGACGAGCATCGAGTCCCGGTAGGGCATCGGGACCTTGATCGTGACGCCACCGGAGGTCTGGTCGGCGTTGGTGACGAGCGGCCAGGTGAACGGCGCGCCGAGGTCGCCGTTGACCACGCTCTGCAGGTTGGCGTCGAGCACGGTCACGCCGTCGAGCACGACGCGGATGTTGCCGGTGGCGGTGACGGTGCCGTTGTCGCGGGTGAACCAGATCGACTGGATCTCGCCCGGCCCGCGGTCCTCGGCCAGCACGCAGCCGGGACCGTTGGTGCGCAGGCAGGAGTAACGGCCGACGAACCCGTCGTCGTTGCTGCCGTTGCGGCCGAAGCTGGAGAACTGCTTGGTGTGCGAGCCGGATGCGAGGTCCGGCAGGAGATCCAGCCGGCGGTAGGTGTCCCAGCCGATGGGGCCGTTGCTGGCCGCGGCGGTCACGTCGGCACCGGCGCTGGGCGCGGTGCTCGCGACGACCACACCCGCGACGGCGAGGGTGAGGCAGGACAGGGCGGCGAGCAGGGGCCGCCGGAGACTGCGCATCGGGGTTCACCTTCCGGTCGGCCGGGATGAACCCGGCAGGCGCGGGTAAACGATTACCCGAAGGAGTGTCCTTTTGGTTCCTTCCTGACGTCAATAGGCCGTACGGTGGTATCGATTCACGAACGATCGTCGCGGTGGATCTTCCTGAATCGGTCCGATCTGCCGTTATCGGCCCAACTCTCCGCAGCGGCGAACCGGGATGGGAACAACTGACCGGTTCCGGCCACCGGGCTTGTCAGCGCCGCCGGCCCGCGTTGCCCGCCGGGGCACCGCGGCCGCCGATGCGCCGCGACACCGCGTGCGCGAGGTCGGCCACCAGCCGGGTGAGCCGTTCGGACGGCGCGCCGGGCGAGACCTGGCCGCGCAGCCGCAGGGTCAGCCCGGCGACCGGGCGCCCGTCGTGGCTGAGCACCGGCGCGGAGAACTCGGACAGGCGCGGCGGCGACACGATCCGGCGCCAGCTCGAGGTGAGGTGGTAGGCCGCGGAGAACTCGTCGCGGCACACGATGTCGAGCTCCTCGAGCGTGCCCAGGATCCGGTGCACCGACGACTTCGGCAGACCGGTCGCGTCGACGAGCCGGGCGAGCCGCAGGCCGTCCGGACTGCCGGCGAGCAGCTCGAGCAGCCGGAAGGCGTTGCGCACCGAGCGACAGGAGGCCGAACCGTCCTGGCCCGCAAAGGTTTCCGAGTTCATGCTGGGGTCACCTACTCTCGTCCGAACCGGCCGGCGACATTTCCGCGTGCCATATGTAGAACGTGAGTATTGCAGGATCGTTCAACGAAATCTACCCTCAGCGTAGTCACGCACCTCCGGGCTGTAGATGGGATGTGAACACGATGAGCTCTCCCCGCACCACCGTGGATCCACGGTCGCTGCGCCGGGCCTACGCGGCGAGCCTGTCCGGAACCGCGCTGGAGTACTACGACTTCGCCGCCTACTCGGTCGCCGCGGCGACCGTGTTCGGCGACCTGTTCTTCCCCTCCGGCGACGACCTCGTCGGCACGATGGCCGCGTTCTCCACCTACGCCGTCGGCTACCTGGCCCGGCCGCTGGGCGGGTTCGTCTTCGGCCGGCTCGGCGACGTCATCGGGCGCAAGAAGGTCCTCGTCCACACGCTGCTCCTCGCGGGCATCGCGACGTTCCTGATCGGCCTGCTGCCCACGCACGCGGCGATCGGCGGGCTGGCCGCGGTCCTGCTGGTGGTGCTGCGCCTCGCGCAGGGCGTCGCGGTCGGCGGCGAGTGGGGCGGCGCGGTGCTGCTGTCCAGCGAGTACGGCGACCCGCGGCGGCGCGGGTTCTGGGCCTCGGCCGCGCAGATCGGCCCGCCCGCCGGCACCCTGCTCGCCAACGGCGTGCTGGCGCTGCTGTCCGGGATGCTGTCCGAGGACGCGTTCCTCTCCTGGGGCTGGCGGGTCGCGTTCCTGCTGTCGGCCGTGCTGGTCGCGTTCGGCCTGTGGATCCGGCTGCGGCTCGAGGAGACGCCGGTGTTCCGGCAGATCGCCGAGCGCGGCGAGCGGCCGAGCGCCCCGGTGTCCGAAGTGGTCGGTCGGGAGCGGCGGGCGCTGTTCGCCGGCATCCTGGTGCGGGTCTGCCCGGACGTCGTGTACTCGCTGTTCACCGTGTTCATGCTGACCTACATCACCAAGGAGCTGGACATGAGCCGCAGCCAGGGCTCGACCGCGGTGATGATCGGCTCGGCGCTCCAGCTGGTGCTGATGCCCGCGTTCGGCGCGCTGTCGGACCGGGTGAACCGGCGCCGGCTCTACCTGTACGGCACGATCGCGGCCGCGGTGTGGCCGTTCGTGTTCTTCCCGATGATCGGCGGCCGCTCGTTCCTCCTCCTGGTGGTCGGCACGGTGGTGGCGCTGGCGATCCACGCGATGCTGTACGGCCCGCAGGCCGCGCTGATCACCGAGCAGTTCTCGCCCCGGCTGCGCTACACCGGCTCCTCCCTCGCCTACACGCTCGCCGGGGTGATCGGCGGCGCGCCGGCCCCGCTGGTCTGCGCGGCGCTGCTGGTCTGGTTCGACAGCTGGTGGATCCTGGGGGTGTACGTGGTGCTCGCCGCGATCCTGACCGGCATCGGGATCTGGCTGGCGCGTGACCCGGTGGTGGAGCCCGAGGAGGCGACCGTGGTGGAGGCGGTGACGACATGACCGTGCTGGACCTCAACTGCGACGTGGCGGAGGGGTTCGGCGCGTGGCGCATCGCCGACGACGACGCCCTGCTCGCGGTGGTGAGCAGCGCCAACATCGCGTGCGGCTTCCACGCCGGCGACCCGGGCACCATGCGCCGGGCGTGCGACACGGCGGTGCGCCACGGCGTGGCGATCGGCGCGCACGTCGGCTACCGGGACCTGCCGGGCTTCGGCCGGCGGTTCATCGACGTCGACCCGGCCTCGCTGACCGACGACGTGCTCTACCAACTCGGCGCGCTGTCGGCGTTCGCGACGGCGGCCGGCGGGCGGATCGGGTACGTGAAGCCGCACGGCGCGCTGTACGGGGCGATCGGCCACGACGACGCGCAGGCGGGCGCGGTGGTCGAGGCGGTGCGGCAGTTCGACCCCGCGCTGCCGGTGCTGGGGATGCCGGGCTCGCGGTGGCTCGCGCTCGCCGAGAAGGCCGGGCTGCCCACGGTGCACGAGGCGTTCCTCGACCGCGGGTACACCCCGGACGGCCTGCTGGTGTCGCGGCGCGCGCCGGGCGCGCTGCTGTCCGACCCGGCCGCGGTGGCGCGGCGGTGCGAACGGCTGGTGGCGAAGGGGGAGATCGTCGCGGTGGACGGGACCGTGCTGCCGGTGTCGGCGCGGTCGGTGTGCGTGCACAGCGACACGCCCGGCTCGCTGGAGCTGGCCCGGGCCGCGCGGGCGGCGCTGACCGGCGCGGGAGTGGAGTTGCGGAGCTTCGTGTGAGGGTGCTGCCCTGCGGGGACGCCGCGTTGCTGGTGGAGGCCGGCGACGCGGCGCTCGGCGTGTACGCGGCACTGCTCGCCGAACGCCCGGCCGGGGTCGTCGACCTGGTGCCGGCGGCGAACACGGTGCTGGTCCGGCTCGAACCGTCCACATCGTCGGGTCGCGCGGAGCTGACCCGGCTGCTGGCGTCCGTCGAGCCCGCGCCGGTCGCGGCCGGCGCGGACGACCTCGTGACCGTCGAGGTGAAGTACGACGGCGACGATCTCGAGGAGGTCGCCGAGCGCACGGGGCTCGGCGTCGACGGGGTGGTCGAGGCCCACGCCTCGGCCGACTACGTGGTGGCGTTCTCCGGGTTCGCGCCGGGGTTCGGCTACCTCACCGGGCTCGACCCGCGGCTGCGGCTGCCCCGGCGGGAGACGCCACGGACGCGGGTGCCCGCCGGGTCGGTGGGGGTGGCCGGCGAGTTCACCGGGGTGTACCCGCGGTCGTCGCCGGGTGGGTGGCACCTGCTGGGCCGCACGACGGTGCCGCTGTTCGACCCGCGGCGGACCCCGCCGGCGTTGCTGCGCCCGGGCACCCGGGTCCGCTTCGAGCCCGTCGACACGCTGCCGGAGTCCACTTCGGACTCACCGGTCGCGGGGGCGCCGCCGGCCGGGGGGGTCGAGGTGGTGCGGGCCGGCCCGCTGGGCACGGTGCAGGACCGTGGCCGGCCGGGCTTCGCCGCGCTCGGCGTCGGGCACTCGGGGGCGGCGGACGCGCGCTCGGCCACGCTCGCGAACCGGTTGGTGGGCAACGACGAGGGCGCGGCGTGCCTGGAGCTGACGATGGGCTCGGCGACGCTCGTGTTCCGGGAGGCCGCCCGGGTCGCGGTCACCGGCGCGCCGTGCGACCTCGCGCGCGAGGACCGCGGCGAGGCGATGAACGCGCCGTTCACGGTGCGGGCCGGCGGGCGGCTCACGATCGGCGCGCCGGCCGCCGGCCTGCGCACCTACGTCGCGGTGCGCGGCGGCCTCGCGGTCCCCGAGACGCTGGGCTCCCGCTCGACCGACGTCCTGTCCGGCCTCGGCCCCGCGCCGCTGTCCCCCGGCGACGTCCTCCCGATCGGCACCGACCACAGTGGACCGCCGCCGGCCGTCGACGTGGCGCCGGTGAACCCGCCGGCCATCGGCGACCTGCGCGTGCGCGTCGTGCCCGGCCCGCGCGCGGACTGGTGCACCCCGGAGGCGCTGGAGACGCTGCTGACCGCGAGGTTCACCGTGACGGCCGAGAGCAACCGGGTCGGCGTTCGGCTCGAGGGCCCGCGGCTGGCGCGGACCCGGCACGACGAGCTGCCGAGCGAGGGCATGGTCGCGGGCGCGATCCAGGTGCCGCCGTCCGGCCGGCCGGTGGTGTTCCTGGCCGACCACCCGGTGACCGGCGGCTACCCGGTGCTCGCCGTGGTACTGACCAAGGACCTGCCGATCCTGGCCCAGGCGCGGCCCGGCCAGACGATCTCGTTCCGCGCTCAGTCCCCGGCGGCCCGGTAGGCCTCGACCAGCTGGTGCTCGGAGTCGTCGAGGTACTTGCGCAGCAGGCGCTCCGCGGCCTGGCCGTCGCCGGTCTCGATGACCGACAGGATCTCGCGGTTGCGCTCCAGGTAGGGCTCGTGGAACCGGCGCGGGTCGGCCATCGAGTGGAAGTGCAGCCGCAGCTCCGCCAGCACGCCGCGCATCAGCTCGTCGACCCGCGGGCTGCCGGCGAGCGCCGCGATCCCCTGGTGGAAAAGGATGTTCGCGGTGCCGAGCGCGCGCCAGTCGGACGCGCGCATGGCCTCGGCGCCCTGCGCGACGGCCGCGGCCAGGTCGCCGGTCTCGGGCGGGTGGCCGTCGAGGGCGCGCACCGCGCCGCACTCGACGAGCATGCGGACCCGGTACAGGTCGATGAGGTCGTCGACGGTGAGCTTGCAGACGAAGACGCCGCGGTTGAGCTCGTGCACCAGCAGCCGCTCGTGGGTGAGCAGCCGGAACGCCTCACGCAGCGTGTTGCGGGAGACTCCCAGCGCCCGGCCGATCGAGTCCTCCGCCAACCGCTCGCCCGGGGAGAAGTGGCCCTCGGTGATCCGCGCCCGCAGGATGTCGGCCAGCCGCTCGACCGTGCTGGTCCGCCCCAGCAGCCTGCGATCGGCCGCCAGCTCCAGATCCGGGCTCACCGATGCTCCCACCCTTCCTGACCTGCGAGATCCACCTACGATTGTATCGCTCAACAATCCGCAGGGTACCCGCCGGCGAGCCTGGGAGTTTGCTGGGAACGCGGGCGGGCCGGGCCGGGGCGCCACCTTCCGGGTGCGGCTGCCGGTCCACTGAGGAGCCGCCACGACCGCACACCGGGCGCACAGTTCTGATCTTCCATTTCCCGATTAACCGACCCGCGCGATCCGTCATGATTCTCACGCTATTATCTGGCCCATGACGACCACCAAATCCGCGGGAAACTCGAAGGTGCGGCCGATCGGCGCCGAGCCGTCCGCCGGGCATCTCGAGATACTGCGGGTACTGGGCCGGTCGGAGAACGCGGACAGCGTCGTCGACCAGATCCTGGTCTCGGTCGGCACCGCCATTGTCGAGGCGCGGCTGCGCCCCGGCGACGACCTCAACTCGGTCGAGCTCGCCCGCACGTTCCGGAGCAGCCGCACGCCGGTTCGGGAAGCCCTGCTCACGCTGGAGCGGGAGGGCCTGGTCGAGATCGCCGCACATCGCCGGCCGCGGGTGCGCCGGCTCCTGCTCGACGAGGTGCGGGAAATATATGAGCTGCGGGCCACCCTGTATGCATTGGTGAGCCGCCGCATTGTGGGAAATGCAGCTGAATCCGAGATAGCGATACTCCGCGAGTGCCACCGGCAGCTGGAAGTGGCAGCCGAGGCCGGCGATGTCGATCGCTTCTTCTGGCTGAATGTCGGTTTCCGAAACAATGAGGCCGCGATCGCCGGTAACAGCACGGTCCGGCGCGTTCTCGACAGCGTCGGCGTGCGCACGCTGCAATTGCGGCACCTGAGCCTTTCGCTGCCCGGGCGGCTGCGGTCCTCGGTCGCCGACCACGGGCGGCTGCTGCGGGCCTACGAGGAGCGGGAGGCCGACCTGGCCGCGGCGCTCACCCAGTCGATCGTGCGCCGCGGCCTCGAGGCCCTCGAGTCCTCCGGCTGGACCGGCCAGGCCGAGGCGGACTGAGCGCCGGCCGAGCACGTCGCCCTCCGCCATCCGCGCCAGCAGGTCCGGGGCCGCCCTCTAGGCTCGTCCGCGTGGGTGAGCTCGAGCGCGCGGTGATGGAGGTCCTCTGGGACCGCGCCGAACCGGTGGTGGTGCGCGACGTCGCCGCCGCGCTCGCCGGGCGCGACCTCGCCTACACCACGGTCATGACCGTGCTCGACCGGTTGGCCAAGAAGGGCTTCGTGCGCCGGCACCGGGACGGGCGGGCCTGGCGGTACGAGCCGGTCAACAGCCGGGAGGGCTACGTGGCCCAGCTGATGCTCGACGCGCTGGCGCTCACCGGCGACCGGGACGCCGCGCTCACCCGGTTCGCCCAGTCGGTGTCCACTCCGGACGCCGAGACGCTGAGCCAGGCCCTGGCCGACGCCCGGGACCCCGAGCCGTGAACGAGCTTGCGAGTGAACCAATGTCACAGAACGAGCTTGCGAGCGAACCAATGACACACGGCGACCGAGCCCACGAGGGCGTGTCGTGAACGCGACGCTGCACCTCGTGGTGACGGCGGCCGTGTGCATGCTCGCCGTGCCGCCGCTGGCCGGGGCTCGCTGGGTGTGGCGCTCGCCGCGGACCGGGATCCTGCTGTGGCAGCTGGTCGGGCTCACGTTCGTCCTGTGCGCGGTCGGCGCCGCGCTCACCGTCGGCCTCGCGCCCTACCACCGCGACGTGCCGACCGCGGTCCACCGCTGGCTCACCGGCGCCCCCGCGGACCTCACCCCGGTGCACGTGGCCGCCCTCGCCGCGGCGGCCGGGCTCGCCGGGGCACTGCTGGCGATGCTCGGCTGGTCCTGGCTCGCCGTGCTCCGCACCCGGCGCCGGCACCGCGCGACGCTGTCCCTCGTGGCCCGCGAGGACCCGGCCGCGCCGGGTGCGCTGATCCTCGACCACCCGCTCACCGTCGCCTACTGCCTGCCCGGCCGGCGCTCCCGCGTGGTGCTCAGCTCCGGCGCGTTGCGGGCGCTGCGGCCGGCCGAGATCGCGGCGGTCCTCGCGCACGAGCGCACCCACGCCCGCGAGCGCCACGACCTGGTCCTCCTGCCGTTCGCCGCGCTGCGCCGGCTGCCACTGGGCCGGGTCGCGGCCGAGGCGGTGGCGCTGCTCGTGGAGATGCGTGCCGACGAGGGCGCGTGCCGGGCGGGCGGCACGCGCGAGCTCGCCACCGCGCTGCGCCGGTTCGACGGGGGCACGCCCGCCGGCACGATGGCCATCGCCGACCGCGCGATCCAGGCCCGGCTCGACCGGCTGACCAGCACCGAGCCGCTCTCCCGCGCGGCGCGCTGGCTGGTCCTCGCCACCGGCCTGGTGCTGGTGTCGACCCCGCTGAGCTTCCTCGTGATCTGACCCGTACGATCTACTACCGACCGTAGTAGAAGGGCGGCACCGTGATCGATGTCCTCTCGACGACGCTCACCTTCGTCGCGCTCGGCGCCGCGCTGTGGGCCGTCGTGCTGATGATCGCCGGCCGCCCGGTGCGGCCCGACCGCTGGCACGGGGTGGGCCTGCTCGGCGTGCTGGCACTGCTGGAGCTCGGCCTGCTCGGCCAGGCGGTCGTCGGCGTGGTCCAGCTGTTCACCACCGACCGCGACGTCGAGAAGCTCTCGTTCCTCGGCTACCTCGTCGGGCCGCTGGTGATCATCCCGCTGGCCGCGCTCTGGTCACTCGCCGAGCGGACCCGCTGGGGCCCGGGCGTGCTGGTGATCGGCTGCCTCACGATCCCGGTGATGATCCTGCGGCTCGGCCAGGTGTGGGACGCCCATGTCTGACCTCGCCACCCGCACCCGGTCGGGCCCCGGCCGGATCCTGATCACGGTCTACGCCGTGTTCGCGCTGGCCGCCACCGCGCGCTCGGCGGTGCAGCTCGGCACCCGGTTCGGCGAGGCGCCGCTCGCCTACCTGCTGTCCGCGTTCGCCGCGGTGGTCTACCTCGTCGCGACCGTGTGCCTGGCCCGCGGCAACCGCACCTCGCGCCGCGTGGCCACGGTGTCCATTGTGGTCGAGCTGGTCGGCGTGCTGGCCGTCGGCACGCTCAGCCTCGTTGACCCGCAAGCGTTTCCGGACGCCACCGTGTGGTCGGACTACGGCCAGGGCTACGGCTACGTGCCCGCCGTGCTGCCGCTGCTCGGCCTGTGGTGGCTGCGCACCACCGCCCGGCCGGAGTCGTGATGCCGAGCCCCGCCGTGCTGAGCGACTGGCTGTTCACCAGCGCGGTCGGCGGCTACATGCTGGCCGCCCTGCTGTCGGCCACCGAGTACGTGCTGGCCCGCCGGCCGGCCAGCCAGCCCGCCATGGCCGGCGCCGCACCGGCACCCGCGACGGCACCCACGCCGGCACTCGCACCGGCACCCACGACGGCACTGCCCCTCGGCGACCGGCTGGGCCGGGTCGGTGTCTCGGTCACCGTGCTCGGCGCGCTGCTGCACCTGGCGTCGGTGGTGCTGCGCGGGTTCGCGACCGCGCGGGTCCCGTGGGGCAACATGTACGAGTACCTGTCCGCGTTCGGCCTCGTGGCGGTCGGCGCGTGGCTGTCGGTCCTGCGCCGGCATCCCGTGCGGCGCATCGCGGTGTTCGTGCTGCTGCCCGTCGCGCTCGTGCTGTTCCTCGCCGGCAACCTCCTCTACACCGAGGCCGCCGCGGTGCAGCCGGCGCTGCGCTCGTACTGGATCGTCATCCACGTGGCCGCGGCCATCATGGCGAGCGGCGTTTTCCTCGTGTCCGGCGTGACGAGCGGGCTGCACCTCCTCGCGGAGTACCGCGCCGATCATCCTGGCACCCAGCCCGGGCCCAAGGCCTCCCGGCTGCCGGCGCCGGAGTTTCTCGACCGGCTCGCCTACCGCAGCGGGGTGTTCGGCTTCCTCACGGTCACCTTCGCGATCGTCACCGGCGCGATCTGGGCGGAGTCGGCGTGGGGCCGGTACTGGGGCTGGGATCCCAAGGAGACGGTCGCGTTCGTCACCTGGGTCTGCTACGCGGCCTACCTGCACGCCAGGGCCACCGCGGGCTGGCAGCGCCGGCGCGCCGCGTGGCTCAACCTCGCGGGGCTCGTCGTGGTGCTGTTCAACCTGTTCTTCGTCAACCTGGTGGTGGCCGGACTGCACTCCTACGCGGGCGGCTGAGCGTGTAGGAATGATCCATGAAGCACGTCGAGGTCTGGCGGGGCGCCCATGGGGATCCGGTGCCGCCGTTCGGCCCGCTGCCGGGTGTGCGCATCGGCGACACCCTCGCCTACGAGTTCCAGCTACCCGACCGGTTCGTCCCGTGGCCCGGCCGCACGCTGCTCGAGCGGGTGTTCGTGCTGCTGGACCTCGGCGTGAGCATGGCCCGGCCGTGCTGGCGGCGGATGCGCACCCCGGACGGTGGCGAGATCGCCGGCATCGACGCCGACCGCGGCGAGCCGAGCACCTGGTACGTCGACCTCATCCACGTCAGCAGCGCCGAGGGTTCGGTCGTGCTGCGGGACCTCTACGTCGACGTCATGGTGCCCACCGACGGCCGGCACCAGCGGCTGCTCGACCTCCACGAGTACGCCGACGCCCTCGACGAGGGCCGGCTCGACGTCCGCACCGCCATCGACGGGCTCCGCCGCTGGCAGCGCTTCCTCGACCGCCACCTGCACGCCGCCCGCGACCCCGTCGACGACTGGGTCGACTTCCCGCCGCAGCGCCTGCGCGCCCTCGCCGCCCTGCCCTCCCCGCTGGGCCCGGTCATCACCGTGCCGGGCTGACCTCGTGCCGGGCTGACCTCGTTGTGGCCCAACGGAGTTACTCGGTGGCGCGCGCGGTCCGATCCGGAGACACTGCGGGTATGAACACGATCTCGGAGACGCACGGGGTGCGGGTGCTGACCGTCGAGCCGGACGAGCCGGCGCTCGGCAGCGAGAGCGACGCCGTCGAGCTGGTCGGCGCGGCGTTCAACGAGCAGGCGTCGGCCGTCGTCGTGCCGGCCGACCGGGTGGACGCGCGGTTCTTCACGCTCAGCACCGGGGTCGCCGGCGACGTCGTGCGCAAGTTCGGCGCCTACCGCATCCGCCTGGTCGTGCTGGGCGACATCACCACGCACCTGGCGAGCGACTCGTTCCGGGCGTTCGTCCACGAGATCAACAAGGGCACCGACATCTGGTTCCTCGCCGACCACGCGGAGCTCGACGAGCGGCTGCGCACGGCGGCGCGAACTCTGGGACGATCGCGGTAGAGCCCACGAGAAGAGGTGCCATGGCCGAGGAACCGGCGGCGGACACGCAGGACGCCCGGGTCGAGCTGAACGCCGAGAAGTACCGCTACGAGCTCTACGTCGGCGACAAGCTCGCCGGGTTCGCCCAGTACCACGACAGCGGCAACCGGGTGGTGTTCACCCACAGCGAGGTCGACGACGCCTTCGCCGGCCGGGGCCTGGGCAAGGTGCTGGCCTCGGGCGCACTCGACGACGCGGTGGCCCGGGACAAGGTCATCGTGCCGCTGTGCCCGTTCATCTCCGCGTACCTGCGCAAGAACGTCGACAAGTACAAGGGCCACATCGAGGCTCCCCCGGAGAGTCAGTCCTGAGCCGGGACGCGGCACCAGCAACATCCCGGAGGTAGTTTGAGCAACCTGGACTCCCACCCCGACGTGCTCGTCTGCCGGACCGCCGCCGACGACCACGCGGTCGCCCTGGTGTTCGCGCCGCGGGACGTGCCGCTCGGTGGCCTGCGGGGGATCCGCGTGGACCGGCTGCTGCCGCAGCGCACCCTGCCCACCGTCGGCGCGTGGTGCTTCCTCGACCTGTTCGGGCCCAACAGCACGCCGATGAGCGTGCTGCCGCACCCGCACACCGGGCTGCAGACCGTCACCTGGCTGCTCGCGGGGCAGATCCACCACCGGGACAGCGTGGGCAGCGACGTGCTGGTCCGGCCCGGCCAGCTGAACCTGATGACCGGCGGCCACGGCGTCGCCCACTCCGAGATCTCCATCGACGACGGCGCGCCCCTGCACGCGATGCAGCTGTGGGTGGCGCTGCCCGCGGCGAAGGCCGGCATGGCACCCGCGTTCGAGCAGCACGTCGAGCTGCCGACCTACGCCCACGGCGGCGTCACGGCCACCGTGTTCGTCGGCACGGTCGGCGACGTCTCCTCGCCGGCCACCGTCCACACGCCGCTGCTCGGCGCGGACCTGCGGGTGGCCGCGCACGCCGCCACCACCGTCCCGCTGCGCCCGGACTTCGAGCACGCGCTGCTGGCGATCGACGACACGCTCGTCGTCTCGGGCGTCGCGGTGCCCGCCGGGCGCATGCTCTACCTCGGCACCGGACGCGCGGAGCTCGCCCTGGCCACCGATGGCCGGCCGGTGCGCGCGCTGCTGCTCGGCGGCGAGCCGTTCCCGGACGAGCTCGTCATGTGGTGGAACTTCGTGGGCCGCAGCCACGACGAGATCGCCGCCGCGCGCGCCGACTGGGAGGCGCGGGGCCAGACCCGCTTCGGCACCGTCCACGGCCACGGCGGCGCCCGGATCCCCGCCCCCGACCTACCGAACGTCCGGCTCACCCCGCGCCGGCACGGCCATCGGGGGTAACCGGATCCGGTGACCCGACGCCGTCCGGGCCGCTACCTCACGGCGTGACGACCCGGACCGGCGAGCCCGCGTGGAAGGCGGCGATGTCGGCCACGATCTCGCGGTAGAACACGTCGAAGCCCGTGCGGGACACGTAGCCCAGGTGCGGCGTCAGCACGGAGTGGGGCAGGTCCAGCAGCGGGTGGCCGGGTGGCAGCGGCTCGGTGTCGTACACGTCGAGCGCCACGCCGGCGATCTCGCGCCTGGCCATCGCGGCGGCCAGGGCCTGCTCGTCGACCAGCGGGCCGCGCGAGGTGTTCACCAGGTACGCCGTCGGCTTCATCAGGGCCAGCTCCGCCGCGCCGACGATGCCGCGGGTCCGGTCGCTCAGCTTCAGGTGCAGGGTCACGACGTCGGCCGCCGACAGCAGCTCCTCCTTCGAGGAAGCCAGGTCGGCGCCCGCCGACGCCGCGCGCTCGGCGGTGAGGTTCTCGCTCCACGCCAGCACCCGCATGCCGAACGCCTGCCCGATCACGGCCACCCGCGACCCGATGCGGCCCAGCCCGACCACGCCCAGGGTGTTGCCGGCCAGGTCACCGCCCGGGACCGTGCCGGACTGCCACACACCTTGGCGCACCGCGGAGTCCGCCGACGCGATCCCCCGCACCACCGACAGGATCAGCGCCCAGGTCAGCTCCACGGTCGAGGCGCCGGTCGCCGCCGTGCCGCACACGGTGATGCCCAGCGACGCCGCCGCGGCGAGGTCGATCGACGCGTTGACCATGCCGGTGGTGACGATCAGCCTGAGCCGGGGCAGCCGTTCCAGCAGCGCGCCGGGCAGCGCGGTGCGCTCCCGCATCGCGACCACGACGTCGAACGGCTCGAGCCGCGCGGCGAGCTCGTCGAGGTCGGCGACGTGCTCGTGCAACGGCGTCACCTCGACGCCGGCGGGCAGCTCCGTCCAGTACACATAGGACAGTGCGACGCGCTGGTAGTCGTCGAGTACGGCAACCCTCACGCGGTCGAGGTTACGGGCACGCCCAGGGTCGCGTGCGCGGCACCGGTGACCAGCTCGGCGAGCCGGTCGTCGGGCAGGCCGCTGCGGTAGTGCAGCACCGACTGGATCCCGCCGATCGCCGCGTGCACCAGGGCCCGCGCCTCGGTGTCGAGCAGGCCCGGGCGCAGCTCGCCGAGCACGTGCACCCACTCCTCGAGGTAGAGCCGCTGCTTGCGGCGCAGCCGGCGGCGGTCCTCGTCGGGCAGGTTGTTGATCTCCCGCATGTAGACCTGGAGCACCTCGCGGTCATCGATGGCGAACGACACCTGGTCGCGCACCAGCAACGTCAGCGCCGCGCGCTCCTCCGCGGCCTCCTCGACGATCCGGCCGGCGTTGCTCAGCAGCGCGTCGATCACGCGGTCGAACAGGGCCACCAGCACGGCCGACTTGCTCTCGAAGTGCCGGTAGATGGCCGAACCCGTGACCCCGGCCGCCGCGCCGATGTCGGCCATGGCGACCGCGTGGTACCCGCGCCGGGCCACCAGGTCGGCGGCCGCCGACAGGATCCGCTCCTTGCGTGCGGGATCCCGGGTGCGGACCGGCTCCTCGGCCACCTCACTCACCCCGGCCCCTTCCCGCCAAGTGAACCCGCGTTAACTTGGTGCTCACCCTACTACTCGGACTTGCGCAGGAACTTCTCGAAGCCGGCGCGGGCGTCCTTGCCGGTCAGCGCCAGTGCCTGGGTCACCGCCTCCAGCTCCAGCGAGGAGTGCAGGTCGCCGGTCGTGCTGGCGTTGACCAGCTTCTTCGTCAGCGAGGTCGCCAGCCGCGGGCCGGCGGCGAGGCGGGTGGCCAGCTCGGTGGCGTGTGCGAGCGGGTCGTCGGCGACGGCGTTCACGATGCCCCACCGGTGCGCGTCGGCGGCGGACAGCTCGGGGGTGAGCAGCATCAGCTCCTTCGCGCGGTGCAGGCCGACCGCCCGCGGCAGCAGCCACGCGCCGCCGACGTCGGGCACGAGGCCGCGGCGCAGGAACACCTCGCAGAACCGCGCGTCCGGCGCGCACACCACGAGGTCACACACCAGCGCGAGGTTGAACCCGCCGCCGTAGGCCACCCCCGACACGGCCGCCACGACCGGCAGCGCGGAGTTCCACACCTCCTCGATGAGCCGGTGGAACGACCGCATCAGGTCGAGCAGCGCGCGGTCGTCGGTGCTCGCGATCGTGTCGAGGATCGTGTGCGCGTCGCCGCCCGCGGAGAAGTGCTCGCCGACCCCGGTGAGCACGACAGCGCCGACCGTCTCGTCCGCGGCCGCGTCCCGCAGCGCCAGCTCGATGGCCCGCGCGGCGGTGTCGGTCATCGCGTTGAGCCGGTCCGGGCGGTCGATCGCGAGCGTGCGCACGGCGCCCGCGTCGGTGACGGTCAGCTCAGCCATCGGCGCTCCCCAACAAGGTCCGCGGAATGTCCAGGTGCCGTGAGCGTAGGTACTCGCCCAGTCCCTTCGCCTGCGGGTCCGGCCGGGTCGCCGCGGCGACGCCGGCGCCGAGCAGGCCGACGGCGACGAAGTTCAGCGCGTTCAGGTTGGGCAGCGCGTACCGGCGCACCTCGAGGCCGGCCGTCTCGGGCACGAGCGCGCGGAAGAGGGAGACGTCGAGGGTCGCGGCGAGCCAGCGGTACTCCTGCGCCGTGCGGGTCCACACGCCGACGTTGGCGTTGCCGCCCTTGTCGCCGGAGCGGGCCGCGCAGATCCGGCCCAGCGGCACCCGCTGGGTCGGGCCGCTCGGGATCGGACCGTCCACCGGGTCCGGCCGCAGCGGATCGACGACGCCGGCCGGGCTGTGCGGGACCGGGTGCCGGCTGCCGTCGGGCGTCACGACCACCTGCTCGACGGCGTCGCGCGGCACGAGCGCGGGCCAGTACACGCCGTACGCGCTCTCCGGCGTGGGCGGCGTGGTGGTGTGGAAGCCGGCGTACCCGGCGAGCGCGAGCTCCATGGTGGCGTTGGAGAACGCGCGGCCGACCTTGCGCGGGTCGGGGTCCTTCACCGTGATCCGCAGGTGCGCGGTGGCCTGCTCGTTGGTCGGCGCATCGGGCTGGTCGAAGCGCAGCAGCCGCACGTCGACCTCGGCGAAGGCCTCCTTGCCCCCCAGGATCTCGAACAGCTGCTGGTCTGCCCACGCCGCCTTCGCCTCGATGTCGAGCCCGGTGAGCACCAGCGTCATCGTGTTGCGGTAGCCGCCGAGGTAGTTGATCGCGACCTTGAGCGTGTCCGGCGGCGGGCTGCCGCGGGTGCCGGCGATCCGCACCCGGTCGGGCCCGTCCTGGGTGAGCCGCAGCGTGTCGAAGTGCGCCACCACGTCGGGGTTGACGTAGGCGGGCTCGGCGATCTCGTAGAGCAGCTGCGCGGTGACCGTGCCCGGTGAGACGAGCCCGCCGGTGCCGTCGTGCTTGGTGATCACCGCGCTGCCGTCCGCCTCGACCTCGGCGATCGGGAAGCCGGGGTAGCGCCGGTCGGTGATCTCGGGCAGCCACGAGTAGTTGCCGCCGGTGGCCTGCGGGCCGCACTCGATCACGTGCCCGGCCGCCACCGCGCCGGCGAGCTGGTCGAGGTCGGTGCGCTCCCAGCCGTGCCACCACGCGGCCGGCCCGACGACTAGCGACGCGTCGGTGACCCGGGGGCACAGCACGACATCGGCGTCCTCGAGTGCCTCGGCGATGCCCCACCCGCCGAGGTAGGCGTTGGCCGACACGGGCTCGATACCGGCCAGCGGTTCGCCGGTGTCCATGTTGGACAGTGGGTGGCCCGCGGCGCGGAGCTCGTCGAGCCGGCCGAGGAGGTCGTCGCCCTCGAGCCAGGCGATGCGCGGGTGCAGCCCGAGCCGCCCGGCGAGAGCGGTGAGTGCCTCGGCGAGGCCGGCCGGGTTGAGCCCGCCCGCGTTGCTGACGACCTTGATGCCGCGGTCGAGGCAGGTGCCGAGGACCTGCTCCATCTGGGTGAGGAACGTCCTGGCGTACCCCGCGGCGGGGTCCTTCTGCCTGGCCTTCCACAGGATCAGCATCGTCAGCTCGGCGAGGTAGTCGCCGGTGAGCACGTCGATCGGGCCGCCGTCGACCATCTCGCGGGCGGCGGCGAGCCGGTCGCCGTAGAAGCCGGAGCAGTTGCCGATCCGGACCGCGCGACACCTCATGTCACCGGCCTCCCCGGACCGGGCGGTCCCGCAAACGCCTGCGCCACGGCCATCCACTCGGTGGCGACCGGCCCGGCGACGCGCAGGCCCGTGTCGGCGACGTTGCGGCGCTGGGTGACCACGAGGCAGAAGTCGAGCGCGTCGCCGGTCACCGAGTCCGCGCCCGAGCCCCAGGTCCAGGTGTCGCCGTCGGGCGCGGTCAGCTCGACCCGCACGGGCCGGTCCGGCACGGGCAGGCCGCGGACGGTGAAGCTGAACGGGAGCGTCCGCACGCCGAGGTGCGCGATGTGGCGCAGCCGGACGGTCGGCGCGCGGGTGACGCCGAGCGCGTCGGCGATGTCCTGGCCGTGTGCCCAGGTCTCCATGAGCCGTGCGGTGATGGAGGACGCGAGGCTCATCGACGGGCCGTACCAGGGGACCTTCCTGGCGGGGTCGGCCGCGTGGAACGTCGAGAGCATCGCGGCGCGGGCCTTGCGGAACCAGGTGAGCAGCTCGCCGGCGGGCATCGTGCGGTAGTCCTTGGCGATCTCGTTCGCGAAGTCGGTGCCGCGGGCCATCGCCTCGGCGGCGCAGGTGCGGAACGCGGCCTCGTCGGTGACCGCGAGCGCCACGGTCTCGTCGAAGTAGGCGAGGTGGCCGACCTGGTCGCGGATCGCCCACCCGGCGGCGGGGGTCGCGAGCTCCCACTCCCGCGGCGACAGCGGGTCGAGCATCCGGTCGACCACGGCGGTCTCCGCGGTGACGTCGTCGAGCAGCTCGTCGATCGAGACGGCCATCAGCGTCCTTTCCAGACCGGCGGCCGCTTCTCGCGGAACGCGGCCGGCCCCTCCTGCGCGTCGGCGGACCGGTAGACCGGCGCCCAGATCTCCTCGGCCAGCTCGTAGGCCGCGGCCAGCGGGTGCTCGGCCACCAGCCGCACGGTCCGCTTGGCCGCGGCGACCGACAGTGGGGCGTTCGCCGCGATCCGCTCGCCCAGCGTCTGGGCGGCCTGGCGTAGCTCGGCGAGCGGCACCACCTCGTTGACCAGGCCGAGCTGGTGGGCGCGCGCGGCGGAGATCGGGTCGCCGGTGAGCAGGATCTGCATCGCCACGCGCGGGGGAACGAGCCACGGGAGCGGCGCGGCCCACGGCGCGCCCCGGCCGACCTTCGCCTCCGAGATCGCGAACCGGGCGGTGTCGGCGGCCACGCACAGGTCGCAGTTCTGCGCGAGCAGGAACCCGCCGGCGAAGGCGACCCCGTTGACCGCGGCGATGGTCGGCTTCGGCACGTCGATGTTGCGCCCGGGCTGGGGCAGGAAGTCCGGCGGCGGGATCTCCAGCGCGGTCTCGGCCATCTCCTTGAGGTCCCCGCCGGCGCAGAACGCCTTGTCCCCCGCGCCGGTCAGCACCAGCACCTTGGCGTCGTCGTCCGCGACGAACCCGCGAAAGCCGTCCCACAGCCCGTCCCGGACCTCCTTGCTCAACGCGTTGCGCGCCTCGGGCCGGTCGATGGTGAGCCAGGCGACCCCACTGTCTACTTCGTACCGAACGGTCACGCGTCCTCCTCGTCGATGACGGCGAGCACGGCACCCGTGTCGACCTGCTGGCCCACCGCCACCTCGATCGCGCTGACCACGCCGTCGGCCGGCGCGTGCACGGTGTGCTCCATCTTCATCGCCTCCAGCACGACCACCGCCGCCCCCCGCACGACGTGGTCGCCCTCGGCCACCGCCACCGACACGACCGACCCCGGCATGGGCGCCAGCAACGACCCGACGTGCGCGACGGCGTCCGGGTCGGGAAAGCGCGGCCGCTCCACCAGCTCGGACGCCCCGAGTGGACTGTCCACATAGAACACGGTGCCGACCTGGTGGACGTGGCACACGCGCCGCACGCCGGCCACCTCCAGCTCGACCCGGGCCGGCTCCACGCGGACGATCCGGAGCTCGGGCAGCTCCTCGCCGTCCACCCACGCGCGGGTCTGCGTGTAGCGCACCTCGGCCGACTCGAACGTCGTGACCTGCGCCTCGCTGGGGACGTTGCGGAAGCCCGGCGGCAGCGTGGTCAGCACCTCCGCCGCCACGCGCCGGGCCGCCTGCCCGGCCAGCGCCGCCGCCACCGCGTGGACGGCCGGCACGGTGTCCGGTGTGGACAGAGTGGCCGCGTCGTGCCGGGTCAGGTAGCCGGTGTCGATGTCCCCCGCCAGGAACTCCGCCTCGCGCAGGATGCCCACCAGCAGGTCCCGGTTCGTGGTCACGCCGTGCAGCCGCGCGTCGGCGAGCGCGCGGGCCAGCGTGCGGCACGCGTCCTCGCGGGTGGGGCCGTACGCGATCACCTTGGCCAGCATGGGGTCGTAGAACGTGCTGACCACCGAACCGTCCGCGACCCCGGCGTCCACCCGCACGCCCGGCAGCGCCGGCACGGCGAACCGGTGCAGCGTGCCCGACACCGGCAGGAACCCGGCCGCGACGTTCTCCGCGTACAGCCGCGCCTCCACCGCGTGTCCGCGCAGCTCGGCGGTGAGCACCTCGGCCGGCAGCGGCCGCCCCTCGGCCACCAGCAGCTGCAGCCGCACGAGGTCGAGCCCGGTCACCAGCTCGGTCACCGGGTGCTCCACCTGCAGCCGGGTGTTGACCTCCAGGAAGAAGAACCGGCCGTCGGGGGCCAGCACGAACTCCACCGTGCCGGCGCCGACGTAGCCGATCGCCTTGCCCGCGGCCACCGCGGCCGCGGTCAGCTCCGCGCGCAGCGAGTCGTCGACGGCCGGGGACGGCGCCTCCTCGATGATCTTCTGGTACCGCCGCTGGATCGAGCACTCGCGCTCGAACAGGCCCACCACGTTCCCGTGCGCGTCGCCGAAGATCTGCACCTCGACGTGCCGCGGCGCCTCCACGTAGTGCTCGAGGAACACCGTCCCGTCGCCGAACGCCGACGCCGCCTCGCGCCGCGCCCCGGCCACCGCCGCCGCCAGCGAAGCCGGGTCGCGGACCACCCGCATCCCCCGCCCGCCGCCGCCGAACGCGGCCTTCACCAGCACCGGGAAGCCGACCTCGGCGGCGGCCGCGGCGAGGTCGGTCGAGTCGGTGACCGTGACGCCGGGCAGCACCGGCACGCCGGCCCGGGACATCAGGTCCTTGGCCGCGATCTTGGACCCCATCGACTCGATGGCCTCCGGCGACGGCCCGACGAACACCAGCCCCTCGGCGGCGCACGCACGCGCGAACCCCGCGTTCTCCGACAGGAAGCCGTATCCGGGGTGGACCGCGTCCGCGCCGGTGGCCCGCGCCGCCGCGATGATCCTGCCGACGTCGAGGTAGGTCTCGGCGGGCGTCGAGCCGGGCAGCCGCACCGCCTCGTCCGCGTCGGCCACGAACGGCGCGTCCGCGTCGGGGTCGGAATGCACGGCGACGCACGCGATGTCCATCGCCCGCGCGGTGCGCATCACCCGCGAGGCGATCTCACCGCGGTTGGCCACCAGCAGTCTGCGAATACGCGACATCTGCCCTCACATCCGAAAGACGCCGAAGCCACGCCGGCCCTCGACCGGGCCCGAGTGCGCGGCGGACAACGCCATGCCGAGCACGCTGCGGGTGTGCCGGGGGTCGATCACGCCGTCGTCGTAGAGCCGCGCGGTGACGAAGAACGCGTGCGACTCGCGCTCGATCTGCGCCTCGATCGACGCGCGGCGCTCCTCGTCGGCCGCCTCGTCGAACGCGCGGCTGGCCGCGGCCGCGGCCTGTCTGCCCACGATGGACAGCACGCCGGCGAGCTGGGTCGCCCCCATCACCGCGAGCTTGGAGTTGGGCCAGGCGAACATGAACCGCGGATCGTAGGCGCGGCCGGACATGCCGTAGTTGCCGGCGCCGAACGACGCGCCGATGTTGATCGTGATGTGCGGGACCGAGCTGTTGGTCACCGCGTTGATCATCTTGGCGCCGTCCTTGATGATCCCGCCCTGCTCGTAGGCGGTGCCGACCATGAAGCCGGTGGTGTTCTGCAGGAACACGAGCGGGGTGTCGGTCTGGTTGGCCAGCATGATGAACTCGGCGGCCTTCTTCGACTCCTCGCTGAACAGCACGCCCCGCGCGTTGGCCAGCACGCCGACCGGGAACCCGTGCACGGACGCCCACCCGGTGACCAGGCTCGTGCCGTAGCGCGGCTTGTACTCGCCGAACCGCGAGCCGTCCAGCACCCTGGCCAGCACCTCGCGCGGGTCGAACGGCACCCGCAGGTCGCCGGAGGTGACGCCGAGCAGCTCCTCGGGGTCGTAGCAGGGCGGGTCGGCGGGCCGCGACGGCCCGGGCCCGAGCTTGCGCCAGTTCAGCTCCGAGACGATCTGGCGGCCCAGCCGGACGCAGTCCCGCTCGTCGACGGCGAAGTGGTCGGCGAGGCCCGACACCCGCGAGTGCATCTCCGCGCCGCCGAGCTGCTCGTCGTCGGCGTCCTCGCCGGTGGCCATGTTCACCAGCGGCGGGCCGCCGAGGAACACCTTGGCCTGCCCGTCGACGAGCACGGAGTAGTCGCACATGCCGGGCACGTAGGCACCGCCCGCGGTGGAGTTGCCGAACACGAGCGCGATCGTGGGCACGCCCATGGCGGACAGCTCGGTGAGGTCGTGGAAGATCTTGCCCGCCTGCACGAACAGGTCGGACTGGGACGGCAGGTCGGCGCCGCCGGACTCGACCAGGTTGATCACCGGGAGCCGGTTGCGCCGGGCGATCTCCAGCGCCCGCAACGTCTTGCGCAGCGTGTACGGGTTCATCGCGCCGCCGCGCACGGTCGGGTCGTGCGCGATGATCACGCACTCGACGCCGGACACCACGCCGACGCCGGTGACGATGCTCGCGCCGACGGTGAACTCCGTGCCCCACGCGGCGAGGCTGGACAGCTCCAGGAACGGCGCGTCCCGGTCGAGCAGCAGCTCGATCCGTTCCCGGGCGAGCAGCCGGCCGCGCGAGCGGTGCCGCGCCGCGTACCTCTCCCCACCGCCCGCCCGCGCCAGCGCGAGCTGCTCGTCCAGCGCGGCGATCGCGGTGAGCTGCGTGGCCCGGTTGTTCCGGAACAGCTCGCCGCCGGTGTCCAGAGCGGACCGGAGTACCGGCACGTCGGAACCTCCTCCCAGTCGAGCCGATGTTATCGGTCATTCACAGGCGATCGGTAGCGTATCGCAGAAACAACCGCTAGACGCCCCCTTCATCGGTGAGCTATGTTACCCAGCATTCACATACGGCGGCTGGCTTCCCACGAGCTGGAGGAGACGATGACGACCCCGTCCGGAACGAGCCCGCAAGCCTTCATCGGCGTCGACGTCGGCGGCACCCATACCGACGTGGCAGTCGTTTCTGGCGAGCGCCTGGTCAGAGGCAAGGCCCTCACCACCTACGACGACTTCAGCCGGGGCGTGCTGTCCGCCATCGGCGTCGCGGCCGGCGAGCTCGGCATGGAGCTGTCCGAGCTGATGCCCCAGGGGCGCATGCTGATCAACGGCACCACCGTGGTCACCAACATCATCACCCAGCTGCGCGGCTCGAAGGTGGGCGTGCTGGTCACCGCCGGTTTCAAGGACGTGTTCCGGATCGCGGGCGGTCCCCGGCTCAACGTGGCCGACGACCACCTGCAGACCAACGTGCCGGACATCGTGGCCCGCTCGGCCATCTCGGAGATCACCGAACGGGTGAACTACGCCGGCGACGTCGTGGTGCCCCTCGACGAGGAGCAGATCGCCCGCGAGGCCCAGCGGCTGGTCGAGGAGGAGGGTGTCGCGTCGATCGCGGTGTGCTTCCTGTCCAGCCACCTCAACGGCGACCACGAGCTGCGCGCGGAGAAGATCATCCAGCAGCGCTACCCGGACCTGTTCGTCACGCCGTCGCACCGGGTGTTCCCGGTCCGCGGCGAGACCCGCCGGTTCACCACCGCGGTCCTCAACTGCTTCGTGCACGACCAGGCCCGCACCTACATCGACTCGATCGCCGACAAGCTCGCCGGCGCGGGGCTCCCCCAGCCGCCGGTGTTCCTGCAGGGTCTCGGCGGCGGGATCAGCAAGGAACGCGCGAAGGAACACCCGCTCGCCCTGCTCGGCTCCGGCCCGGCCGGCGGCGCGCTCGGCGCGAACGAGCTGGGCAAGCGCCTGGGCTACAAGCGGGTCCTGCTCGGCGACATGGGCGGCACCAGCTTCGACACCGGCATCATCAACGACAACGAGGTCCACACCCAGAAGAACCTCGAGATCGGCCAGCTGCAGACCGGCGTCAACCTCGTCGACGTCGTGTCGGTCGGCGCGGGCGGCGGCAGCATCGCGTGGGTCAGCGAGCGCGGCATCCCGCAGGTCGGCCCGCACAGCGCCGGCTCGACCCCGGGACCGGCGGCCTACGGCAAGGGCGGCGTCGAGCCGACCGTCACCGATGCCATGACCCTGATGGGCTTCATCGACCCGGACAACTACCTCGGCGGCCGGATGCGGCTCAACGTCGACCTGGCCCGCCAGGCGCTGGAGACCAAGTTCGCCAAGCACTTCGACTGGTCCGCCGAGCGTGCCGCGGCCGCCGTGCACGACCTCGTCGTGGTCAACATGGCGCACGCGGTCCGCGAGGTCAGCGTCGGCAAGGGCTATGACCCGCGCAACTTCACCTTCCTGGCCTACGGCGGCACGCTGCCGCTGTTCGCCTCGCAGATCGCCGACCGGCTCAAGATCCCCACCGTCGTCATCCCGCAGAACAGCTCGGTGTTCTGCGCGCTCGGCGCACTGACGTCGGACTTCGTGCTGCGCAAAGACCAGACGGTGGACTGGAAGCTCACCAACCCCGACGACGTGGCCCGGGTCAACGAGGTGGCCGACCGGCTGCTCGCGACCGCGCACGAGGAGATGCGGGCGGAGGGCTTCGCCGCCGAGGAGATCACCACCGCGCGCAGCGCCGACTTCCGGTTCGAGGGCCAGGTCTACGAGCTGACCCTGCCGCTGCCCGACCGCTCGCTCACCCCGGAGGACACCAAGGAGCTGGCCGAGCGGTTCTACGAGCTCTACGAACGGGTCTACGGCATCGGCACCGCGTTCGCCGGCGTGCCCGAGGTGCTGCTCAACTACACCGTCACCGTCACCGGCCCGCAGCCGCGGCCGCCGATGCCCGAGCTGGCGCTGAGCCCGACGCCGCTCGACGAGGTGCGCAAGGGCGAGCGCCGGGTCTACATCCCGATGCTGCAGGAGTGGCAGACGATCCCGACCTACGACGGCGGCAAGTTCACGCCGGGCACCGAGTGCAGCGGGCCGGCGATCATCGACGAGAACGACACCACGATCTTCGCCCCGCCCGGCACCCACGTGACCAGGGACGGCTTCGGCAACTACGTCATGACCCGGGAAGAGGCCTAGACATGACACCCCTTGTGCCAACCCCAGGTGTCTGCCAACCGCACCCAAGGGGAACGGGACGCAACCCAGCCACCGGCACGTGCCCAACCGGACGGCGCCGACCAAAAGTGACCACGAGTGTTAGTTCCGGGGAGGCGGACCAGTCATGACCACCATGCGCGACTACGACGTCGTGACGGCCGAGGTGCACCGCAAGGCCGTCGAGAACCTCACCAACGAGATGGCGCTGGCCATGGTCCGCACCTCCACCTCGCCGGTGGTCTACGAGGCCAAGGACTTCTCCACCTGCTTCTTCGACACCGTCCCCGACCAGCTCGGCTTCTCCGGCTACGTGCTGTTCCACATCGGCTCCTCGCGCGGTGGCGTCCGGTCCATCATGGAGCTGGGCGGCATCGGCGACCTCAAGCCGGGCGACGGGTACATCACCAACGACCCGCGCGCCGGCGGCGCCATGCACCAGGCCGACGTCGGCGTGATCATGCCGATGTTCTACAAGAACGACGAGCTGGTCGGCTGGGGCTTCGCCAACATGCACGTGCTCGACATCGGCGGCGTCGGCGTGTCCGGCTACGCGCCGGGCGCGCGGGACGTGTACCAGGAGGGCCTGCGCTTCCCGCCGGTGAAGATCATCAAGAACGGCAAGATCGACTCCGAGTGGGCCAGGTTCATCGGCGCCAACGTGCGCGCGCCCGCCGCGGTGCTGTCGGACATCCGCTCGATGATCGCGGCCAACAACGTGGTGGCCAACCAGCGGCTCAACTCGATCATCGACGAGTTCGGCCTCGAGGGCTACCGGGAACTGTGCGAGATCAACAAGAACCTGAGCGAGGAGCTGCTGCGGGAGCGCATCTCCCGGCTGCCCGACGGCGTCTACGAGTCGGCGGACTGGAACGAGTTCGACGGCCACGACGGCCCGGACCAGCTGCTCGACATGCGGCTGAAGATGACCGTGTCCGGCAGTGACCTGCGGTTCGAGTTCTCGGGTGTGCAGCAGATCGACGCGTTCGTCAACTCCGCGGCCGACGCGATGGCCGGCCAGACGATGACCGCGATCATGGTGATGATGGTCTACGGCGACTTCCCGGTGAACGCGGGCATGTGGCGGCCGGTCACCATCGACGTCGGCGAGCCGGGCACCATCGTCAACTCGACCGACCCCGCGCCGTGCAGCAACGCGCACTCCGAGGTCGGCATGCGGGCCTGCAAGCTGGCCAAGGAGACGCTGTCCCAGGCGATGGCGCTGTCCGACGACCCGGAGATCCGCGGCCGCCTCGCCGGCCAGTGCCAGGACGGCTTCCCCGCGGTGAACCTGTTCGGCCCCAACCAGTTCGGCGGCACGTCCGTGGTGTTCTACGTGGACAACGCGTGCGGGTCCGGCGGCGGTGCGCAGTCCATCATGGACGGTCAGGACGCGTACGGGCTCACCTGCATGACCGGCTGCGGCATCGCCGACGTGGAGACCCACGAGTCGATGGACCCGGTGCTGTGGCTGTGGCGGCGGCTGGCGCCCAACTCCGGCGGCCCCGGCTACTTCCGCGGTGGCGGCGGCATCGAGCAGGGCTTCACCCTGCACTACACCGACGAGATGGCCGGCCCGGGCTTCAACGCGTGCGCCGAGGTGCCGCCGCGCGGGTTCGGCGGTGGCTACCCGGCCGCGTCGGGCACCTACTACCCCGTGCGCAACACCAACGTCACCGACCTCCTCGCCGCCGGCAGGCTGCCCACCCGGGACGCGCTGACCGGCGACGACATCACCATCCGGTCGAAGGTCGGGCACATGTCGGTGAAGCGGCACGAGGTGCAGGTGTGGCTCTCCGGCGGCGGTGGCGGCGTCGGCGACCCGCTGCTGCGCCCGGCGAAGCGGGTGGCCCAGGACCTCGCCGACGGCTACGTCACCGCGAAGCACATCCGCAACGCCTACGGGGTCGTCCTCGACGACGGCGGCGAGGTGGACGTCGAGGCGACCACCAAGCGCCGCAACGAGATCCGCGAGGAGCGGATCGGCCGCGCGCCGACTGCTGCGCTCCAGCCCCCGGCCAGCGTCGGCGCGGCGGTCATCCTGCGCGGCACCAACGGGTCCCGGCAGTGGGTGTGCGGCTACTGCGGCGAGTCGTTCGGCACGAGCACCGGCAACTGGCGCACCGCCGAGGCCGCGGTCGGCCGCGAGTACCCGATCCACGAGCGCTACGAGCACCTCGACATGTACGTCAAGGAACGGCACGAGGAGCCCGGCGTGGTGCTGCGCGAGTACTACTGCGGCTCGTGTGCCGGCGTGCTCGGCGTCGACGTGGCCACCTCCGACCTGGAGGTACTGCCGGCGCCGGCCCTGGGCCAGCCGTGAGGTTCGGCGTCATGGAGCTGCCGCGCTCCATGGAGGAGACGGCCGGCCTCGCCCGCCACACGGACGAGGCCGGCTACGCCTGGCTCGGCATCGCCGACTCGCCGACCGTGTACCAGGAGTCCTACCTGCACCAGTTCCAGGCGCTGCGCAACAGCACCCGGCTGAAGGTGGGGCCGGTGGTGTCGCATGTGGTCCCGCGGCACCCGGTGATCGTCGCGAACCTCCTCGCCACGCTGCAGGAGGCGAGCGACGGCCGGGCCGTCGGGACGATCGCGACCGGCAACAGCGCGGCTCGCGGGCTGGGCATGAAGCCCGCCACGGTCGGCGAGCTGCGGGAGGCGGTGGCCGCGATCCGCGGCTACTGGGCGGGCACCGGCGGCACCTTCCGGGACACCCGGATCCCGGCCACCGGGCTCGCCCGGCCGGCGCCGCCGCTGGTCGTCAGCGCGGACGGCCCCCGCATCACCGCGCTGGGCGGCGAGTGCGGCGACGGCGTGCTGTACGGCGGCACGATGAAGGCCGAGGTGCTCACCCGGCGGGTCGCGGCCGGGAGGACCCGCCCGGGGCAGGAGTTCTGGGCGGGCCCGGCGGTGTCGGTGGGCGAGACGGTCGACGAGGTGCTCGCGGACATGGGGCCGCTCCTGGTCGCGATCGCCAACCGAGCCTTCCGCGGCGACCTGACCGAGCGCGGCATCCCGACCGAGCTGCACGAGGACGTCCGCACCATGTGGAAGCGCTACGACTACGCCTTCCACGGCGACGCGACCCGGCCGCGCAACATGGCCGAGGACATCGTGTCCCGCCCGCTCGCGGAGTACCTGCTGGACAACTTCGTGGTGTGGGGCGAGGAGGACCGCTGGGCGCGGACGCTCGCCGCGCTCGCCGACCACGGCTGCGACGGCGTGATGCTCATCCTCGGGCAGCGCGACCAGCTCGCCGCCACGCGCAAGATCACCGAGCGGCTGCGTGCGCTCGGCCAGTTACCGGGAGGTGTGACGTGACCGGGCTCGGCGTCGACATGACCGCGCCGCCGCCGTGGGCGGGGCTCAACCTGACCTATCTCGCCGAGCGCACCGGCACCGATCCGGCCCACCCGGCGGTGGTGTGCGAGGACACCGTGCGCACGTACGGCGACCTGCGCGACCGCTACCGGCGGGTGGCGAACGCCCTGCTGGCACACGGGATCGAGCGGATGGACCGGGTGTCGATCAGCACCCGCAACAGGGTCGAGTACTTCGAGGTGGAGCTCGGCATCTCCGGCGCGGCGGCGATCATGGTGGCGTTGAGCTGGCGGCTCGCGCCGGCCGAGCGGGTCGGGCTGCTGGCCCGCTCCGGGGCGCGGGCGGTGTTCGCCGAGGCGTCGTTCGTGCCGCACATCGCCGCGGCGCGCGCGTCCGGCGAGCTGCCGGCGCTCTCGCTCATCGTGTCGTTCGGGACGGCCGAGGGCGCGGACGTCGAGTACGAGGAGCTGTGCGCGGGTGCGCAGGCGCGGCGGCCGCCGATCGAGCCGCCTGCCTTCGCCGACCCGCACGAGATCATCTACACCTCGGGCACCACCGGCGACCCCAAGGGCGTGGTGTGGGCGCACGGCACGGTGCTGTGGAACTCGATCCAGCAGGTGATGGACTACGCGCTGCGGCCCGACCACGCGACCTACGTGGCGCTGGACCTGAACTACATCGGCGGCCGGCACGACTTCACGTTCGCGTTGCTGCACCAGGGCGGCACCGTCCACATCAGACGCTCCGGGGGGTTCGACGCGGCCGAGGCCGTGGCCTACGTGGCCCGGCACCGGATCTCGCACGTGCTGTGGGTGCCGACGATGATCTACGACGTGCTGCGGGCGCCGGGCCTGGCCGACCTCGACACGTCGGCACTGGAGATGATCATGTGCGGGGGCGCGCCGCTGTCCCGGGAGACCATCGTCGAGGCCCAGAAGGCGTTCCCGCACACCAGGTTCGTGCAGGTGTTCGGGCTCACCGAGGGCGGCGGGACGACGACGTTCGTGCCGCCCGCGTTCCTCACGTCGAAGATCGGCTCGGCCGGCAAGGCGTCGATGCACAACGAGATCCGCATCGCCGACGCGCTCGAGGGCACGCCGCTGCCGGCCGGCGAGACGGGCGAGATCCTCGTGCGCGGCCCGGCGGTGACGCTCGGGTACTGGGACAACCCGGCCGCGACCGCCGCCACGGTGCGCGACGGCTGGCTGCACACCGGTGACCTGGGCTATCTCGACGAGGACGGGTTCCTGTTCGTGGCCGGGCGCAAGAAGGACATGATCATCAGCGGCGGCATGAACATCTACCCGAGCGAGGTGGAGGCCGTGCTGCGGGCCCACCCGGCGGTGCACGACGTGGCCGTGATCGGCCTGCCGCACGAGCGCTGGGGCGAGCAGGTGTGCGCGGTGATCGTGCCGGCGCCCGGGGCCACGGTCGTCGAGGCCGACATCGTGGCCTACTGCCGGGAGCGGCTGGCGAGCTTCAAGAAGCCGTCGGTGGTGCGGACGGTCGAGGAGTTCCCGCTGACGATCTCGGGGAAGGTGCAGAAGTTCGTGCTGCGCGAGCGGTTCAGCCACGCGCCGGCGGGTTCCTGAGTGCGCGCCTGGCGCCTGCACACGCTCGGCGACCCGGCCGACGTGCTGCGGCTGGAGGACGACGCGCCGGACCCGGAACCGGGGCCGGGCGAGGTGCTGGTCGAGGTCGACGCGGCGGCCCTGAACTACGCGGACGTCCTGGTGTGCCAGGGGAAGTACCAGGACCGCCCGCCGCTGCCGCTGACCCCGGGCTTCGAGATGGCCGGCCGGGTGGTGGGCACCGGGCAGCGGGTCGCGGCCATGTGCGAGTTCCCGCACGGGGGGCTGGCCCAGCGCACGGTCCTGCCCGCCGCCGCGGCGCTGCCCATCCCCGACTCGCTGTCCGCCACCGCCGCGGCGGCGATGGTCGTCACCTACCTCACCGCGCACGCCGCGCTGCACCGCCGGGCCGGCCTGCGCCCCGGCGAGACCGTGCTCGTGCACGCCGGGGCCGGTGGCGTGGGCAGCGCGGCCATCCAGGTCGCCAAGGCCGCCGGCGCCACCGTCATCGCCACCGCGGGTGGGCCGGCCAAGGTCGAGGTCTGCGAGAAGCTCGGCGCCGACCTCGCGATCGACTACCGGGCCGGGGACTTCGTCGCGGCGGTGCTGGAGGCCACCGGCGGCCGGGGTGCGGACGTGATCGTCGACCCGGTCGGGGGCGCGGTGTTCGACCGGTCCCGCAAGGTCGTCGCGTTCGAGGGGCGGCTCGTGGTCGCCGGGTTCGCGGGCGGCCCGCCCGCCGCGGCGCCGACCAACCATGCGCTGGTCAAGAACTACTCGATCGTCGGCGTGCACTGGGGGCTCTACCGCCGCCGCGCCCCGCACGTGGTCGGCGAGACGCACGCCGCGCTCATGGACCTCCACCGCGCCGGCGCGATCGACCCGCTGGTCTCCGAGATCCTGCCGATGGACCAGGTCCCCGACGGCCTGCGGCGCATCTACGACCGCGGCACGGTCGGCAAGCTCGTGGTGACCGTGCCGTGAACGTGCACCCCGCGCGCCGTGCGCCCCTGCACCGACACCACCGCCCCCGCCCGCCGGCCGGTGAACGTCAGCGTGTCGCCCGGGTACACCGGCGTGCCGAGGCGGAACTCGGTCGCCCGGATGTCCCCGCCGACATACCGGTGCACCAGCCCGCACGTGGTCAGGATGTTCATGAAGATGTCCGCGAACCCCGCCGCCCGCGCGGCCTCGACGTCGTGGTGGATCGGCGTGTAGTCGTTGGTGGCCAACGCACCCGCGACGATCATGGTGGCGGTCACCGGCACCTCGAGCGGGTCGTCCAGTGTGGACTCGTCGGCGGCCCGGGGCGCGGCAGGCGTCGGCCGGTACTTCAGCACCGTCCAGCTCATCCGGCCGACCACGGCGCCGGCCGCGTCGGTGAACTCCGTGTCGGTGGAGAGGAAGTACCCCGGCCCCACCCAGGTCCGCTTCTCCTCGCTCACCGCGGCGATCGTCGCGCGCGCGGTCAGCACGTCCCCCGGCACGAGGTGGCGCAGGTACTCCTGCCGGTAGCCGACCGCGATCAGCCCGGGGTACCCGGCGTCGTCGAGCCGCCGGTACAGCTCCGCGGTGGGTCCGGCCCGTACGGGACCGAGCCCCGGCATCGTCCACGCCTGCAGCAGCGCCGGCGGCGCGATGTGATCCGCGAGATACTTCGGGTCCGGGTCTTCAATGGCCTCCACGAACATTCGCACCCTGGTCAGGCCCACTGGATCACGGGCTACCAGCGGCTCCTCGGAACGGCCGACGAGGTCGCGCAAGACGGCAAGCATGCCTTAAGTTATCAGTCATTCACTAACGACCGGAAGGAGTCCGCGGTGTTCAACCCGCTGCCACCCGCCCGGCTGGTCGGCATCCTGAGCACGGTGCTGCGGGACTCGGCCACGTGGGACCGCCCGCTCGAGCCCTTCCAGGCCGGGCAGCTCAAGTCGGCCAGCAGCATCGGCCGGTTCGCCGCCGCCGAGATCGCGCACGCGGGCCCGGTGCTCGACCGGTTCCGCGCGGCCGTCCCCGGCGCCCCGCCCGACGCCGACCTCGCCACGCTCGGCGAGTTCCTGTGCGAGCGGCTCGCCGTGGCCGACGACACGCTGCGCGCCACGCTCCACACCCTGCTGCGTGACCTGACCAACGCCGAGCTCGAGATCCTGCTCGGCGCGACCAAGGGAGGCACCCCGTGACCCAGCTCGCCGAGGACCGGGTACACCCGCCGGGCGCGGACCGCCGCTGGCGGGAGAGCTACTACTTCTCCTTCTTCGACTCGCGCCACCGCATCGGCGGCTTCTCCTCCATCGGCAAGCGCGCGGCCAGCGGGCACTCCGGCTCGATCAACGTGCTGTGGGGCCCGGACCGGCCGTCGCTCGTGGCGTCGGAGTTCGACAAGTTCGACACGCTCGACGACAACCACGACGTCGCCGGCCTCACCTACAAGGCACACGAGCCGTTCGGCGTGTGGGAGGTCGCGTTCGACGGCCTGCTCAACGTGGGCGGTGACGGCGTGGAGTGCGACCGCGCGGCGCTCGGGCCGGCCGGCGCGAACACCGTGCCGGTGCGCTACGAGCTGACGTTCACCCCGACCGGCCCGCCGTACGTGTACCGGCAGCGTCCGGAGTGGAGCGAGCTGTTCACCGGGCACGTGGACGAGGTCGCCACCGTGCGCGGCACGCTCACCATCGGCGACGAGACCTACGAGATCGACGGCCGGGGCGGCAAGGATCACTCGTGGGGCGTGCGCAACTGGTTCGCCCCCGTCGCCTGGCGCTGGTTCGACCTGGTCTCCGACGACGGCCCGCAGCTGACCCTGTGGCGCGCGGCGTTCCAGCCCGGCGAGTGGACCTCCGACGGCGCCGTGTTCGCCGCCGGGCCGGCCCCGCTCGACGGCTACGTCGAGACGGTGTCCACAGTGGAGGTTCCGGGCCGGCCCAAGCCGCTGCCGAGGACCCTGCGGGCGGAGCTCACCGCGGGCGGCGTGACGCGCGGCCTCACCGGCGAGGTACGCCGGGTGCTGCCGGTGCTGTTCACCAAGCCGGGCCAGGTGTCGTGGAACGACCGGGCGCTGGTCGAGTGCACGTTCGACGACGGTTCGACCGGATGGGCCAACGTGGAGTTCGCCGAGCTGGTCCGGGAGCCATGACCGACGCCCGTGTCCGCGCGGCGCTCGACGTCCTCGGCGAAGGCGAGGACGACGGCGACGGCTGGCAGCTCACCCAGCTGGCCGGCGGCTGGTCCCGGCACACCTACCGGCTGTCCTCGGCCGACCGGTCCTACGTGGTCCGGGTCAAGCCGCCGGGCTCGCTGCTGGACACCGACCTGGTGACCGAGTACCGGACGTACGTGGAGCTGCGCAACGCGAAGGTGCCGGTGCCCGCCGCGTACGGCGTGGACGCCAGCGAGGACAACAGTTTCGGCGGGCCGTTCTTCGTGATGGACTGGGTGCGCGGCGAGGCACCGGTGGTGTGGCGCGGCCGGGACCGGGCGGCGCTGGAGGCCAACTGGCGCGACAGCCGCGGCCTCGGCACCGACCTGGTGGAGACGCTCGCCGCCATCCACGGCGCGCCCGCGGCGGCGTTCGACTTCCTCGGCCCGCCGCGGCCGTTCGCCGACGTCGTCGGGCACTGGCGGGAGACCTACGAGCGGCAGCGGCTGCTGCGCGACCCGGTGGTCGAGGAGGCGTTCGCCTGGGTGCTGTCCCGCGAGCCGGACCCGGCCGAGCCCGGCCTGGTGCACGGCGACTACCGGATCGGCAACACGATGGTGCACGACGAGCGCATCGCCGCGGTGGTGGACTGGGAGCTGTCCTATGTGGGCGATCGCCGGTTCGACCTCGGGTACGCGGCGCTGGACTACCACGCCGGCAAGTTCGTCGCCCCCGGCTCGCCGCTGCTGTGCGCGGTGGCCGACCGCGAGTGGTTCCTCGCCGAGTACGAGCGGCTGACCGGGACCACCGTGGACCGCGAGGTGGTGCGCACGTACTCCGCGCTCGGCGCGCTCGTGCTGATCGCGATCCTGCTGACCGGCATCCGCATGTACGCCGACGGCGCGACCACGGACGTGCGGATGGCGTGGAACCGCTACGCCGTGCCCGGTCTGCGCCAGGACCTCGTGCGCCTCATGGGCTGGTGATCTTCTCCAACAAGGCCCGCGCCGCGGGCAGCACCAGCGCGCGCACGACCGCGGGGTCGGCGTCGGCCAGCGGATGGGTGGCCGCGACCCCGCGCATCAGGCTGATGCCGAACAGCCACGCGAGGATCAGGTCCGCCCGCAGGTCGGCGTCCGGCTGGTCGGTCAGCGTGGCGAGCGCGCCCGCGTAGTCCGCGTTGAGCCGCCGGCGGATCTCCGCCGCCTCGTCGTCGGTGCCCAGAGTGCGCAGCAGCGCCGTCAGCACCTGGTCGCGCCGGGCCGCCGACGACGGGTCGAGCAGGTTGTCCAGCATGTCCTCGAACAGCCGGGCCGGTGGTGTCCCGTCGAGGTGCCTGCCGCGGGTCGCCTCGGCGAACAACGCCTCCTTGGAGCCGAAGTACCGGAACAGCAGCGCCTGGTTGACCCCGGCGCGGGTGGCGATGTCGCGCACGGTCGTCCGGTCGTAGCCACGCTCGGCGAACAGCTCGACCGCCGCGTCCCGCAGCGCCTCGCGCGTCGCGGTCGCGTCGCGACGCCGTGCTCGTTCACCCACGCAGACCTCCGAAGCGGACAGACTAGTCCGCCTCCCCGGGATTCAAAGTGTGCGTTGCGTCCCAGCGAATGGTGCGGGTATCGAGGTGGATGGTGGCTGGGTGCCGTCACTAGTCCGCCTCCCCGGGATTAAAAGTGTGCGTTGCGTCCCGGCGGATGGTGCGGGTATCGAAGTGGACGGTGGCTGGGTGCCGTCACGGTCCCCTGAGGTTCCGGTAGTCGGCACAGGACAGGCCTTCACCCGCTTCGGACGTAACCTTCTTGACACGCTGTGTAGCCGCTCCTAGCGTTGTAAGCAGCTGCTTACAACCAGCGGGGAGATGCCATGACTGCCACGTACCCGGCCCCGGTCGGCTATCCGTTCAACGAAGCGGACAGCCTCGGCCTGCACGACGACTACCGCACCGCGCAGCGGGAGCCCGGCATGATCCGCGTCCAGCTGCCGCACGGCGAGCCGGCCTGGCTCGCCACCCGGTACGCCGACGCGCGCCTGGTGCTCGGCGACAAGCGGTTCAGCCGCGCCGAGTCGCTCGCGCACGACGCGCCACGCATGCGGGCCGGTCAGGCCGACTCCGGCATCCTCACGATGGACCCGCCCGAGCACACCCGGCTGCGCACCCTGGTGGCCAAGGCGTTCACCGTGCGCCGGGTCGAGGAGGTGCGGCCGCGGGCCCGCGAGCTGGCCGAGGGCCTGGTCGACGACCTGGTCGCCGCCGGGCCGCCGGCCGACCTGGTCGACGCCTTCGCGCTGCCGCTGCCGGTCGCGGTGATCTGCGAGCTGCTGGGCGTGCCGGTCGAGGACCGGGGCCGGTTCCGGGTGTGGAGCGACGACGCGCTGTCCACCAGCCGGCTCACCGCCGAGGAGTTCGCCGCGAGCCGGGAGGAGATGCGGGCCTACATGTCCGGGCTCATCGCCCGGCACCGCGCCGAGCCGGCCGACGACCTGATGACCGCGCTGATCGAGGCCCGCGACGCCCACGACCGGCTCAGCGAGCGGGAGCTGGTCGACCTGTGCGTGGGCATCCTGGTGGCCGGCCACGAGACGACCGCGAGCCAGATCCCCAACTTCGTGCTCACCCTGCTCGACCATCCCGACCAGCTGGCCCGGCTGCGCGCGGACGCGGCGCTGCTGGCGGGCGCGGTCGAGGAGCTGATGCGGTTCGTGCCGCTGGGTGCCGGGGCCGGCTTCCCGCGCTACGCCACCGAGGACATGCGGGTCGGCGACGTGCTGGTGCGGGCGGGCGAGCCGGTGATCGTGGCCATCGGCGCGGCCAACCGGGACGCGCTGCGCTTCGACGACGCCGACGAGCTGCGCGTGGACCGGCCGGCCACCCCCCACCTCGGCTTCGGACACGGCGTGCACCACTGCCTCGGCGCCGCACTGGCCCGGATGGAGCTGCAGGAGGCGCTGCGCGTGCTGCTCACCCGGCTGCCCGGCCTGCACCTGGCCGGCGACGTCGAGTGGAAGTCGGAGATGCTGGTGCGCGGCGCGGTCACGATGCCGGTCGGGTGGTGAGCCCCGTGACCTGGCACGTCGAGGTCGACGAGCGCACCTGCATCGGGTCGGGCATGTGCGCCGCGCTCGCGCCCGAGCTGTTCACCCTGGACGACGACCACGCGAGCCCGGTCGCGCCCGACATCGAGCCGGACGAGGTGGCGCTGGACGCCGCCGACTCGTGCCCGGCCCTCGCGATCACGGTCACGGACGGTGCCAAGGCGGTAGCGCCGCGCTCCTGAGAAGTCCCTGTGAACCCGGTCGTATCGGGCACATAGCCGTTTCCGGCCGCGTTGACCCGGGTAGCACGACTTCACCTGGAGGTGACCCTGATGACGGCAGCGTTTGCGACACCCCCGTCGACCACCAGCCTGCCGACCTTGCCCGATGGCTGGCCGATCGGCTCCTACGACACGTACAAGGAAGCCCAGCGGGCTGTCGACCACCTGGCCGACAGTGATTTTCCCGTGCACGACGTCACGATCGTCGGTGTCGAGCCGATGGTCGTCGAGCGCGTCGCGGCCCGGCTCACCTGGAGCCGCGTGCTCGGCGCGGGTGCCGCGTCCGGCGCCTGGCTCGGGCTGTTCGTCGGCTTGCTGTTGAGCCTGTTCACCCCCGGCGCGGGCCTGTTCCCCATCCTCATCGGCCTGGGCTCCGGTGTCGTGTTCGGCCTGGCCTCGGCCGCCGTGCGGTACGGCGCCACCCGCGGGCAGCGGGACTTCGTCTCGCACAGCCAGCTCGTGGCCCGGCGCTACGACGTGCTGTGCAAGCCGCGCAACGCCGAGCAGGGCCGCGACATGCTGGCCTCGCTCTCGATGCGGCCCGGCATGGTCGCCTGACCGAGAATGTGCCCTGGCCTCGTCTTCACGTGACTTGATCACGTGCGGGCGAGGCCACGGACGTCGGTTTCAGAGCGGCCGGGCGAGCACCGAGACCAGCTCGTCGAGAGCGTCGAACCGGTGCCCACTGACAACGGCATCACAGTAAGGCCAGGCAGCGGCCATCCCGCCGGCAAGAGGCCGGTATCCCGGCCGGGCGGTCCGCGGATTGGCCCAGACGACCCGATGAGCAACGGCCGAGATCCGGGCCATCTGCCGGGCGAGTGAGGCCGGATCCCCTGTCTCCCAACCATCAGAGACGATGAGCACGACGGCCCCCCGAACAACCGACCGGTCGAGCGAGGCGAGCGCCGAGGCGATCCGGGTCCCACCGGACCAGTCGGGCGCGACCCGCCCGGCCCGGGCGAGCGCGACCCCCGGCCGCGAGCGCCGCAGGTGCCGGGTGAGGCGGGTGAGGCGCGTGGCGAAGGTGAACACCTCGGCGTCGGCGGCGCCGGCCGCGCAGTAGAGCAGCTGGATCATCGCGCGGGCGTAGGGGGCCATCGAGCCGGAGATGTCGCAGAGGACGACCAGCCGGCGCGGCCGTTCCTTGCGGGCGGCGCGGACCAGGCGCAGCGGGTGCCCGCCGGTGCGGCGGGCGAGGGCGAGCGTGCGGCGCAGGTCGGTGCGGCGGCCGTGCGGGGCCACGCGGAGGCGGCGGCTGCGGCGGCGCGGGATGCGCAGCGAGATGCGCCGCATCACCACGGCGAGCGAGGCCAGCTCGGCGGCGGTCAGGTCGGCGAAGTCCCTGCTGGCGAGCCGTTCCGCCGCACTGGCCGCCGCCGCGACCTCGACCGCACCGCCCGCCCCGGCACTCCGCCCACTGGCGGTGGGCCACCCACCACCGGGCCCCGGCGAGTTCGCGGGTCCGCCATGAACCCCGGCATCCTGCCCGCGCCGGTCGGCGGGATCGACGATGCCCCCGAAGACCCGGTCGAGCACGCTGTCCAGTGTGGACACCTGGTCGGGGTCGCTGACGAGAGTGGCCAGCGCACACCGGCGAAGCTCGGGGAGCGTCCGCGGCTCGAGCAGGGTGATCGCCGTGGCGAACCGCTGCGCCCGGTCGGCGCCGACCGGCAACCCGGCGCGGGTGAGCTCGGCGGCGAACCGCGCGACGAGGTCCGGCAGCTCGGCGATCATCGGCCGCCGGCCCCCGGATTCCAGCGTACCGACCGGCACCGACAGTTCCGGGCGTGTGCGCGGGCGGCTGTGGACAACCGGGCCCGCGCGGATCGGGGGCGTGGGCTCCGCCCCCCGGTTTCCAGCCTACGTGCGGGCACCGACAGTTCCGGGCCAGCGCGCGGGCGGCTGTGGACAACCCGGTCAGGCATCGGCGTCCACCAGGGTCGCCAGGCCCATGGCGCGGACCGTCTCCGCGTCCTCCGGGTACTTCAGTACCGCGCCCAGCGTCGCCTCGACCGCCGTCTCGTCCATTGTGGACACATCCAGGACGTGCAAGGCGGTGGCCCAGCTGATCGCCTCCGCCACGCCGGGGGGCTTCATCAGGTCCACCGCGCGCAGCCGGTCCACCGCCACCGCCACGCGGGAGGCCAGCCAGCCGGCCGACGCCGGGACGCGGCGGCGGATGATCTCGGCCACCCGGTCCGCCGGGGGATGTGCGATCCAGTGGTAGAGGCAGCGCCGTTTCAACGCGTCGTGCAGGTCGCGGGTGCGGTTGGACGTCAGCACCACCACCGGCGGGACCACCGCGCGCCGCGTGCCCAGCTCGGGGATCGTCACCGCGTGGTCGGCCAGCAGCTCCAGCAGGAACGCCTCGAACTCGTCGTCGGCGCGGTCGACCTCGTCGATCAGCAGCACGGCGGGGCGCGGGCCGGGGTGGGTCACGGCGGCCAGGACGGGGCGGGCCAACAGATAGGCATCCGTGAAGAGGTCGTTGTCGCCCAAGGGCTCGCCTCGGGACTCGGCCAGCCGGATGGCCAGCAGCTGGCGCGGGTAGTTCCACTCGTACAGCGCCTCGGCCGAGGACAGGCCCTCGTAGCACTGCAGCCGAATCAGCACCGTGTCCAATGTGGACGCCAAGGCGCGGGCCGCCTCCGTCTTGCCCACGCCGGGCTCGCCCTCGAGGAGGATCGGCTGGCCCATGCGCACCGCGAGCAGCAGCGCCGTGGTCAGCGCGTCGTCGGCCAGGTACCCGGCGGACGCCAGCCCCGACCGCAGCGTCGGCACGTCGAAGGAGGTCATGCGTGGTAGCGCTCCGGGTCGTCGGCGTAGGCCGACCGGCAGCCGGCGCCGCAGAAGTACACCGTCAGCCCGTTGTCCACCAGCGACAGCGCCGTCTCGCTGACCGCCACCGTCATGCCGCACACCGGGTCCACCGCCTCGGCCGCGAGCACCACCGGCTCGACCGGCGCCGGCGTCCGGACCCGCGAGGCGATCAGCTCCGCGTACACCGACAGCGCGACCTCCGGCGGCGTCCGCGCGCCGATGTCCAGCCCCGCCGGCGTGTGCACCCGGGCGCGGTCCTCCGGCGACACGTCCAGCGACTCGAGCACCGCCCGCCCGCGCCGCCTGCTCGCCACCAGCCCGACATACGGCACCCTGGCGCGCAATGCCGCCACCAGCGCCGGCTCCTCGTCCCGCCCGTGCGACGCGACGACCAGCGCCCCCAGGTCGTCGGGCAGCGGGTCCGACGGCGACGGCCGGCGCACGTCGTGCCCCAGCGCGCGGCCGATCTCCAGCAGCGCCCGCGCGACCGGCGCCTCGCCGTGCACGTGGACCAGCATCGGCGGCAGCATCGCCTCGAGGAAGATGTCCAGCGACCCACCGGACAGGCACGGGTTCCCGACCGTCACGAGCCCCTCGGTCACCGTCTCCGACACGGCCGACGGCGTGATCCGCAGCAGCGTCGACTCACCGCTCGCCAGCAGCCGCAACCCCTGCAGCCGCACGGTGGACTCGGCACACGAGCCGCCGACGAAGCCCTCCATCGACCCGTCCGGCAGCACCAGCGCCCGGTCGCCCGGCTTGGCACTCGTCGGCCGCTCCGCCCGCACGACCGTGGCCAGCACGAACGGCGTCCGCCCGGACCGCAGGTCGTCCACCCTGGTCAGCACACCGGACATGACCAATCCTCCTACTCGATCGCCAGGTCGTTGCGCAACGGCCGGCCCTGGATGGCACACCACACCGCGGCCGGCGTCAGCGGCATGTCGGCGTGCCGCACGCCGAACGGCGCCAGCGCGTCCATCACCGCGTTCACCACCGCGGCCGGCGAGCCGACCGTCGCGCACTCCCCGATTCCCTTGGCGCCCAGGGGATGGTGCGGCGACGGCGTGACCGTCTCGCCCAGCTCCCACGACGGGCAGTCCACCGCGGTCGGCAACAGATAGTCCATGAAGGACCCGCCGAGGCAGTTGCCGTCCGTGTCGAACGCCATCAGCTCCATCAACGCCATCCCGACCCCGTCGGCGAGGCCGCCGTGCACCTGACCCTCCACAATGGACGGATTGATCCGCACCCCGCAGTCGTCGACCGCGACGAACCGGCGCACGACGACCTTGCCGGTGCCCGGATCCACGTCCACCACGCAGATGTACGCGCCGAACGGGAACGTCAGGTTCGGCGGGTTGTACACACAGGACGCGTCCAGGTGCCCCTCGATCCCGTCGGGCAGGTCCAGGTCGGAGTGCGCGGCCATCGCGATCTCCCGCATGGACGCGCCCGCGGTCGGGTCGCCGCGCACCGACCACCGCCCGGGCGACCACTCCAGGTCGTCCACGCTCACCTCGAGCATCGCCGAGGCCACGAGCTTGGCCCGCTCCCGCACCTTCCGCGCCGCCACCGACGCGGCCGCGCCGGACACCGGGGTGGACCGCGAGCCGTAGGTGCCCAGGCCGAACGGGGTCAGGTCGGTGTCGCCGTGCACCACGTCCACGTCGTCCGGGCTGATGCCGAGCTCGTGCGCGACGATCTGCGCGAACGTCGTCTCGTGCCCCTGCCCCTGCGTCTGCACCGAGATCCGCAGCACCGCCTTGCCGGTCGGGTGCACCCGCAGCTCCGCGCCGTCGGCCATGCCGAGGCCGACGATGTCCATGTCCTTGCGCGGCCCGGCGCCGACCGCCTCGGTGAAGAAGCTCAGCCCCACGCCCATGTACTCGCCGCGCTCGCGCCGCCGCGCCTGCTCCGCGCGCAGCTCGTCGTAGCCCGCCAGCTCCATCGCCAGCCGCAGCGCCTTCGGGTAGTCGCCCGAGTCGTACTCCCAGCCGGTGGCACACGCGTACGGGAACTGCTCGGGCCGCAGCAGGTTCGCCAGGCGCAGCGCGGCCGGGTCCATCGACAGCTCGCGGGCCAGCAGGTCGACCAGCCGCTCCACCAGGAACGACGCCTCGGCGATGCGGAACGAGCACGCGTAGGCCACCCCGCCGGGTGCCTTGTTGGTGTAGACACCGGTGACCGCGCAGTGCGCGGCCCGCAGGTCGTAGGAGCCGGTGACGATGTGGAAGAAGCCGGCCGGGTACTTCGACGGCTGCGCGGTGCCGTTGAACGCGCCGTGGTCGGCCAGCACCCGCACTCGCAGGCCGAGGATCCGTCCGTCCGAAGTGGACGCGATCTCGCCGTGCATGTGGTAGTCGCGGGCGAACGCGGTGGTCATCAGGTTCTCCGAGCGGTCCTCCGACCACTTCACCGGCACCCCGGTGACCATCGAGCCCACCACGGCACACACGTAGGCCGGGTAGATCGCGACCTTGTTGCCGAACCCGCCGCCGATGTCCGGCGAGATGATCCGGATGCGGTGCTCGGGGATGCCGGACACGGTCGCGAGCACCGTCCGGTGCGCGTGCGGCGCCTGGGTGGTCGACCACACGGTGAGCTTGCCGGTCACCGGGTCGAGGTCGGCGATGACCCCGCAGGTCTCCAGCGGCGCCGGGTGCACCCTCGGGTACAGCACGTCCTGCGCCACCACCACGTCCGCGGCGGCGAACACGGCGTCGGTGGCGCCGCGGTCGCCGGCCTCCCAGTCGAAGATGTGGTTGTCCCGCTTGCCGTCGAGGTCGTCGCGGATCACCGGGGCGTCGGCGTCCAGCGCGGTCCGCGCGTCGACGACCGGGTCCAGCGGCTCGTACTCGACGTCGATCAGCGCGAGCGCGTCGCGGGCGGAGTAGCGGTCCTCGGCGACGACGAACGCCACCTCCTGGCCCTGGAACCGGACCTTGTCGGTGGCGAGCACCGCCTGCCGGTCGGCCGACAGCGTCGGCATCCACGCGAGCCCGCGCTCGGCCAGGTCGGCGCCGGTGAGCACGGCCCGGACCTTCGGGTGCGCCTCGGCCGCGGACGTGTCGATCGAGACGATCCGCGCGTGCGCGAGCGGGCTGCGCAGCACCGCGGAGTGCAGCATGCCGCGCAGCCGCACGTCGTCCACATAGGTCCCCCGGCCGCGGACGAACCGGGCGTCCTCCTTGCGTAGCATCCGGCCGAAGCCCATCGGGGTGGTGGTCATGACACGGCCTCGTGCTCGGCCGCCCACCGGACCGAGCGGACGATGTTCTCGTAGCCGGTGCACCGGCACAGCTGCCCGGACAGCGCCTCCCGGATGTCCTCTTCGGACGGGTCGGGCTCCTGGTCGAGCAGCCAGCGCGCGGTCATCATCATCCCCGGCGTGCAGAACCCGCACTGCAGCCCGTGGCACTCGATGAACCCGCGCTGCACCGGGTCGAGCTCCGGGCCGCGGGACAGGCCCTCGACCGTGCGCACCTCGCGCCCGTCGGCCATCACCGCGAGCACCGTGCAGGACTTCACCGGCACGCCGTCCAGGTGCACCACGCACACTCCGCAGTTGGAGGTGTCGCAGCCCCAGTGGGTACCGGTGAGCTCCAGGTCGTCGCGCAGGAAGTGGACGAGCAGCAGCCGGGGCTCGACGTCGCGGACGTGCTCGGTGCCGTTGACGGTGACCACGATCTGCATCAGGCCACCCGCCCGACCGCGTGGCGCAGGGCCCGGGTGACGAGTTCGCCGGCCAGGTGGCGCTTGTAGTCGACGGGCCCCCGCTGGTCGGCGGCGGGCCGGCAGTGCGCCGCGGCGATCCGGCCGGCCTCGACGAGCCGCTCCTCGGCCGGCGGCCCGCCCCGGAGGAAGTCCTCGGCCTCCTCGGCGACGAACCGCGGGGCGCCGAGTGCGGTGAGCCCGAGGCCGACCTCGGCCACCGCGCCGCCCTCGACCGAGACGACCGCGCCGGCCGCGGCCACCGCCCAGTCCCCCGCCCGCCGGTCGACCTTCAGGTACGCGCTGGCCGACGGCCGCAGCGGCACCCGGATCTCGCCGAGCAGCTCCCCGTCCGCGAGCACCGTCTGGTACGGCCCGACGAAGAAGTCGCGGACGGCGACCGTGCGCGTGCCGTCCATGCCGTGCACGACCAGCGTGGCGCGCAGTGCCGCGAAGACCGCGGACAGGTCCTCGGACGGGTCGGCCTGGCACAGCGACCCGCCGACCGTGCCGCGGTTGCGCACGATCGGGTCGGCGATGACCCGCTCGGCGTCGTGCAGGATCGGGAACAGCCGGCCGGCCTCGGCGTGGCGGAGCAGGTCCGCGTGCCGGGCCAGCGCGCCGATCACCAGGTCGCCGTCCTCGGCCCGGATGCCCGCGAGCTCGCCGACGTCGTTGATGTCGATCAGAGCCTCGGGGTGGGCGAGCCGCAGCTTCATCATGGGCAGCAGGCTGTGCCCGCCGGCGACGACCGCGGCCTCCGGGCCGTACTCGTGCAGCAGCGCCAGCGCGTGCTCGACGCTGGTCGCCTTCCGGTACTGGAACGAGGCGGGTACCTGCATTGGCCCTCCTGTACGGCATGGTCGGCGGCCTTCGATGGCCGAGCAATCCGGGGATAAGTATTCACTTATCGGTGAGCTGGGACACAATGTCGCCATGACGCTCACGCAGTTGAGCACGTTCGTGCTGGTCGCGAAGCTGGGCTCGGTCAAGGCCGCGGCCACCGCACTCGGCGTGAGCGAGCCGGCGGTATCCCAGGCCCTCGCGGCGCTGCGCCAGCAACTCGGCGACCAGCTCGTCGTGCGGTCCGGCACGTCGATGCGGCTCACCACGGCCGGCACCCGGCTCCTGCCGATCGCCTCGCAGATGGTGGCGCTCGGCGCGGACGCCGAGGCCGCGGTCCGCGCCGGCAAGGGCGCGCCCGGCCAGCTGCGCGTGGTCGCGTCCGGCACGGTGATGGAGTTCGTCGCCACCCCGCTGGTCGACAGCTTCGCCGACCGCTCCGGCCGCAAGATCGACACCACGGTCGGCATGGCGGCCACCGACGAGATGCCGGTGCTGCTCGCCAACCGGTTCGCCGACGTGGCGCTGGGCCCCAACCTGGGCCGGACGGTCGGCGACACCGCGGACAGCGAGCGCGGCAACGAGCTGGTGTCCGAGCCGGTGTTCCGCACCCACCTCGTCGTGGTCGCCGGCGCCAAGCCGTTACCCGGCGGCCCGGCGCACTGGTCGTGGCTCGTCGACTCGACGGCCACCGACCCGGCGAGCGACGCCGGCCGGCTGCTGCGCCGGCTGCACGTCGCCGAGTCGCGGATCCGGGTCTTCCCCAGCCTCTCCAGCGCGTGGGCCGCGGCCGCCGACGGCGCCGGGGTCGCCGTCGCTCCCGCGCACCTGGTCACCGCCCGGCTGCGGCGCGGCGAGCTGCGCGTGGTCAACACCGCGGCCACCCCGGCCGACGCCACCTGGTACCTCACCACGCTCACCCCGGAGCGCCGGTCGATCGCGGCCGAGACGTTCCGGCACTACCTGTCCTCGGCGGCCGCGCTGCGCGTGATGCGCGAGCCGGGCGCGGGTGTGCCGCCCTCGAAGTTCCGGCCGCCGGTCTACGTGACGCTGTGGAGCTGAGCACCACCCAGGGCGATTAAGCATTCGGTTACCCGTTGCTTGCGGCCAGGTGACCAGCGTCACGACGATTCGCTGCATGGAGCCTCGCAACGACGCTGGCAACCCTCGCATGTACGAGCTCGTCGAGCACGCACCCAAGACCGGGAAGAGCCCGACCATCTGGGCGTTCCCGGCCGTCATCGGCTGGTTGAAGGTCGCGGGTCAGCCCGTCCAGGGACCGTGGCCGCCGCACCAGGAACCCCGCCCGGACCCGACCGACGAGTCGCTGCCGGTCGCCGTACCCGAGCCCGAACCGCCCACCACCTGAGGAGGATCCGATGTATCCCGCTCGGTTCCGGTACGAGGCACCGCGTTCGCTCGACGAGGCGCTGGACCTGCTGCGGACCTACGGCGACGGGGCCAAGGTGCTGGCCGGGGGCCAGAGCCTGATCCCGATGGTCAAGCTGCGCTTCGCCTCTCCCGAGATGCTCGTCGACATCAACAACATCCCCTCGCTCGACTACCACCGCGAGGAGACCGGCGGCACGCTCGCCGTCGGTGCCCTGTGCCGCCACGTCGACCTGGAGCATTCCGTGTTGCTCGGCGAACGGCGGCCGCTGATGGTCAGCGCCGCGCCGCTGATCGCCGACCCGATCGTGCGCAACCGCGGCACGCTCGTCGGTTCGCTCTGCCACGCGGACCCGCAGGGTGACTGGGCGTCGGTGATGCTCGCGCTGGACGGCGAGATCGTCGCGGTCAGCGCCGCCGGCCGCCGGGTGATCCCGATGTCGGACTTCGTGACCGGGCCGTTCCAGACGGCGCTGCTGCCGGGTGAGCTGGCGATCGAGGCGCGGGTGCCGGCGCCGAAGGGCACCCCGGCCGGCCGCTACCTCAAGCTGGAGCGCCGGGTCGGCGACTTCGCCACGGTCGGCGTCGCGGTCGCCGTCGAGACCTCCGGCGGGAAGGTCACCCGGGCCGGCATCGCGCTGACCGGCGTGGGGCCCAACAACATCAAGGTCGTCGAGGCCGAGCAGGTGCTCGTCGGCAACGCGCTCGACGCGGCGACCGTCGAGGAGGCCGCGCGGCTCGCCGCCGAGGCCGCCAAGCCCAGGACCGACCACCGCGGCAGCGCCGCCTACAAGCGGCACGTGGTGCGGACGTTCGTGGTGCGTGCACTCGAGTCCAGCGTTCTCGTTGCGGCGTAAGGAGATCCCATGGAGAAGCGAAGGGTCACGGTCACCGTCAACGGCGAGGAGCGGGTGGTCGAGGTCGAGCCGCGGGTGCTGCTCGCGCACCTGCTCCGCGAGGGCCTCGGGCTCACCGGCACGCACATCGGCTGCGACACGACGAACTGCGGTGCGTGCACCGTGCTCGTCGACGGCCGGGCGACGAAGTCCTGCACGATGCTCGCCGTCCAGACCGACGGGCACGAGGTGCGCACGGTCGAGGGCATGGCCCAGGCCAGCGAGCTGCACCCGATCCAGGAGGGCTTCAAGGAGGAGCACGGGCTCCAGTGCGGCTACTGCACGCCCGGGATGATGATGAGCGCGATGGCCTTGCTGGAGCGCAATCCCGACCCCACCGAGGAGGACATCCGGTGGGCGCTGTCCGGGAACCTGTGTCGCTGCACCGGATACCAGAACATCGTCAAGGCGGTCCTGTGGGCCGCCGCCAAGATGCAGCCGGCAGCGAGCTGAGGGAGGCACAACGTGACACAGCTCGACGAGATCAAGATCGGTGGCCTCGGCGCGAGCCGCAAGCGGGTCGAGGACGACCGGTTCATCCGCGGCCGCGGCAACTACACCGACGACATCACGCTGCCCGGCATGCTGCACATGGAGATCCTGCGCAGCCCCGTGGCGCACGCGCGGATCAAGTCGATCGACACCAGCAAGGCCTGGGAGATCCCGGGCGTGCGGCTGGTGCTGACCGGGGAGATGGCCGCGCAGCGCAACCTCGCGTGGATGCCGACGCTGTCCTACGACACGCAGGCGGTGCTCGCCACCGACAAGGTCCGCTTCCAGGGCCAGGAGGTCGCGTGCGTCGTGGCCGACGACCCGTACATCGCCAAGGACGGCTGCGAGGCCATCGTGGTGGAGTACGAGCCGCTGCCGGCGATCGTCAACCCGGTGCAGGCGCTCGCCGCGGACGCGCCGCTGATCCGCGACGACAAGGAGGGGCAGACCGACAACGTCGTCTACCAGTGGGAGGTCGGCGACAAGGAGGGCACGGACCGCGCGTTCGCCGAGGCCGACGTGGTGTCCCGGCTCAAGCTCCACTACCCGCGCTCGCACCCGTCGCCGATCGAGTGCTGCGGCTCCATCGCCAACTTCGACCCGGCGACGCAGAAGCTCACCGTCTACATGACGACCCAGGCGCCGCACATCATCCGCGCCGCGGTGGCGCTGGTGGCCGAACTGCCCGAGCACATGATCCGGATCATCTCGCCGGACATCGGCGGCGGGTTCGGCAACAAGGTGCCGATCTACCCCGGGTACGTCTGCTCGATCCTGTGCTCGATCCTGCTGGGCAAGCCGGTCAAGTGGATCGAGGACAAGTCCGGCAACCTCATCTCCACCGGGTTCGCCCGGGACATGTACTTCGACGGCGAGCTGGCGCTGCGCAGCGACGGCAAGATCCTGGCCGCCCGGTTCCACGCGGACACCGACCAGGGCGCGTTCTTCTCCGACGCGCAGCCGAGCAAGTTCAAGATCGGCCTCGTGCACTCCGCGTTCGCCTGCTACGACATCCCGGTCGGGCACATCACCGCGCGCGGCGCGTACACGAACAAGGCGCCCGGCGGGGTCGCCTACCGGTGCTCGTTCCGGGTCACCGAGGCGATGTTCTTCCAGGAGCGCATGATGGCCGCCGCGGCCGTCGACCTCGGCCTGGACCCCGCCGAGTTCCGCCGCAGGAACCTGGTGCGCGACGACCAGTTCCCCTACCGCACGCCTTTCGGCTTCCTCACCGACTCCGGGCAGTACCTCAAGTGCCTGGACATCGGGCTGGACGCGATCGGGTACCAGGACTTCCTGCGGGACAAGGAGGAGGCGGCCAAGCGCGGGCGCCGGCTGGGCATCGGGATTTCGACGATGACCGAGCCGCTGGGCGCGGGCAACAGCCGGGAGTACGACATCCTCGGCATCAAGATGTTCGACTCGGCCGAGCTGCGGGTGCACCCGACCGGCAAGGCGATCCTGCGCACCGGCGCGAAGACCCAGGGCCAGGGCCACGAGACGACGTGGGCCCAGATCGTCAGCCACGAGCTGGGCATCCCGGCGGCGGACGTGCTCGTCGAGGAGGGCGACACGGACACCGCGCCGTTCGGCATGGGCACCTACGCGTCCCGGTCCACCCCGGTGGCCGGTGCCGCGGTGGCCATGGTGTCCCGCAAGATCCGGGCCAAGGCACGGAAGCTCGCCGCGCACCTGCTGGAGGTGTCCGAAGAGGACGTCGAGTGGGAGCTGGGCCGGTTCTACGTGCGCAGCGCACCCAACCGCGGCGTCACGATCCAGGAGTGCGCGATGGCCGCGTACGGCAACATGCCCGACGGCATGGAGCCGGGCCTGGAGAACAACGCCTACTACGACCCGCCGAACCTCACCTGGCCGTTCGCCTGCTACATCGCGACGGTGGAGGTGGACCCGGAGACGGGCGTGTGGGACGTGCTGCGGATGGTCGCGGTGGACGACTGCGGCGTGCGGATCAACCCCATGATCGTCGAAGGGCAGATCATGGGCGGGCTCACCGAGGCGTACGCGATGTCCAACATGCAGTTCATGACGTTCGACGCCGAGGGCAACTGCGTCGGCTCGAACTACATGGACTACCTGCTGCCGACCGCCTGGGAGACACCGGGTTTCGAGCTGCACGAGGTCGTCACGCCGTGCCCGCACCACCCGATCGGCGCCAAGGGCGTCGGCGAGTGCGCCGCGGTCGGCGGGCCGGCGGCGTTCGTCAACGCGGTCCTGGACGCCTTGTCCGACACCGGCGTGCGCAACATCGACATGCCGGTGCTGCCGGACCGGGTGTGGGAGGCCATCAACACGGGCGCGGACGTGTCGGGCGCACCACCCGTGCGGACGGAGTGACGTGAGCGAGAGCGCCGGAGCGAGTTGCGGAGGAGCGAAGCGAACGATGGGCACAGCATGATTATCAACAGTGACTTCGAGGTGCGGGCGCCGGTGGACCAGGTCTGGCGCTACCTGCTCGACGTGCCGCGCATGGCGCCGAACCTGCCCGGCACCGAGCTCACCGAGGTGATCGACGAGGACAACTACAAGGGCCGGGTCACGATCAAGATGGGCCCGGTGTCCATGCGCTTCGCCGGCGACGTGGAGATCGTCGAGCGGGACGAGGCCAACCACCGGGCCGTGATCAACGCGGCCGGCGCGGACGAGCGCGGCCGGGGCCAGGCGTCGATGGTGCTCACCGCGACCCTGGTCCGCATTGGCAGCGGGACCAGGGTGACGGTTGCCCAGGACCTGCAGATCTCCGGCGCGGCCGCGCAGTACGGCCGCGGCATGATCGGCGACGTCACCAACGTCCTGGTGCAGCAGTTCTCCACGAACGCGGCCGAGGACATCCCCCGGTGGGCGCGCGGCGAGGAACGCCAGGCCGGCGCGGCGAAGTCGGCGAGCGCGTTCTCGATCGGGCTCACGGCGGCGATGACCGCGCTGAAGCGGGTGTTCTGGCGGTTCTTCGGATCCAACGCGCGGCGCCGGGCCGCGATGACCGGGAGGTGAGCTGACATGGCACTGTGGTGGATCGGCGCGCTGGTCCTGCTGCTCGTGGTGCTGCCCGTGGTGATCGTGCTGCTCAACCGGATCCTCGCCGCGGTCGAGCGGATCCGGGACGCGGCCGACGACATCCTCACCGACGGGGTCGCGCTCAACGACGGGCTCGAGCCGGTGCCGGGACTGCTGGCCACGACCGACGAGACGATCAAGGAAGTCCAGGTCGGCGCGGTCCGCTACGCCGGCAGCGTGCAGAAACTCTTGGAGGGGTAATGCCTGCCGTCGCTTGGCTGACGCTGGTGGCCGCCACGCTGATCATCGCGCTGACGGCGGTCGCCCTGCTCCGCGTGATCGTCCACTTGAAACACGTGACCGGCACGCTCGACACGCTCATCGGCGGCGTCGAGTCGATCGCCGATCGCACCAGCACCGTGCCGGCGCGGCTCATCTCGGTGAACGCGACGCTGAAGCCGGTGCGTGACTGGACCGAGACGGTCTGAGGGAGGTCCTTGCCATGCCCCTTGCCCAAAACGCAGACCTCACCGGCTGGAACGTCGGCCTGATCATCGGAATCGTCGTGGTGGTCGCCGTGGTGGCGCTGGTGACCCCGATCATCGTGCTCGCGTACCGGATCGGGAAGCAGGCGCCGCTGGTCGACGCGGCGCTGCGGCGGGCGGAGACCAACACCGCGCCACTCGCCGCGCTGACCACCACGATCGACCACGCGGAGACCATCGTCGCCGGGCTCGAGCGCGGCCGGCACAGGTTGGGAGGCTGACATGGTTCTGGCGTTGGCGGACAACGAGGTCACGTACTGGACGGTGGTGCTGGTCCTCGGCCTGGTGGTGATCGTGGCGGTGGTCGCGCTGCTGAGCCTGCTGGTGTACTACGTGAAGCTGATCGACAAGCGGGTGGCCGCGGTGCGCGACACGCTCGAGGCGGTCACCGGCAACACCCAGCACGCGGCGCTGATCCCGCGCACGGCCGACGGGGTGGACGCGGTGCTCGCCGAAGGGTTGCAGCACCACCTGTTCCTGGGCCGGGCCGCGCTGGCCACCGCCCCCTCCACGTCCTCCGGGGAGCCCTCATGAGTACGACGACGCTGGTGGTTCTGACGGTCGTGGAGATCGTGGTGCTGATCGCCGGGCTCGCGTTCTTCCTGTTCTGGATCGGCTCGCTGCTGACCCGGATCGCGACGAACCTGGAGAAGTGCGGCGAGCACGTGCAGACGGTGAACCGGCATGCCGGCGACATCGTGCCCGGCGTGGAGCACATCAACCGGACGGGCAAGGTGGTGGCCAGCGCGCTGCCGCTGCTGTACGGGTTCGCCGAGCGGATCGTGTCGAACGTGACGCCGGCCGCGCCGGCCGCGGCCCGGGTGGCCCGGCCGTCGTCCGGCACCCGCCGGTCCCGGCTGCACGAGACGGTCGGCTTCAAGTCCGGATGATCCGGCTGGGTTCCCTTGCGGGGTACCTGTTCGAGGGTCCGCGGCTGCTCGGCGGGTGGACGCCGCCGAGCAGCGCCGCGGTCTACGTGGTGCTGTACCGGCCGTCGCCCGCGGAGAAGCCGGACCGCTACGCCGTGACGTTCGTCGGCCACAGCGACGACCTGTCCACCGAGCGATTCCCGTTCCACCACCCGCGCGCGGCCTGCTGGGTGAAGCGCGCGGGCTCGAAGTGGAAGGTCCACATCGCGACGTTCGAGGTCCCCGGCGGCACGCGGGCCCACCGCGAGCAGATAACCCAGGAGCTGATCGCGATCTACAAGCCGGGCTGCAACACCCAGCAGTACGACAAGTCCTGGCGCGACCACTGGATCGGCGAGTACGACACCCGCACCACGAAGCCCCTCACGACCCCGAAGGACCCGGCCTAGCTAGTGTCCCGCGCCGGAAATCCGGCAGGTATCTCGGCGGCCCAGCTTCCTGCTGGCGGCGTTGCCGATCCGGCCGAGTACGGTCCAGTACGAGGCCGAATCGGCGCCTTGCCAGCAGAAACCTGGATCCACCGATATACGCGCCGCATTTCCGGCGCGGGACACTAGACCCCGTCCTCGTCCTCGTCCTCGCTCGTGGCCTCCACCCGCACGACCGGCCACTCCGGGAGCTGCGCCGTCCGCGCCGCCGCCACGAAGTCGGCCCGTGCCTTCGCCACGGCCTCGTCCCGGGACGACGCCACGACCACCAGCTGCGCGCCGTACCGCGGGGTCCCGATGCCCGTCGCGATGCCGCCGCTGGCCGCTACGGCGTCCGCCAGGGACAGGATCTCGTCGTGGGTCAGGACTCGGTCGCCCTCGGCCTCCATGCCTACGCTCCAGCGGGTCATCGGCAACACCTCTCAGGACAGGGTCGGCAACAACGCGGCGAACTCCTCCAGGCTCGCCAGGTCGTGCCCGGACAGCAGCTCGTCGATGTAGGGCTCGGCCACCATCATCCCGACCGACGGCCCGGCCTGCCCGCGGTGCGGGTTCAGCCAGACGATCGTGTGGCACAGCCGGGACAGCCGGGCGAGGGAGTTGGCCAGCAGGTCGGGGTCTCCGCGGTCGAGGCCGTCCGAGCAGATCACCACGATCCCGCCCCGGCACACGCCGCGGCGGGCCCAGCCGCGGACGAACGTGTCCAGCGACGCGCCGATCCGCGTCCCACCGTCCCAGTCCACGACGAGGGACGCGGCCTGGCGCAGCGCCTCGTCCGGGGACCGCGAGCGCAGCGGGCGGGTGATGCAGGTCAGCCGCGTGCCGAAGCAGAACACCTCGACCCGCCGCGCGGCCCGGCGTGCCGTGTGCGCGAACTGCAGCAGCGCGCGCGAGTAGTCCGCCATCGACCCCGACACGTCCAGGATCAGGATCAGCGGCCGGGGCCGGCGCCTGCGCTCCCGCCAGTACAGCGACACCAGCTCGCCGTGCGTGCGCAGCGACCGGCGCACGGTCCGCCGCAGGTCCGGGGTGCGCCCGGACGACGCGGCGCGGGTCCGGCGGGTGCGCCGGCGCGGCGGGGTGAGCCGCAGCCGCGCCATGATCCGGCGCAGCAGGGCCAGCTCCTCGTCGGTGCAGCCGGCGAACGACCGGTGCCGCATGACGTCCACTGTGGACGCCATGAGCCCCAGCCGCTCCTGCGACGTCTCCTCGCTGCCCGGCTCCGTGGCCGGCACGACGAACGCCGACTCCGCCACCGCGCCCGCCGGCGTCGCCTTCAGGGCCACCAGGTCCGAGGCGGGGGCGGCCGCGCCGAGGAAGAACTGCCGGAACACCTCGTCGTAGACCGGGAGGTCGTCGCGCCGGCGCACGAGCGTCGCCCGGCCGGCCCAGTACAGGTCCACGAGGTCGGTGGGGTCGAGCGTGGCCAGCGAGCCGCTGAACGTCAGCACGTCGCCGGTCCCCACCGCGAGCCCCGAGGTCCGCAGCGCCCGCCCGAAGTCCACGAGCAGGCGGACGAAGTCAGGCATCGGGCACGATCTCGCTCAGCGACTCCCGCACGAGCGCGAGGTCGTCCCGCTCCTTGACCACCGCCCCCAGCGTGTCCTCGGCCACGGCCGGCGAGAGCGTGGTCTCGCCCAGGAAGTCCAGCGTCCGCGCCCAGTCGATGGTCTCCGCCACCCCCGGCGGCTTGGCGAGATCCAGCTCGCGCAGCCGGGTGACCGCGGCGACCACCTTGCGGGCCAGCGTCTCCGACACCGACGGCTCGCGCAGCAGCACGATCTCCACCTCGCGCTCGGGCGGCGGGTAGTCGATCCAGTGGTACATGCACCGCCGCTTCAGCGCGTCGTGCAGCTCGCGGGTCCGGTTCGACGTGAGGATCACCAGCGGCGGCGACGGGGACACGACCGTGCCGATCTCCGGGATGCTGATCTGGAAGTCCGACAGCACCTCCAGCAGGAACGCCTCGAACTCGTCGTCGGCCCGGTCGACCTCGTCGATGAGCAGCACGCACCGCTCACCCGCGCGCACCGCGGACAGCAGCGGCCGCTCCAGCAGGAACTCCGGCCCGAACAGCTCCGAGACGTCGGCGGCGCCTGGTTCCGACAGCGCGCGGATGTGCAGCAGCTGCCGCGCGTAGTCCCACTCGTAGAGCGCCTGGCTGGTGTCGATCCCCTCGTAGCACTGCAGGCGGATCAGGTCCCGGCCGAGCACGGCGGCGAGCACCTTGGCGATCTCGGTCTTGCCGACGCCGACCTCGCCCTCCAGCAGCAGCGGCCGACGCAGCGACAGCGCCACGTACACGGCCGTCGCGAGCCCGCGGTCGGCCAGGTACGAGCCGCGGCGCAGCGTCTCGGCCAGCTCGGCGACGGACCCGACCGAGGGCGGCGTCACGAGCGGCGCGGGTCGTCCGAGAGCAGGTCACGCACGCTCTGCCCGTCCGGCCGCAGCTTGCCCTCGCGCTCCAGCTTGGTCCGCCAGGCCGACCGCAGGTCGTCGTCCACCGGCTCGGCGTCCCCGCCGAACCCGATGTGCTTCATGGCCTTGCAGGCCTTGCCGTGCCCGATCGTGGCGTCGAGGTCGGCGGCGGACTGCTCGTGCGCATGCCAGATGTCCTGCAGAACCGACAGAGCCTCATCGCTCATCCGTATCACCTCACCCGCCAGCCTACGCGGACCGTGACCAGGGGGAACCTCTCCGTTAAGCGATCGCTTAAACCCGGGCGTCGGAACCGGGTCCGGAACCGGTTTCGAAAGTTGTCGCCCCAACTCTTGTCGACTTGGTCTAGACCATGGCATCCTTTGTTGCTAGGGACAACAAAACTACTCGTCGGTGGAGACAATGATGTCCGCACGCCCCTGCTCACGACGATTCAGATTCACCGCCATCCTGGCGGCGGTTGCCTCAGCACTGCTCGGCACCACGGCGGTGCTGGGCGCCCCGGCCGTCGGCGAACCCAGCGCGGCGGCGGCCCCCGACGTGGGGATCGCCGCCACGACGTTCGCCGACGAGTTCAACGCACCCGCCGGCACCCCGGTCGACGGCTCCAAGTGGAACATGGAGACCGGCGACAACGTCAACAACCACGAACGGCAGTACTACACCAACAGCACCAGCAACGCCGTGCACGACGGCCAGGGCAACCTGGTGATCACCGCGCGGCGCGACAACCCCGGCAACTACAACTGCTGGTACGGCCGCTGCGAGTACACCTCGGCCCGGCTCAACACCTCCGGCAAGTTCACCCAGACCTACGGCCACTTCGAGACCCGCCTCAAGATGTCCCGAGGGCAGGGCATGTGGCCCGCGTTCTGGATGCTCGGCACCGGCGGCGGCTGGCCGGACGCCGGCGAGATCGACATCATGGAGAACGTCGGCTTCGAGCCGTCCACGGTGCACGGAACGATCCACGGCCCCGGCTACTCCGGTGCCGGCGGGATCGGCGGCGGCTACGGGATCAGCGGCGCGTTCGCGGACGCGTTCCACGTGTTCGCCGTCGACTGGGCACCCAACACGATCACCTGGTCGGTCGACGGCAACAGGTACCTCACGCTGACGCCGTCGAACCTCAACGGCAGCCGGTGGGTGTTCGACCACCCGTTCTTCGTCATCCTCAACCTTGCCGTGGGCGGCTACTGGCCAGGCGATCCCAACGCCAGCACGCCGTTCCCGAACACGCTGACCATCGACTACGTCCGCGTCACCAACGACGGCGGCACGCCGCCCAGCGGTGGCCGGATCACCGGCATCGGCGGCAAGTGCGTCGACGTCGCGGGCGCCAGCAACGCCAACGGCACCGCGGTGCAGCTCTACGACTGCAACGCCACCGCGGCCCAGCAGTGGGCGGTCAACGCCGACGGCTCGATCCGCGCGCTCGGCAAGTGCCTCGACGTCACCTCGGCGTCCACGGCTGACGGCGCCAAGATCCAGCTGTGGGACTGCAACGGCACCGGCGCCCAACGCTGGACGGTGACCGGGGCAAGAGACATCGTCAACGTCGCCGCGAACAAGTGCCTCGACGCCACGGGCAACAGCTCGGCCAACGGCACCCGGCTGCAGATCTGGACCTGCAGCGGCGCGGCCAACCAGAAGTGGACAGTGGGCTGAGCCCACTCCCCTGAACACGGTGTCGCCTCCGAAACGGGGGCGGCACCGCACCACTCTCCCCTCGAACAACCCTGCATTCGTTGAGGAGCAACCCGATGCCTGTTTCGGCGCGCCCACGCACAATCCGACGAACCTCCCTCCTGCTCGGCACGGCCCTGCTGACCGCGGCGGCGCTGGCCGTCCCCGCGGTCCCGGCGCTGGCCGCCGGCGAGCAGGTCAACATCTGGCTGACGACCACGAACGACGCCGGCGGCCGGAACGTCACCCGGGGGCTGCAGCAGCAGACCCCGGTCAACTTCACGCCGGGCACCGGTACCGGCCAGGTCACCATCACCGTCGACGAGAACACCCAGTACCAGCCGTTCGAGGGCGCGGGCGCGTCCTTCACGGACTCCGCGGCCTGGCTGCTGAACTCCAGCAACATCGTCCCCGCCGCCACGCGCGAGGACACGATGCGCAAGCTCTTCGACCCGAACAGCGGGATCGGCCTGAGCTTCCTCCGCAACCCGATGGGCGGCTCGGACCTCGCCCGGTTCAGCTACTCCTACGACGACATGCCGGCCGGGCAGAACGACCCGAACCTCACCCGGTTCTCCATCGCGCACGACCTGGCCGACGTCGTCCCGCTGACCAAGCAGGCCCTGCAGCTCAACCCGGCGATCAAGGTGATGGCCACGCCGTGGTCCCCGCCGCCGTGGATGAAGGACAACGACGACTACAAGCTCGGCTGGGTGGAGTCGCAGTTCTACCCCGCGCTGGCCCAGTATTTCGTCAAGTACGTCCAGGCCTATGCGGCGCAAGGGATCCCGATCAGCTTCGTCTCGGTGAACAACGAGCCGACCTGCTGCGCGAGCTACCCGTCGGCGATGTGGAACGGCTCGGGCCTGCAGTTCTTCACCAAGACCAACCTGCTGCCCGCGCTGCAGGGCGCCGGACTGTCCACAAAGGTCCTCGCGCTGGACTGGAACTGGGACCAGTACGCCTCCTTCGCCGCGCCGACGGTGGACGACGCGGCGATCCGCAACCACCCGAACTTCGGTGGCATCGCGTGGCACGGCTACGGCGGCCCCGTCTCGCAGCAGACCACGCTGCAGAACCAGTACCCCGGCATCCCGCAGTACGACACGGAGATGTCCGGCGGCACCTGGGTCGGCAACCAGCAGTCCGACGACATGAACAACATCATCAACTACACCCGCAACTGGGGCCGCACGGTCACCAAGTGGAGCCTGGCGGTCGACCAGAACCACAACCCGCACAACGGCGGCTGCGACGTCTGCACCGGGCTGGTGACCGTCCACAACGGAGACGGCCGGCACGGCCAGGTCGACCTCACCGTCGAGTACTACACGCTGGGCCACCTGACCAAGTTCGTGAAGCCGGGCGCACGCCGCATCGCGTCCGACGACAACGGCTCGGTGAAGAACGTCGCGTGGCGCAACCCCGACGGCTCCAAGGCGCTCATCGCCTACAACACCACGGGATCGACCCAGAGCGTGCGGGTCAACTGGGGCAACCAGTCGTTCACCTACAACCTGCCGGCGCAGACCTCGGCGACGTTCACCTGGAGCGGCACCCAGGGCAGCGGGCCGGGTGCCGGCAGGACCGGGCCGATCACGGGCCTCGCCGGCAAGTGCGCCGACGTCGCGGGCGCCAGCAGCGCCAACGGCACGGCCGTGCAGCTCTACACGTGCAACGGCTCCGCCGCGCAGCAGTGGACGGTCGGCGCCGACGGCACGATCCGCTCGCTCGGCAAGTGCCTCGACGTCACGTCCGGGTCGACCGCGGACGGCGCGAAGGTCCAGCTCTACGACTGCAACGGATCCGGCGCGCAGAGCTGGACGGTCACCGCCTCGCGGGACATCACCAACGTCGCGGCGAACAAGTGCCTCGACGTCACCGGCAACAGCTCGGCCGACGGCACCCGGCTGCAGATCTGGACCTGCACCGGTGCCGCCAACCAGAAGTGGACCGCCCCCGCGGCGTGAAGGGACATCCGATGAGGAAGAGACTCGCCGGCCTGCTGGCCGGCACGCTGTTCGCCATGACCCTCACGGCGGTCGTGGCGACCCCCGACGCCGTGGCGGCGACCGGGCAGATCACCGGGCTCGCCGGCAAGTGCGTCGACGTCGCCGCCGCGAGCAGCGCCAACGGCACGGCCGTGCAGCTCTACTCGTGCAACGGGTCCGGCGCCCAGCAGTGGTCGGCGAACGCCGACGGCACGATCCGCGCGCTCGGCAAGTGCCTGGACGTCACCTCGGCGTCCACCGCGGACGGCGCCAAGATCCAGCTGTGGGACTGCAACGGGACCGGCGCGCAGAACTGGCGGATCACCGCGGCCGGCGACATCGTGAACGTGGCGGCGAACAAGTGCCTCGACGTCACCGGCAACAGCTCGGCCGACGGCACCCGGCTGCAGATCTGGACGTGCACGGGTGCCGCGAACCAGAAGTGGACCGCGCCCGCGGTCGGCGGCGGCGACCCGCCACCCGGCCCCGGCGTGATGGCCGTGGCGCCGTACCTCTACAACGGGTGGGGCAGCCCGCCCAACCCGGTGACCGTGATGCAGCAGACCGGTGTCAAGTGGTTCACGCTCGCGTTCGTGCTGAGCAACGGGTACTGCAACCCGATGTGGGACGGCCAGCGGGCGCTCACCGGTGGCGTCGACCAGAACACGATCAACTCGGTGCGCGGCGCGGGCGGCAACATCATCCCGTCGTTCGGCGGCTGGAGCGGCAACAAGCTCGAGGAGTCGTGCGGCAGCGCGGGTGAGCTCGCGAACGCCTACCAGCGGGTGATCAGCGCGTACGGGCTGGCCGCGATCGACATCGACATCGAGGCGTCGGCGTACAACAGCCCGACCGTGCAGCAGCGCACGATCGACGCGCTGAAGACGGTCAAGGCCAACAACGCCGGCCTCAAGGTGTACGTCACGATCGGCACCGGGCAGAACGGACCGGACGCGGGGATGATCAACCGGGCGGCGGCCTCCGGGCTCACCGTCGACTCGTGGACGATCATGCCGTTCAACTTCGGCGGCAACGGCCAGGACATGGGCGCGCTGTCGACCAGGGCGGCCGAGGGCCTGAAGAACACCGTCCGCAACGCCTACGGCTACACCGACGACCAGGCCTACCGGCGCAGCGGCATCTCGTCGATGAACGGCAACACCGACGTCGGCGAGGTCGTGAACCAGAACCACTTCCGGACGATGCTGGCCTACGCGCAGCAGCATCACCTGGCGCGGCTGACGTTCTGGTCGCTCAACCGGGACCGGCCGTGCACCGGCGGTCCCGCGGACAGCTGCAGCGGCATCAGCCAGTCGAACTGGGAGTTCACCCGGATCTTCGCCGCCTATACCGGCTGAGTGATCCGGTTGCGGAGGGCGGCCCCCGGGGAGTCTGGACCCCGGCGGCCGCCCTCACCCATTACGTTGTCCCCCATGACCGTGATGCCCGAGACCCAGGCGCCGTGGCCGGCGCGCGACGCGCTGCGGATCACCGGGGTGCGCGCGATAGTGACCGCCCCCGAGGGCATCCCACTGGTGGTGGTCCGCGTCGACACCTCCGACGACGGGCTCTACGGGCTCGGCTGCGCCACGTTCACCCAGCGGTTCCACGCCGTCGTCGCCGCGGTGGCGTCCCATGTGGCGCCGCTGCTGGTCGGCCGGCATCCGGCCGACATCGAGGACATCAACCGGCTGGTACACCTGTCCTCGTACTGGCGCAACGGCCCGGTGCTGAACAACGCGCTGTCCGGAGTGGACCAGGCGCTGTGGGACATCGCCGGCAAGCGGGCCGGGATGCCGGTGTACGAGCTGCTGGGCGGCCGGGTGCGGGCGGCGGCGGACACGTACCTGCACGCCGAGGGGGAGTCCATTGAGGACACCCTGGAGCACGCGGCGTCGATCGTCGCCGAGGGGTACCGGCACGTGCGGCTGCAGACCGGCGGGCCGGGGCTCGGCACCTACGGCGCGCCGGGGACGCCGGGCGGCTACCCGCGGGCCCCGTACCCGGACGGCTGGGACGTGAACCGCTACCTGGCGGTGACGCCGGCGTTGTTCGAGCAGGCCCGCGCGGTCCTCGGCGACGGCGTCGAGCTGCTGCACGACGTCCACTCCCGGCTGACCCCGAAGCAGGCCGTCGTGCTGGCCCGGTCGCTGGAGCCGTACCGGCTGTTCTTCCTGGAGGACCCGGTGGCGCCGGAGCACTACGACCGGCTGCCGTCGGTCACGGCCGCGTCCCCGGTCCCGATCGCGGTGGGCGAGCAGCTCTCGTCCCTCACCGACGCGGCCCGCATGGTGTCCACGGGGGCGGTCGACCTGCTGCGCGTCCACGTGTCGACGGTCGGCGGGCTGTCCGCGTGCCGCAAGCTGGTGGCGCTGTGCGAGCTCACCGGGGTGCGCACCGCCTGGCACGGCCCGGGGGACGTGTCGCCGGTCGGTGTGGCGGCGAACATCGCCCTGGACGTGACCACGTCGGCGTTCGGCATCCAGGAGGGCCACGCCTACAACGAGGCGACGCTGGAGGTGTTCCCCGGCACCCCGGTCGCGCGGGAGGGCTACCTGTACCCGTCCCCCCAGCCGGGCTGGGGCGTGGACCTGGACGAGGGCGAGGCGGCGAAGTATCCCCCGGTCACCGGCCTGCACGAACGCTGGGCCGCGACGGTCCGCCGCCCGGACGGCGGCCTAGAGTCACCCTGACAGCGAACGGCGACTGGTCTGGGGGCCGGCGTGAGTACCGAAGCGGATACCGGGCAGGACGGCCTGCGGTTCTACCTGCTCGGCCCCCTCGAGGTGCGCGCCGGCGGCCGCCCGGTGCCGCTCGGCTCGTCGGGCATGCGCGGCGTGCTCGCGCTGCTGCTCCTCGAACCCAACCGGACCGTGCCGCTCGACCGGATCATCGACGTCCTCTGGGCGCACGAACCGCCGGCCACCGCGCGGAGGGTCGTGCACGGCTACGTCTCCCGCCTCCGCCGGCGCCTCGGCGAGGTCGACGACTCCGGGAACGTGCGGATCGAGACGGTGCCCCCGGGTTACCGGCTGACCCTCGACGAGTCCCTGATCGACGTCACGATCGTGCGCAACCTGCTCGCAGAGGCGACGGTCCTGCCCGCGAGTCAGCGCCCGTCCCGACTCCGCGCCGCACTGGACGTGTGGCGTGGGCGAGAGTTCGCCGACCTCGGCGGCGGGTTCCTCGCGCCTCAGCTGTCCGAGCTGCGGCTCGCCGTCCTGGAGGCGTGGTTCGACACGGAGCTCGAGCACGGCCGGCACGACGAGATCATCGGCGAGCTGGCCCGGCTGGTCGACGAGTACCCGCTGCGCGAGCGGCTCGTCGCGCAGCTCGTGCTCGCGCGGTACCGGTCCGGCCAGGAGTCCGCCGCGCTCGCCACCTACCAGCGGTTCGCCCAGCACCTGGCCGACGACCTGGGGATCGAGCCCGGGCCGGGATTGCTCGAGCTGTACCAGCGCATACTGCGCGCCGACCCGACGCTGTGGGCGGCGGAGCACCCGACGTTTCCGGTCTCCATCTACCTGTCGGACGAGGCGGGCCACGAGCAGGTGGAGGCCGCCGTCGTCGGTGTCCTCGAGGTGGCCGGGGCACCGGTGGTCCAGCGGGACGACGCGATCATCGGCTCGTGGTTCCGGCGTCTGCGGGCCGATCCCGGCGTGCGCGAGCTGGGTGCCATGGCGGCACACGCCGCCGACGCGCGCCTGGTTCTCGCGCAGGACGCGCAGATCACGGCGACCATGCTGCAGCATCTCGGCCCCCTCATCACCTCGCTGCAGAAGACGAAGGAGGCGGTCGTCAGGCTCGGCGCCGTCCTCGTCGTGAAGCTCGACGACCAGCTCGTCGTGCACCAGCTCACCGCGCGGCAGCAGCTGCGGCTCGACCACCAGCCGCACCTCGCCCTGTCGCCGCGGGACATTCTCGCGGTGCTGGAGATCGGGACCGGCGGCACGGCGCCGTGATCAGAAGTGCACGCCGCCCTGGATGTCGCGGGCCTGGACCACCTTGCCGGTGACGGTGCCGGTGATCGTGTTGGTGACCGCGCCGTCCTCGGCCGGCACCTCGCCAGGAGCGGGAGCGGCGGCGGCCGGGTCGCCCGAGTGCGGCGGCAGGTCCGGCGGGGACCCCACCGGGGGCGCGACGTGGCCTGGCCTGCGGTGGATCACCCGCAGCAGGTCCTCCGCGCCCTCGGTGGTGTAGGACGTCACCTCGTAGCGGCTGGCCGTGTTGGGCTGCAGGAACAGCGGGATCTCGTCGGCCCCGTGGCCCGGCAGCAGCACCGGCAGCACCTTGGGGAGCCAGCCCGGCCGGTCGCCGTAGACCAGGTCACGCAGTACGGCGGCCTCGGACTGGACCCCGCGGTGCTCGTCGGCCGGCGCGCTGCCGTCGCCCGTTCGCCTGTAGTTCGGCGACGCCACGACCAGGACGTAGTCGGCCGCGGTGAGCTCGCGGATCGCCCAGGCGTACCAGTCGTGCCGGTCGTGGGCCGACCACAGGTCGAGGACCGCGTGCACCCCCTGACCGCGCAGGAACGTGGCGAACGCCAGCACGTCGCCCTGGTGCCGCTGGGACTCGTGGGCGTACGACACGAACACCTTGGGCGTCAGCACGCCACCCAGAATACGCCGGCGAAGGTCAGCTTTGTGGCTGCCCGATGTTGACCATCCAGGGGATCCCGAACTGGTCTACGCACAGGCCGAACTCGTCGCCCCACACCTGCTTTTCGAGCGGGACCGAAATTGCGCCACCCTCGCTGAGCTTGTCCCAGTAGTCGTGCAGTTCCGGACCGTCGTCGCCGCTGAGGCTGATCGAGATGTTGTCGCCCGGGTTGTGAGCCACGCCGGGCGGGGTGTCGGACGCCATGAGCGTGAAGCCGTTGGGGGCCTCCAAACTGGCGTGCATGATCTTGTCGGCCTCCGGGGTGTCCGCGGCACCCAGCTGGCCGAAGGTGTTCAACGTCAGATTGCCGCCGAATACCCGCGCGTAGAATTCCATCGCCTGCCGCGCATTTCCGGCAAAGCTGAGGTACGGGTTGAGTCGAGACGCCATCACATACTCCCTTGCACGAAGGACAGCATCCTTGCACGACGACGCGGCGCCGACAACGCGAGTTACGGAGTCACCGGCTCCAGCAACAGGACGAAACTCGTCTCCCGGAGGAACAGCTCGTACTCGGGCAACGTGCCCGGCCCGCACGACGCGGTGCCGATGCCGTGCTGTCCGATGTCGACGGTCAGCTCCACGGTGCCGCCCGGCACCAGCGCGTTGCGGTGCGTGGCCGCGGCCAGCGCGGCGTCGGTCCAGCGGCGGGCCGTCAGGCCGAACGTCGGCGTGCCCGTGATCCGCAGCCCGCGCCCGGCCGCGTCGGCGAGCGTCGCCCACCGGACGTCGGCGCGGCGGCCGTTCTCCTGCGGCCGGAGGTAGGGCGTCTGCAGCTCGTCGACCGTCGCGTGGAAGGTGTCCAGCCGGGCCGCGATGCCGGTGTCCGGATAGGACTCCCCGGGGCCGCGGCCGCGCCAGCGTACGTGGTCGAGCGTGCCGGGCAGCGACATCGCCAGCGCCAGCTTCGCGATCGGCTCGGGCCACTCGCCCTCCGGCGCCACGTGCACGGCCAGCGCCACGCCCGCACCCAGCGGCGTCCACCGGTACTCGACCCGCACGCCCCGGTCGGTCCCGGCCGGCGCCACCCTCGTGCGGACCGTGATCCCGTCGCCGACGTCGACCTCGTCCACCCGGTGGGTCAGCCGGTGCAGGCCCATCGCGTGCCAGGTGTCGTGCAACCGCGCGCCGCGGTCGTTGTCCGTCGGCGCGCGCCACAACGACAGCCGCGGCGTGGTCACCGGCACGCCGGCGAACTCCACGAGCCGGCCGGTCCGGTCGAACGACGCCGGCCCCAGGGCGAGCCCGCCGTCGATCCGTTGTGGACGGACGGCGGTGGCGGGCGGGCGCGGGCCGGGTGCCTCGGCGACGCGGTGCTGGGCCCAGGCGACCTCGTGCCCGGCCTCCGCCCACGGCTGGTCGGCCGCGAGCACGGCCCGCACGGTCAGCCAGGTCTCGCCGTCCACCGGCACGTCCGGCAGCGGCACGGTCCCGCCGTCGGCGGGTACGTCCAGGAGCCCGGCGCCACCCGACGACGCGGTCCACCCGAACCGGAGCCCGGACAGGTCGCCGCGCAACGGCTCGATGGTCACGGTGTCCGCGCCGTCCGCGCCGTCGTCGCCGTCGTCGCCGAAGGAGAACCGCACCGGCTCGTAGGCCTTCTTCAGGTCCAGCAGCCCCGGCGACGGCGTGCGGTCCGGGAACACCACGCCGTCGATCACGAAGTTGCCGTCGTGCACCGGCTCGCCGTAGTCGCCGCCGTAGGCGTACTCGAGGTCTGGGTGCCGCAGCCCGTGGTCGATCCACTCCCATACGAACCCGCCGGCACAGCGCGGGTAGGCGTCGAACAACGCGACGTACTCCGCGAGCCCGCCCGGCCCGTTGCCCATCGCGTGCGCGTACTCGCACTGCACGAACGGCATCGCGCGCCGCCGCGCGTCCTGCTCGGGGTCGGCCAGCGGCTCCTCGGCCCGCTCCCCGATGGCCCTGGTCTCCTCGTGCGAGGCGTACATCCGGCTGTAGATGTCCACATAGGCACAGTCGAAGTCGCCCTCGTAGTGGATCGGCCGGGACGGGTCCCGCTGCCGGGTCCACTCGGCCATCGCGGCCAGGTTCGCGCCGGTGTGGCTCTCGTTGCCCAGCGACCACAGGACGATGCTCGGGTGGTTCTTGTCCCGCTCCACCGTCCGCCGCATCCGGTCCAGATAGGACTCACGCCACGCGGGGACGTCGGACGGGTTGTCGCGCCAGCCGGCGAAGAAGAACCCGTGGGTCTCCAGGTCGCACTCGTCGACCACCCACAGCCCGTACTCGTCGCACAGGTCGAGGAACGCCGGGTGTGGCGGGTAGTGGCTGGTGCGCACCGCGTTGACGTTGTGCTGCTTCATCAGCACCACGTCGGCACGCATCGTCTCGTACGGCACCGCGCGGCCGAAGTCCGGATGGAACTCGTGCCGGTTGACCCCGCGCAGCGCGACCGGCGCGCCGTTCACCAGCAGCACACCGTCCACTATGGACACCGTGCGGAACCCGGCGCGCAGCCGCACGGTCTCCCCGGCCGTCGCGACGGTGACGTCGTAGAGCCGCGGCGACTCGGCCGACCACGGCCGCACCGCGACGGTCACCGCGGAACCCGCCGGCACGTCGACGAGGTCCAGCTCGGGCACCGACACGAGCGCCGGCGCGGAGGTGTCCACCCGCAGCGTGCCCAGGCCGGTCGTGTGGTCGTAGTCGGCGTGCACGAACACGTCGTCGAGCCGCTCGGCGGGCCGGCGCCGCAGCGTCACGCCGCGGAAGATCCCCGGCAGCCACCACATGTCCTGGTCCTCGAGGTAGCTCGCCGCCGACCACTGGTGCACCCGCACCGCCAGCACGTTGTGCCCCGGCCGCAGCAGCGGGCCGACGTCGAACTCGGTGGGCAGCCGGCTGCCGGTGAAGAAGCCCAGCTCGGTGCCGTTGAGCCACACCCGCGCGCACGACTCGACGCCGTCGAACCGCAGCACCACCTCCGCCCCGGCCCAGTCCGCCGGCAGGTCGAACGCGCGCCGGTGGTCACCGGTCGGGTTCTCCTCCGGCGGGTGCGGCGGGTCGACGGGGAACGGGTAGACCACGTTCGTGTACGCGGGCGCGCCGTACCCGTAGAGCGGCCAGTGCGACGGCACCGGCAGCACGGCCCACTCGGAGTCGTCGAAGTCCGGTTGGGCGAAGTCGTCCGGTTTGTCCGCGGTGGCCGACAGGTGGAAGCGCCAGGTGCCGGCGAGGTCGATGCACGCGGCGTCGGAGTCCAGCGCGGCCCGCGGCTCGAGGCGCCCCGACCCAGGCGAGTAGTCGGCGTAGTAGGTCATGTGTCCCTCTGCGGAAACAGGCGTTCGGCGGTGAAGCCCAGCAGCGTGCGCGCGGCGGTCAGGTCGACCGGCACCGTCCGGCCCGGCAGCGGCGCGCGGCGCGGCACACCGGGCATGCAGCGGTCGAGCAGCTCCTCGGTCGGGTACGGCGCGAGCGTGTCCGGCGCGGTGACGAAGATCGGGTGGAAGCCCGACAGCGGCACGGTGGCCGCGAGCCAGCAGGCACGCGCCGCGTCCCGGCTGTCCAGGTAGGTCCACAGGTGCGAGACGCCGGCCGCCGGGTTCTGGCGGTAGAACTCGGCCTGCTCGGCGAGCTGCCCGTCGTCGGGCCAGCCGAGCAGCGGGAACCGCAGCGCGCTGATGGTCATGCCGTCGCGCCGGGCCACCATCGCCGCGGTGGCCTCATCGGCCTGTTTGGACAGTGCGTACGGGTCGGCGACCAGCAGCGGCGACGCCTCGTCGATCGGCACGTGGGCCGGGCGCAGCTCCGGCGGGCCGAACGGGAGACCGGTGATCGAGAAGCTGCTGGCGATCACCGCCCGGTCGATCCCGGCGCGGGCCGCCCCGTCCAGCACGACGAACGTGGCGGCCGCGTTGCCGACGAACACCTCGTCGCCCGGCAGGAACTCCGGGGTGGGCGTCGCGGCCAGGTGGATCACCGTGTCCACGCCGGCGAGCGCGGCCTTGACCAGGCCCGGGTCGGCGGCGTTGCCGGTGAAGAACTGCTCGGTCTCGGTGTCGCCCGGATCCTGACGGTCGAGGCCGACGGCGGTCGCACCGCGCGCGACCAGCTCGCGCAGCACGATCCGGCCGAGCCGGCCCGCCGCCCCGGTGACCAGGACACGGCTCGGTAAGTGGCTCATCGGGGGCAAGCATAGTTCGAGGAGTGTGAAACGGTGTTGCATGTCATCCAACGGACGAAACAAGTTGGGCCAACGCTGGGGAGTGGTTCACCGGGTGACCAGGCCGGCGCCGTCTCCCACGTCGGCACGTCGTCGGAGAGTGGCCGGTAGACCACGGTGTGCTCATGGGTGGCCGGCG